>JAPLRW010000187.1 GCA_026398935.1 Methylococcales bacterium
ATGCAGTACGTTTTCTTGTTAGAGGGCATTGGCGAAACCAACCATTTGGTCATAATTTAACAGAAAAAAAGTTAGTTTGGATAAAACCATACTACAAAGGACCGGAAATGGCTGAATTAGTGAATCATCCTTATGTAGTTAAGTAACAAACATGTAAGGCATCACGTACGTTGGGCATTGTGTAACAAGTAGCTTGGATGGAGCTTGCGGAATCCGGGTTTTCGTGGTTTCGATGACCCGTATTCCGCGCTGCTACATACGGGCTACGCATTATTACGCATTTTTTAACTTTTCGATTGAATTGGCATGGTGTTATATCGGCGTAATCGCGTTGCGGGCGGGACTTATTTTTTCACGGTGACGTTGCGGAACCGCTCTTCTGATGTTTTGGTACGGCATGTTGATCTGTTGCGCGACGCGTTTCGTTTGGTTCGGGCAGAACGGCCTTTTACCATTAATACCCTAAGGGCACTACCACCTGTACGGCTAAACCAACAATACTATACTGAAGAACAACGTAATACACAAAAACAGGTGGCGATTATGACGGCAATTTTATTTGACACTTTGGAGCTGGCAACCAAGCTTAAAGCAGTTGGCTTTACTGAGGATCAAACACGGGTAATTGTTGATATTCAGAAGGCAACAGCAGACCATACGCTAGAGCAGGCTAAGCATGATTATCACTTGGACGACTTAGCGACTAAACGCGATTTAAAAGATTTGGAAACGGGACTAAAGCATGAAATAGAGCTATTAAGAGCCGATACACAAAAATCCATTGCCGAAACACACAGGGCAATAGCCGAAACAAAAGCCGAATTAATACGGTGGGTGGTCGGTGTTGGCTTATTGCAAACTACCATTGTTGTTACCGCATTGTTATTAAAAATTACCAGCCACTTGTAATAAATCTCACCCGCGAAAATTGGCGACCGGAGTAAATAGATACCGTGTCCATTATTGTGTGATTCCTTACACACTAATAAATACCGTCAAAAACACCCGATACCACCAAATTTTTAGTGATGCTTATCTACTTACCCGTGTCGATGCCGCAAAAGAAAAAGGAGCTATTAAGTCTGGCGCCTGAAATTCAGTGGATTATCTTATGCGTAACGCATGGGGTAATGTGTGGATAAATCGCATTGCTGTTTATCGGTTGAATCAATCAACAGGTAAAGCATAGATTGGCTAACAAGGTTATGAAGCGCGGGAATCGTTATGGCGTTTGATGTTGATGGAGTTATCAACAGAAAATTGGCTTACTAATAGTAATAAGCTTTAAAAGAATATATTTAATATATATCAGGTCAAGCGTTTAAGATTTGTACCCCAACCTGTACCCGATACGCTGATATTGGCTTTTTACTAAAACCAGTATTTTACAACCAGTTGATTTAATTGGTCGGGACGATAGGATTTGAACCTACGACCCCTTATCCCCCAGACAAGTGCGCTACCAAGCTGCGCTACGCCCCGACATATTAAATCATCAATAGAGTAGATGTTTTACTAACCTATTTGCTTAAAGTAGCTTAAGCTTTTATGTGCTGAGCGGTGATACATCTCTACAGAGTAGACTGACGATTATACAATAAATGCCAGCATCAAACGGGTATTTATTTCAGCAATTCCAGGATTTCTTCTAATTCGCCAATCATTTGATGGATTAATTGTTTCGTACGCGTGGAATCTTCTTTCGCATTATCACTTAACAAATGCGCTCTAGCGCCGCCAATAGTGTAGCCTTGCTCATAGAGCAGAGCCCGAATTTGGCGAATCATCAATACATCATGCCGCTGATAGTAGCGACGATTTCCGCGGCGTTTAACGGGGGCTAATTGGCTGAACTCTTGCTCCCAATAGCGAAGAACATGGGGTTTTACACCACATAACTCGCTTACTTCACCAATCGCAAAATATCTTTTCGCGGGTATAATCGGTAATTCGTTGTTGTTACTTGCTTCCAACATATGCTTCTACCCGAGCTTTTAGTTTTTGACCGGATCTGAAAGTAACTACCCGTCTAGCAGTAATGGGTATTTCTTCGCCTGTTTTTGGATTTCTACCTGGACGGCTATTTTTGTCACGTAGCTCAAATTTACCAAAGCCAGAAATTTTCACTTGCTCACCTTTTTCAAGTGAACCTTTCATTTCTTCAAAGAAAAACTCAACCATGTCTTTAGCTTCGCGCTTATTAAGCCCAAGCTCGTCAAATAATCGTTCGGAAAAATCTGCTTTCGTTAATGCCATTGTTTTTAATCCCTCAATTTCGCACTAAGTTTATCATTTAATGCCTGTAATAGTCTGCTAAATATAACATCAATTTCAGTATCTGTAAGTGTTTGCAGCGAATTTTGCAAAATTACGCTCAGGGCGACGCTTTTACTGCCGTCTTCGACGCCTTGTCCACGGTAAATATCAAAGACACAAACCTCTTGTAGCATTGGTTCTGCACAACTTTTGATGCAGTCAACAAGGCTATCTGCGGTGACGGCATCATCAACGATTAAGGCCATATCACGGCGTACCGAGGGGAATTTTGATAACGCGGTAAACGTAGGAATTGTTCTGTGTAACAACTTATCCTGATCCAACTCAAATAAAAATACCGGCGTATCAAAGCCTAGCTGTTTTTCTAGCGAGGGATGTAGCATGCCTATCCAGCCGATGACTTCGCCTGTTAGCGTTAGAATCTCAGCGGTTTGGCCAGGATGCAGCGCAGGATGCTGTGCCATGTGATAGGTAACGTCACTGGCGGTGAGACCAACAATGGCGGCAATATCTGCTTTTACATCGTAAAAATCTACTTTACGCAGCGACTCGCCCCATTGCTCAGCGCTTACCGAGCCTAGCGCCAGTCCGGCGATTGTTTTTTGCTGCAGCAGTTTGTCGTCTTGTTTAATAAAGCGTAAGCCCGTTTCAAATAGACGCACGCGATTTTGCTGACGGTTGGTATTATGCAACGCCGCCCGCAATAAACCACACCATAATGTTGTCCGCATAACAGACAATTCAGAAGAGATAGGATTTTGTAATCGGACAACCGCTTGTTCAGGATCAATCAGCTTTTGAATCTCTTCATCTACAAAGCTATAGGTAATGGCTTCTTGATAACCTCTATCAACCAATAAATCTTTTACTCTATCTAAGGTCAGCAAGGCTTCTGGCGCGTGCCCTAGGGCTGAACGCATTAATAAGCTACGACTAGGCAGGTTGTTATAGCCGATAATACGCGCTAATTCTTCAATTAAGTCTGCTTCAATAGCGATGTCAAAGCGACAGCCCGGCGGTGTAATCTGCCAGCCGCCTGCTTCAGTAATAATTTGCATACCTAAGCGCTGAAAAATAGCGATCACATCGCTATTGGCCGGGGTAATGCCCAGTATTTTTGTAATTTGCAGGCGACGTAATGTGACGGCTGATCTATCGGGCAAATTCGACGGATTAATAATCGCTGTAATAGGCCCCACGCTGCCACCTGCAATATCAACAATAAGCTGTGTCGCGCGTTGAATAGCACGCTCTTGTAAGAAAGGGTCAACGCCCCGCTCAAATCGGTGCGATGAGTCAGTATGTAAACCAAATTTACGCGCTTTACCCGCAATGCTGAGTGGTGTAAAAAAAGCACATTCTAAAAATATGTCGCACGTTTCGTCGC
>JAPLRW010000286.1 GCA_026398935.1 Methylococcales bacterium
AAATGATCCCATGTTTCATCTTTAGCCTGTGCATAGCCAAAGGCACTGCTCTGGACGGCTCGTCCAGGCTCAAACGGCGGACGGGCATCGGCAACGAAACTTGACTCTTGAAACATAATAGCCATTTGTACATAGACGGGAACGCCCCATTTTTGTTCAGTGGCAAACGCGGCATCATACCAATCGTCTTTTTCTTGAAAGAGTGCGCAAATGTTTTCTTTGTTTTGTGGTGGGTTGGGATTGATGCTACATGCGTTAAGCAAAATAAGCAGTACTATAAGGAGTAATTGGGTAGCGGCGTGTCTTTTCATAAGCATAATATTTTGAGGTCTATAAATAATTATGTAATAGATCAAATAATAAGGTCAAGTATTGAATAATTTACTATAATATATTTTTGTTGTGTATCGGTGCGAATTAAATTTTCTAAACATTCAACTTGAGTCTTCGTCATGCCCGAAAACAGGCAGCATTACCGTAAAACGTTAACCTCGCAGGGACACCTCTATCTGGCGGGAGAAGAGCTTAGAATAGCGGTTAAAAACTATTCTATAGCGGGTGTGTTAGTCGAAATTGCGCCCAATCCGACGATAAAGAATGTCGATGATTTTCAGCGAGCGATTAATTCGACTGAGTTAGTGGATATTTACTTGCAGGATATGCGACTGGCGGCTGAAATGTCGGTAGTCCGGGTAGATATGGTCGGTGATAGCCTGCAAGTTGTGATGGCTTTTGTACATGTTTCATATGATGTTGATGAGATTTTTTATAAGCGCAAAGCTTATCGAAAAAGATTGAAGGTCTCAGGGTTGATATTGTTAAATGATCATGCGACACCCTTTAAAACGATTAATGCTTCCCTTGACGGATTTATGATTCATTTGGATAGCAACGTAACTGTTTTGCCAGGGCTAGTGACTACGTTTGTAATTGAAAGTGAACGGTTATCCGGGAAGGTGGCGGTGATGTGGGCGGAGCATGATGCTGATGGCGGGGTTGTAATGGGGCTGCAGTATATTCATATGGCAAAGGAAAGTGGGCTTTCTCCCACTACGCATTAAGCGTCAATATTAGGTTAAGTGCATGTCAGATACTAGACGATACTATCGTAAATTATTAACCTCTAACGGTTTGATTTATTTAGCAGGTGAAGAGTTGGATGTCGCCGTTAAGAACTTTTCCGTCACAGGGGTTTTGGTTCAGTTATTAAGCAATCCGATTATTCACAACGTAAGCGATTTATTTAAAGCCATCGAATCCTCTCCTTTAGTTGATATTTATCTACAGGAGTTGCGTCTAGCGGGTGAGGTGCGTTTGGTGCGTGCGGATATGCTGGATGACGGTATCTTATTAGCGCTAGAGTTTGTTCATATTGCCTACGACATTGATGCGGTTTTTTACAAACGTAAGGTGTATCGTAAAAATCTGGAAGCGTTAGGACGCATTTTCTTAAATGAGCGTAAACATGTGTTTAAAACCATTAACGTGTCGGTCGAAGGTTTAATGATCTATCTCGATGAAAAGGTCAATGTTGCTCCTGGATTGATAACTGCTTTTGAGTTTGATCATTTAAGTTTATTGGGTGAAGTGGAAATTATGTGGGTAGACGATGATCCCAATGGCGGTACGCTAATGGGTCTACGCTATTTGCATATGGAAAAAGAGTGTATAAAAGGCATTCCCACTTTCGCGCAAGCGGCGGCGTAAGACCTGCCATTAAGTATTTTTTAGGTGCATCTTACCTTTTTTGGGGGGCAATATGCTTAAGGCATATTGCCCCTGAGGGGGGAATTAATTGTTTGATGCGTACAGTGCGCTGGTTTTAGAGTTATTTTCGTTGCTGGTGGTTTACCCAAAACATCTTCGCCATGGCTTGCGCGGCTTCTGGTGAGTCTGCTTTTCCTAATAAGCGCAGTGCCACGGCGCAGGTGCCGATAATGCTGGCTAGTGCAAATTCATTGTCCAGTGTGCCTTGCCACATGAGCAGCAAATCTTGGGGGTCTAAATGCTCCGCTTTGACATGCCTGTGTGTAAATAAAGCTGGCCAAAGCTCGTCAGATAACACGCCGTCATGCACGCTTTGCACTAAACACTCCATATCGGGGTTCCGTTCGGTTTCTCCGCCTTCCCCTTTTAAAACCGCCATATGTTGTTGGCCTAATTGCGCTGCCGCTTGTTGGTGTACTGCGCGATAGCTGGGGTGAAAGATCCCTTGAATACTAAACGGCGCATTAAAAGGATTTAAGAGCCTAACCAGGGTATGTACGGGTGAACGCAATCCCATTAACGTACGCATTTCGATAATGTCATACAGTTTTGGGCTAATGTGTTGTAACGGCAGGTAACTAAAATGGTGTTGTGCCAATTGTTGTTCTGCGTCTTTAAACGAGGTAGCGGTGGGTATGCCCAAATACTGCAATACATCCTCGGTGTAAAGCCGACCTTCTGTATGACCAGCGGAGCCATGCATAAAGACCTTGATACCATTCTCGGCTAATAGCAGTGCGGATAATAGAAACCAAGGTAAATGCCGACGTTTCCCGGCATAGCTAGACCAGTCTAAATCAGCCTGATAATCTTTCTTTGCGCTCCCTAAGGATTCACGAGCTGCTCGCACAAAACCAACCAATTCTTCCGCAGTTTCTTCTTTAATACGCATAAGCATTAAAAATGCACCTAATTGCTCAGGTTCACTTTCGTTGTTTAAAATCATGCGCATAGCACGGTATGCTTCGTCTTGTGTCAGGTCGCGTGCGCCTTTTTTTCCTTTACCTAATACACGAATGAATTCTGCAAAAGGATGTGCAGGCTGGCGGGTTTGTTCATGATGACTAAGGCTCATAAAGTGAACCTCACGTAATGATCAATGAGTAGTGCTGCAAACAAGGCCGTAATATAAAAAATGGAAAACCAGAAGGTTTGCATGGCGGTTTTATCCGTGCCAGTGCGCATCATTAAAATAGCACAGGCAATAAAGCCCACGCCCAGTATGCTAGCAAAGGCGAGGTAAATGAGGCCGCTCATGCCCGTTAAATAGGGGAGTAAGGTTACCAGCAGTAACAAAATAGACCAAAGCAGTATTTGTAAGCGTGTGTACGCCACGCCATGTGTGACAGGCAACATGCGAATGCCATGTTCGTCATACGCTTTCTTATATTTATCAAAGCGGGCAATATTAAGCGGCCAGTAATGCGGCGGCGTCCATACGAAAATAATCAACACCAGCAGCAGTGCATAAGGATTTATATCGTTACTGATTGCCGCCCAGCCTAATAACGGTGGTGCGGCACCAAAAATCCCTCCAATGACAATGTTTTGTGAGGTCATTTTTTTAAGGAACGAGGTGTAGATAAAGGCGTAGCCCAATAGTGATACCAGTGACAGCGCAGCCGTTAATGCATTGACTTTAATAATCAACACCAGCATGGAGAGAATGCTCAATAGCGTGGCAAAGACCACGGCGTGTTTGGCGTTAATTCGGCCACTGGGAATAGGGCGATGTGCATTTAAATACTTGTCCATTTCACGCTCAACCAGCTGATTAAAGGCACCGCCTGCCGCCGCAGCCAAGCCAATGCCAATCAGGCCATAAATCATCTTATCCAATTCGGGCATGCTAGGGCTTGCCAATAGCATACCCACGAATGCAATAAAAATCATTTCTGCAACAACATTGGGCTTGCAGAGTTCAAGATAACTTTTCCACAGGGGCTTAAGGTGAGGCGATGCGTTTGTCATGGTTTATCAATCCAACTTTTTAATTATCGTATAGAATACCGTGAACACTCGATTATTGAAATAGATTGACCTACTAACATTGTTAACCAGAGGACGTTATGAAGTTTAAATCACTCTTGATTTTACCGTTTTGCTTACCCTTTCTAGCGCATAGTGCTGATGTGAAGGTGCAAGAGCAAGTGTTGACAAATGGCCTAAAAGTATTGGTTAAAGAAGATCATCGTTCGCCAGTAGTGGTGTCACAGGTTTGGTATAAGGTGGGATCAAGTTATGAGCCGGGTGGTATTACCGGTTCGTCGCACATGCTTGAACACATGATGTTTAAAGGCACAGATAAGCATCCTGCTGGTGAGTTTTCGCGCATTATTGCTGAAAATGGGGGGGATGAAAATGCCTTTACCGGTCGTGACTACACCGCTTATTTTCAAACCATGGAAAAATCCAGACTGCCCGTTAGTTTTGAATTAGAAGCTGATCGTATGCGCGGCCTGCATTTATTGCCGGAAGAGTTAGTTAAAGAGCTAGAAGTGGTGCATGAAGAGCGGCGCATGCGTACCGATGATAAGCCCCGTGCAAAAACGGAAGAGCATTTTATGGCGATGGCTTTTAGTAATAGTCCGTATAAACATCCGGTTATCGGCTGGCCTGCGGATATTGAAAATTATAAGGTGGCCGATTTACAAGCGTGGTATCAGCGTTGGTATGCGCCGAATAATGCGACATTGGTGGTCATTGGTGATGTGCAGGCGGCAGAGGTGTTTACACTGGCGCAACAGTATTTTGGTGAACTTAAAGCCAGTGAGTTGACACCGTTAAAGCCGCAAACGGAAATCGTACAATTGGGCGAGCGGCGCATGACCATTAAGTTGCCTGCACAACTGCCGTATCTGATGATGGGGTATAAAGTGCCAACTTTAAAAAATGCCGTAAACCCTGATGAAGCCTATGCGTTGGAAGTGTTAGCGGGCGTTTTGGATGGCGGTAACAGTGCGCGGTTATCCTCTAAATTAGTGCGTGGTAAACAGTTAGCGGTTACCGCAAGTGCTGCGTATGATTTAACGGCGCGCTTACCCGAATTGTTTATGTTAGAAGCGACACCGGCGAAGGGGAAAAAGCTGCCAGAGTTGGAACGTGCGTTAAAGAATGAAGTTGTGCTTTTGCAAAATACCTTGATCAGTACGGCAGAGTTAGAGCGGGTTAAAGCACAAGTCTTGGCGCAATCGGTCTTTGAACAAGATTCCATGTTTTATCAAGGGATGAAAATAGGCATGTTTGAAACCATTGGCTTGGGTTGGAAAAAAGCCGATGAATACGTTGATAAGATTAACCATGTTACTGCGGAGCAGGTACAAGCGGTGGCAAATAAATATTTATTGGACGATCAGTTGAGCATTGCTTATATGGAACCGCAGGGGATGGCGAATAAAACTACGGGTCAGTAAATCCGTCTGGTATTTACACTAGAGATAAATAATTATGGCGTATCCACAACTAAAACCGGCCACTTATCAGGATTTATGCAATATCCCTGAGCATTTTGTGGCAGAAATTATTAATGGTAGTTTATATGCGCAGCCGCGTCCTGCGCCCCGCCATGCGCGAGCCTCGTCATCATTGGGGGATGAGTTGGTTAGTCCTTTTGATAAGGGGCGAAATGGTCCGGGTGGCTGGTGGATTTTAGATGAGCCAGAAGTACATTTATGGACGGATATTGTTGTGCCGGATATAGCCGGTTGGCGGCGCGAACGTATGCCAAGTTTACCCGAAACGGCGTATTTTGAATTAGCACCCGATTGGGTTTGTGAAGTGTTATCGCCTGGTACGGCACGGCAAGATCGTGCTTTAAAAATGCCGCTTTATGCACGTCACGGTGTGCAACACATTTGGCTGGTTGATCCGCTTCTGCGCACCTTGGAAGTGTTTGAAAACACCGCCGCCGGGTGGTTGTTATTACAGGTATTGGAAAATGATAATGCGGTGTCGCTCCCGCCGTTCGAGGCAATCAGTTTTAGTCTTGCCGCCTTATGGGCAGATTAGACCGACGCTGTAAATACTGTAAATATTAACGGGCAGCGGTATAAAACCTAAGCTGTTCACTGAACAATGGTGTATGTGTTACACCTTTTCTTACTAATGGATAGGCATGATGATTAAAATTTTAGGATTACTCCTTTTGGTAATAACCCAGACGGCAAGCGCAAAGGTAAGTATTGATCATTGGCAAACCAGCCAAGGCAGTCCGGTTTATTTTATTCAAACAACTGGTTTACCTATGGTCGATGTACAGGTGGTGTTTGACGCGGGTAGTGCGCGCGATGCGGAACAATACGGCATCGCTAGTTTTACTACGACATTACTGGATACCGGTGCGGGTGCTTGGAATGCCGATACGATTGCACAACGCTTGGAAAGTGTTGGCGCACAATTAAGTGCAGGCGTCTCTACGGATATGGCAACGGTATCGTTGCGGTCGCTGACAGAACCTAAGTTGTTAAACAGTGCGTTAGAGACATTGCAAACGGTATTATCTAAACCGCGTTTTGCTGAGGCGGATGTTAAGCGCGATCTTAGTCGTACCTTAGCGGGTTTAAAACAACGGGAAGAATCGCCCGCTGCGCAAGCCGATATTGCCTTTAATAAAGCGCTGTATGGCAACCACCCTTATGCGCATGACAGTGACGGTGATCTTAAAACAGTGAGCGGATTTACCGCGGCTAAAGTTAGGGCCTTTTACCAACAACACTATGTTGCCGCGAATGCTATGGTGGTAATGGTGGGTAATTTAGAGAAACCACAGGCCACGCAAATTGCCGAACAACTGCTGGCAGGGTTGCCCGTGGGGCAAAAACCCGCGCCGTTAGAGGATGTGGTATTGCCTAAAAAAACGCCTTTACAGCATATTGAATTTCCTTCTTCGCAAACGCATGTGTTAGTCGGTCTGCCGGTGTCATTTCGCAATGATCCTGATTATTTTACGCTCTATGTGGGCAACCATATTTTGGGTGGCAGTGGCTTGGTATCAAAATTATTTAATGAAATACGTGAAAAAAGAGGCTTAGCGTACAGTGCCTCTAGTCATTTCGCGGCCTATCTTAAACCTGGCCCGTTTGAAATCGGCTTGCAGACGCGCAATGAAAAAACCAACGAGGCGTTGCAAGTCTTGAATCAGACCTTGGTTGATTTTATTAATAATGGGCCGACAGAGGCGGAGTTAAAAGCCTCCAAACAAAATATTACCGGCGGTTTTGCGATGCGCTTTGATACCAATAAAGAATTAGCAGGGTATGCGGCGATGATGGGGTTTTATCACTTACCATTAGATTATCTGGACACCTTTACACAAAAAATTGAACAGGTCAGCGTGGCTAATATTAAAGAGACGTTTAAACGTCGTCTGCCCATTGATTTGTTACAAACAGTCACGGTTGGTCAAACAGTCACTCAAGCAACGGCGGTTAAAACAGGTGCAAAATAAACTCAGAATTATTGCGGGCAAATGGCGCAGTCGCGTTATACATTTTGACGATGTGCCTGATTTGCGACCCACGCCAGTTCGGGTGCGTGAAACGCTCTTTAATTGGTTACAAGAAGATGTCGCAGGCAGCTGTTGTTTGGATTTATTTTCTGGCAGTGGTGCCTTAGGCTTTGAAGCGGCCTCTAGGGGGGCAAAAAAAGTGACGTTGGTGGAAAATAATGCACTGGCGTGTCGGACGTTGCGTGAAAACAGCGTGCTTTTAGAGGCTTCGCAGGTGCAGGTGGTTAATGGGGATGTATTGCGCTTTTTAGCGAGTAATACACAAGCCCCCGCTGACCGTTATAACTTAGTGTTTTTAGATCCGCCGTTTGCTAATAATTGTACGGCGGAAGTGTGTCATGCCTTAGAAGATAATGGCTGGTTGCAGCAAGGCGCTAAAATTTATATTGAAACGCCAGCGCAGCTAGCATTGCAAAACCTACCGCTGCATTGGCAGGTTCTTAGGCATAAAACAGCGGGTGAGGTAGGTTATCATCTGTTGTTGCGTAATCCGCAGGCGACGTGATTATAAAATGGGCTGCCTACTAAGCGTTACAAGCCCAGTTAACCCGCTCGTCATGTTGTGATAATAAAATAGCACGGCTTATACATCTTGTTAAGGCGTTTATGAGCCGTGCTGATAATAATAAAATCAATTTAAGGGGAATGGATAATGAACAACGACAGCGTAAAAAAAGTATTTAATTTATTTTTAATCGGGGTATTAGCCTTCTTACCGGTTTTTTTAGTGGTGCAGATTGTTATTTTTGTTAAGCATTTAATGTCGACTGCTTACGGCATGGTGTTTGGTTATACCGACAATGCTTTTTTAACGCTGGTACTGTTTGTGTTTAGTTTTTTGGCGTTCACCTATATTGGCTATCGTGTAAAAGTAGGTAAATCGTCCATTATTGCGTTGATTGATGCGGTTATTGAACGTATCCCCTTGTTAAACACTGTTTACCGAGTAACGAAAAAAATCGTGGACATGTTTTCGGGTCATGGGCAGCAAGGCATGCGCGAAGTGGTGTACATTGAATACCCAAAAGACGGGATATGGGTTCCAGCGTATGTTACGAATAAAAACAAAGAGATGTATATTTTATTCATCCCTACTTCGCCTAATCCCACGTCTGGATTTACCGTGATTGTGCATGAATCTAAGGTGGTTAAATCAAAAATGGATATTGAAGAAGCCACCAGTTTTATTGTCAGTGTCGGCGTAGATTTTAACCGTGTCGATGAGATTAATCACTTGCCTTAGTGGCTACTTGCGCTAAAAAATCAGATTATGATTATGTATCAGGCGAGGTTTTTCCTGGCTTTAGCTAAGCTTTGTGACAGCGCCTTTTACCTAGCTGAGTTGCTTTTTTAGATCGGCTAAAATCTTATCTTTAACCAATTGCCCAGATAGCGTCACCATTGGCATGCCGCCGCCGGGGTTGACGCTGCCGCCAACAAAATACAGGTTATGCAATTGTCCACTGCGTTGCGGAATTTTAAAACCTAAGTTCTTAAACCGATCCGCTACTACGCCATAAATAGACCCTTGGTTGGAATAATACCGTGCCTGAATATCCAGTGGCGTCCACGTTTCTTCACAGATGATGTGTTTTCTGAGATCGGTTAAGCCCATGCGTTCCAGTTTGACTAATACTCGCTCACTGAAAGCGGCGTAGTCTTCGCTGGTCAACGGTTGCTCTGGGTTCAAGTGCGGAATATGTGGCAGGATTTTTATGATTTCGCAGCCGCGTGGGGCTTGGGCAGGGTCACTTTTAACCGGAGCAACGAGGTAAATGGTGGGGTCTTCAGATAGGCGGTTATTCTTAAAAACCGCATTAAAATGCTCGCGTGGATGGTCGGAGTAAAAGAAGTTATGGTGCGCGAGTTGTTTATAAATGCGATTAATACCTAGATGCATCACTAAGCCGGAACAGGTGGGTTCAAAGCGATTGAGCTGTTGCGCTTGTTTGGGATTATGCAATAGTTTCTGGTAAGCCGGTATTGCTTCCATGTTGGAGACAATAATATCGGCACTGATGACGCTATCATCAGTCAGTCTCACACCGCTGGCATGATCGCCACTGTATTGAATTTCTGCGACTTCGGCATTGACGCGGATTGATACGCCTAACTCGACAGCGAGCTTTTGCAAAGCTTCTGCCATCTTATACATGCCGCCTTGGATGTACCACAAGCCGTAACCAAACTGAATATAAGGCAGTAAGTTCATCAACGCTGGTGCTTCGTAAGGTGATGAGCCAACGTATTTAATAAAATAGTTGAGAATTTCAACCAGCTTGGGATCTTTGATAAAACGTCGCACTCCTTGATCCATGGAGCGAAATACATCAAACTCTTTTAAGCTCTTGATTGCGCCATAGTGCTGCACCAGTTCCCAGAAGGAATCCAGTCCATGTTCAAAATAACCTGCCTCAGTAACTTCACAGAGTTTTTTGGAATACGCTAGAAATTCGGCAAATTCATTGGCAGTGTTGCCCCCCAGTTTAGCGAATTCTTTTTGCATCACCGTAGGGTCGGAACTTAAATCCAACGTGCTGCCGTCTTCAAAAAAATTACGCCAATGTGGTTCAACGGTTTGAATGTTCACATAGTCATCCATGTTTTTACCGGCGCGATCAAACAAGCGGCGAAAAATATGCGGCATGGTTAAAATAGAAGGCCCCAAATCAAAAGTAAAACCGTCTTTTTCTAAAACGTTTAGCTTACCGCCGACCTTATCATTTTTTTCCAGCAATTCGACACTAAAGCCTTCTGTTGCGAGTGAAATGGCAGCGGATAATCCACCCAAGCCTGCACCGATGACGACGATATGCTGTAGTTTTTTAGTATTCATGAGGTCTTCCTGTCTGGGTCATGTTACAACCAGCTGCGGTTTGGTTCGGCATAGCTGACCTTGTGTTTTTGACAAATGAGGTCGGCTGAAATACGCGCAGACTCATAAATCGTCGGTAAACCACTACCGGGATGTGTGCCACCACCCACTAGATAACAATGGTCAAGTTCCTGAAATTGGTTGTGTGGCCGCCAGTATAAAAGTTGGCTAAACTTGTGTGACAGGCTAAACGTCGCACCCATAAACACATTTTCCTCGGTTTCCCAGCGTTGTGGGGTGATAATTTTTTCGTGTAGGATATGTTCGCGAATATCGGTTAAAGACAAGCGAACCGACAGAGCATCTAGGACTTTTTCACGCATCACCATACAGTGAGCATCCCAGTCGATAGCGCTGCTATTGTTGGGCATTGGCACCAATATATATAAACCGGATTGACCTGCTGGCGCTAAGCTGGCATCGGTCACGCCAGCATTTTGCACGTAAAACGAAAAGTCATCACTTAAGGTTTTATGTCCAAAAATATTGCTGATATTGGTTTTGTAATCATTTGCAAACACAATGCTGTGGTGTGACAAGTCTGGATAGGTTTGGTCTAATGCCAAATACAGCATAAACGTTGAACAGGAGTAATCAAGTTTCTTAAGGCGTTCTGGACTATGTTGTTTCAACGCATCTGGTGCAACCAGATGCGTCATGGCGTAGGAAAAGTCAGCATTAACAATCACCTCGTCTGCTAACACTTCACTGCCATCGGCCAAACGCACGCCCTTCACCATCTTATTTGCAATAATTAATTCGCTAACCGCCGTGTTGGTGTAAATATCACCACCTTGCTCGGTGACGACTTTGGCCATAGCTGCTGCGATTTGATTAAGCCCACCTTTGACATGATAAATGCCGTATTCATGTTCTAAATAGGACAGCATAGTGAACAGCGCTGGACACTCCCAAGGTGACATGCCGAGGTATTTCGATTGGAATGAAAAAATCAGCCGCATTTTTTCGGCTTTAAAATAGCGCCCTAAATTGGAGAAAACGCTGTGGTTTAGTGCTAAATAAGGGACAGCTTTGAGTAAATCCCATGAAAAAAACGCTTTCAGACTGGAATAATTGCGCTTGATACACGGATAGAGTTTCCGAAAGCGTTTGCCTTCTTGCTCAATATAACGGTCAAAGCCTGCGCTACCCTCGGGGAATGTCCGTTGCAATTCTGCGCGCATTTTGTCCCTATCTGAGTAAACATCCACCGCATTGTCATTAAACAGTAAACGATACATAGGATCGAGTTTAAAAAATGTTAGGTAATCGTCACTGCGTTTGCCACATAAGGTGAACATTTCATCTAAAACGTATTTCATCAATAAAAACGTGGGTCCCGTGTCGAAAACGAATTTGTCTAAACGAACGGGGCGATTGCGTCCGCCGACTTCAGCATTTTTTTCAAAAATGGATACGTTAAAACCGCGGTGGCTTAACAACATTCCAGCACACAAGCCACCAGGGCCGGCACCGACGATGATAATCTGTTTTTTTTTGGACATGTTTGACAATAGGTTTTATAAAAAAGGAATTATACTACGTTAACAATATGCAATGATGTAGGGATTAAGCAAGTATGCGGAGTAAAAGGCCTACGGTTAGTTGCTGATTCTGAAAGTGGAGGCATCTTAGGGGGTATTCATAAATCTGTTAGAATGACTTATTTTTTCTATTATGTGCTTATGTCGATTATCCAGCTTCAATCCGTCAATAAGGGATATCTCTTAGGTCAAGTCATGCAACCAGTCTTGTATGATATTTCTTTAATTGTATCAGCGGGGGAGTTTGTCGCGATAGTAGGACCCTCCGGTAATGGCAAGTCCACTTTGCTAAACTTATTGACTGGGATTGATCGGCCTTGTAGTGGACAGGTTAGGGTTTGCGGCAGTGCCTTGCAGAATTTGAAGGAAGAGCAATTATCGGTTTGGCGAGGTACAAATGTCGGGATTGTATTCCAGTTTTTTCAATTATTACCCTCTTTAACCTTACTGCAAAATATTTTACTGCCGATGGATTTGGTGGGTAAAGTGCCTAAAAAAGCCCGCTTGGCGCGTGCACAATCGCTCTTGGATTTAGTCGGCTTAAGCAATCAATCGCAACAGTTACCCAGTCAGGTTTCCGGTGGGCAGCAGCAACGTGCAGCAATTGCTAGGGCGTTGGCAAATGATCCACCGCTCATTGTGGCTGATGAGCCTACGGGTAATTTGGACAGTGAAACCGCCGACAGTGTTTTTGCCTTATTTTTGCAATTGTGTGAGCAAGGTAAAACCTTGGTGATGGTCACGCATAATGAAGCTTTGGCAAAATCTGCTTCGCGCCGTATAGTTATTCATTCTGGGCGGATCGTCGCTGATCAAGGTGTTTCTGTTGCATAGCGTTTGGACGAAAATTATCGCCGATTTGAGGGCGCATCCGGCGCGGACGTTATTGGCCATTAACAGTATCGCCATAGGCATTTTTGTGGTGGGTACATTGTTGGGGATGATGGATTTGGAGCTTGGCAATATGGATGCCGCGCACCGGCAATCCATGCCGTCTCATATCAGTTTAATGCTGCAAAGCGATGTTGACTTGCAGTCTATCAAGTCCATTAAGGCGGTGGAAGGCGTTGCCGCTGTCGATACCCTCACGCAATTTACGGTGCGTTACAAAACTGCTGCTGATGCACAATGGCAAATGGGCACGGTAGTGTTCCGTACCGATTACACGCAACAGCTATATGATCAATGGATATTGCGTAGCGGTGCATGGCCTAACGGCGATGGGCTTGGGGTTGAGCGATTATCCGCTAAATTTGCGGGTTTAAACATCTGCGATGCTTTGCAGTTGGAAACGCCGAGTGGCAGTCGTGCGTTTATGCTCACTGGGGTTATTCGTCATCCTTTTGTGAAACCGCCTGCGTTTGGTGGACAGGTGCATTTTTTTATCGATCCTGCGTTAGCTCCCGATTTTGGCATTCCCGCGCAGTCATTTCGGCAAATGTTAGTGCAAGTAACGCCGCCTTATAGCGAGGAAAAGGCGCGTACTGTCGCAGGGGCTATCCGTAATAAGCTGGCGGAAATGAGAATTAACGTCAATGCAACCTTGTTGCAAAATCCTGAGCGACACTGGGGGCGATCCTATATTGCGGGCATTAATTTAATTTTGAACGTGATGGCGTGGGCTTCTTTGGCACTGAGTTCGGTATTGATCCTAAATACTGTTGCGGCGGTGATTACCCAACAAACTAATCAGATCGGCATGTTGAAAGCAGTGGGTGCGCGGCGCAATA
The DNA here is from genome assembly GCA_026398935.1 of Methylococcales bacterium. Taxonomy (GTDB): domain Bacteria; phylum Pseudomonadota; class Gammaproteobacteria; order Methylococcales; family Methylomonadaceae; genus SXIZ01. Next base: position 13,423 of record JAPLRW010000286.1, read on the forward strand.
CCATTGCGCTGATTTATTTAAGCGAAGTGCAGCTTCTTAGCGTAATGGCCTTGTTTTTAGCCATTCCGGCGAGTTTTGGCGCAGCTTTTTGGAGCAGTCGCTGGTTTCTGGATTTGTTTAATGTCGAATTGCCACAGTTTGCGTATTCTTCACGCGCGTTGCTGTGTATGCTGGTTGGCGGTTTGACGGTACCGTTGTTAGCTGGGCTTTGGCCGATTTGGCGTGGCGCGTCCATGTCGGTGCGTGAGGCATTAGGTAGCTACGGTGTAAGTGCGGATTTTGCCAGAAATCGCTTTGCGCTGTGGTTGGAGCATAAGCTGTTTCGTTGGTTATCCCCGCAGTATGCGGTTGCTTTGGGTAATTTAGTGCGCCGCAAAGCACGGTTATTTTGGACGCAAATCGTGTTAATTATTGCTGGGGTGTTGTTCATGTTGATCATGAGTATGATCGCCTCAGTCAATTTAACCTTAGACCATGAATTAGCCAGAAGCCTTTATGCGGTGCGATTGGGGTTCAATACCGACCAAGCATCAGCAAAAATTGATGCCATCGCCCAATCCGTGCCGCAAACTACCGCCGTAGAATTATGGAACCGCATCCCCGCAGAATTAATTCAAGCAGGGCAAGCTATTCGGCAAGTGGGCGGATTAGGGATGCAGATGTTGGCTGTCCCCGTTACAGGGAAACTATATAAACCGCTGATTGTTGCCGGGCGTTGGTTTGAACCTACCGATAGCGGACAGTCAGTGTTGGTGCTAAACGCTGAAACCGCCGCGTTAAACGGTATTCAGGTCGGTGATACGGTACAGGTTAATGTGGCGCAAACTGAGCAGGCTTGGCGAGTGATCGGATTATACCGTTGGTTTGCTGGCGCAGGCTATGCGGTAGAACCCGTTTATGCTCCATTGGATACTGTGCAAGGGCTGACGCATGACAATATCAACAGCACGTTAGCTTTACTTGCTGCACCAGTGGATACGTTGCTGGCAGAAAAAAAATATGCGGATGCCTTAAAACAAGCGTTTCAGGCGCAAAATATGGCGCTGGATTATTACAATACCTCGGCGACACTTGAGCAACGGCAGTTTGCCCAAAACCAATTCAGTACTGTTACTGGCATGTTATTGGGGCTAGCGGGATTGATCGCGACGGTGGGCGGCATCGGTTTGGCGGGCACGTTAGCGATGGGGGTGTTGCAACGTACGCGTGAAATAGGCATATTGCGGGCGATTGGTGCGGATTCACGGCGTATCTTTAGCTTGTTTATGCTGGAGGGGTTTTTTCACGGCTTATTGGCTTGGATGATCAGTATTTCCTTAGTGCGTGTTTCAAAAGTCCTCAGTTTAGCGTTCAAGTCGCCCAAGCATGAGATTATGCGACTAGGATTGCGGTGCGCGAAAGCTTGGTGTAACACGGTTTAGAATTAATTTTATGCGTATTTGGTGTCTGCCACACATTGGCTGATCGCGCAGTTTCGGCGGGTTGGGCAAATGCCGCCGCCTATGGAAAAATGCTGAAGGCTTGATCGAAAACTTAGGGTTTTAATGCACGTTCACAGTGATTTATTGAGAAATTTATATGCCTTATTTCAATCGACTGGTGGCCATCGTTATTTTATGGTTGCCTGCTTGTGGAGAGGCTGCAGCAAGTGCGCATGAGAAACTCGATTTAACCCAGCATTGGGCGGGCTATTTTTCGCTTGTGGCAATGGTGTTAGCCTATATAACCGCCATGTTTGAAGAAGTAACGACGCTTAAAAAATCAAAGCCAATGTTGTTGGCGGCAGGGTTAATCTGGGCGGTTATCGTTTTTGCCTATCAACAACAAGGCATTTTAGAACCTCCGGTCAATGAGTTTAAGGCGAACTTATCAACCTATGCCGAACTCATGCTGTTCATCCTCGTCTCCATGACCTATTTAAACGTTATGGATACTATGCGGGTGTTTGATGCCTTACGTAACTGGTTAGAAAATAGAGGCATGAATTATCGGCAATTGTTTTGGGTGACAGGGCTGCTAGTATTTTTTATGTCTTTCTTTCTCAACGGCCTGACGACGGGTTTATTAATGGGCTCTGTGGTTATGGCCGTAGGGAAAAATAATGCCCGATTTGTATCCCTCGCGTGTATAAATATTGTGGTGGCTGCCAATGCGGGTGGCTCTGTCAGTCCATTGGGTGGTATTTCGACGCTGTTTGTCTGGCAGCATGGCATGCTGAAGTTTACGGATTTCTTCAATTTATTTGTCCCTTGCGTGGTAAATTTTTTAGTCCCAGCTAGTTTTATGCAATTTGCCGTACCCAAAGAAACGCCGGTTCTTGAACAAGAGCGAATTGTAATGCACCGCGGTGCATATGGCGTAGTTTTACTGTTTTTGATCACCATTATCTTAGCCGTGTGGTCTGATATGTATCTGCATCTGCCTGCTGCATTTGGGATGATGGCGGGATTATCACTACTGAATCTGTTTAATTATTATTTGCAAAAATTGCAGCATGAATACGTTAAAACGCCAGCGGAACTCTTTAGTAATCTAGCGAATAGTAATATCAGTTCTGGAGTCGCCAAGTATCAGCATTTTGATATTATTGACGAAGTGGGTAATTTAGATTGGGATACCTTGTTATTTTTTTACGGTGCCATGATGGGGATTGGTGGCCTAGGTTACATTGGTTATTTGGATTTGGTATCGCATTTACTCTATGGCCAACTTAGCGCCAGCACAGCCAATATTCTTATAGGCCTCTCTTCCGCATTTGTTGATAATGGTACCTTAATGTTCGCCGTATTAACCATGCACCCCGATATTTCTCAAGGCCAATGGTTGCTGTTGACCTTAACTTTAGGCGTTGGTGGAAGTTTGCTGGCCATTGGGTCTGCACCCGGCATTGGTTTACTAGGCTTGACTAAAGGGCGATACACTTTTAGCAGTCATATGAAGTGGTTTCCCGTTATTTTATTGGGTTATTTTGCTAGCATTGGCGTCCATTTCTTGGTAAACGCCCGTTTCTTTTAGCGCAATATTTTTTAAATTTCCTATTGCCAGTAGGTTTTGTTGACGACTCATCTCATCATGAAAGAAGCAATAGCTTATAAACGTATGATTGTATGAACCGCATTCTTGGCTGCTGAATAGCGGTATCGTCTGCTAAAATAACGGTACAAAATGGGGTGTAAAAATAACTAATTGAAAAATATATTGATTTTTAGATAAAATATTGGCAAAACCTAGTATTAACGACTTCACGCGCAATTTAAAAAAGTACCTAAGCCTAGAAATCTTATCGGCAAGCAGTGAAGGGAAAGCGTAATGAAGCAATCTTCCAACATAACGACTTATTAATTTTTTAAGATGACAGCACATCACGATGTTTCAAAAAAACCACTGGGCGGTTTAGCACTCAGCGCGATAGGGGTTGTGTTTGGCGATATAGGAACCAGCCCATTGTATGCTGTAAAAGAAGTTTTTCATGGGGGGTTGACCATTGATGAGCTGCATGTGCTGGGTGTGTTATCACTGATATTCTGGTCATTGACGTTAGTAGTGACTATTAAATATGCGGTTTTTATTATGCGGGCGGATAATAACGGTGAGGGCGGTATTATTGCTTTAATGGCGTTAGCTCTGCATGGTTCACGTGACAATCCCACTCGTAAACGTTTTATTGTAACGATGGGCTTGTTGGGGGCGGCGCTATTTTATGGTGATAGTATGATTACGCCTGCTATTTCGGTACTCAGTGCGGTCGAGGGTTTGCAGATTGTTGCGCCTTCCCTAGAACATTATGTGCTGCCCATTACCATTAGTGTGCTGAGTGTGCTGTTTATTGTGCAGGCTAAGGGCACGGGTAGCATTGGTAAAATGTTTGCTCCCGTTATGTGTGTCTGGTTTGGCACCTTGGCGGTATTAGGCATTGGTAATATCCTTAAAGACCCCAGTGTGATGATGGCGCTTAACCCATACTACGCAGTACACTTGTTGTATGAACTGGGTTTGAAAGGTTTTTTGATTATGGGTGCGGTGGTATTAGCCATTACCGGTGCGGAAGCGCTCTATGCCGATATGGGGCATTTTGGCTTAAAACCTATTCGTTATGCTTGGTTTGGCTTTGTTTTTCCAGCATTACTCTGTAATTATTTCGGTCAAGGGGCGTTATTGCTGCACAATCCTGAAGCGATTCAGAACCCTTTCTATTTGTTAGCCCCGCAATGGGCGCTATACCCTTTGTTGGCATTATCAACGCTAGCCACGGTGATTGCTTCTCAGGCCGTTATTTCCGGTGCGTTTTCGGTCACACGGCAAGCCATTCAGTTAGGTTACTGTCCGCGAATGGTTATTTTGCACACTTCCGGCGAAGAAATGGGGCAGGTGTATGTGCCAGCGGTTAATTGGTTGTTAATGGTGTCGGTATTCATTCTGGTTTTAAGCTTTCAATCCTCATCTGCGCTGGCCTCTGCTTATGGGATCGCCGTTACCGGTACTATGGTTGTGGACACCATGTTAGCGTTTATTGTTATTCAGGCACTTTGGCGATGGAAAACGTATATTGGTGTTAGCTTTTTAATAACATTTTTAAGCATTGATTTTTTGTTTTTATCCTCCAATAGCTTAAAAATTCTATCCGGTGGCTGGTTACCCTTAATGGTTGGTATGGTGTTATTCCTTACCATGACCACTTGGATTAAAGGCCGTGAATTAGTTGCGGAGTATCAGGATGAGCGACGGGTATTATTTGAAGAGTTAGATGAGAAATTTAAAAACGATCCTTTGGTTACCGTTAAGGGCACGGCGATTTATTTAACGCGCGGCGTTCACGGTGTGCCATTGGTTTTATTGCATAACTTGGAACATAATCATGTCTTGCATGAGCATATTGTGGTTTTAACCATTGTTACCACGGATGAACCTTATGTAGAAGAAGCCCGGCGCGTTAAAATGCGCTCCTTTGGTTCGCATCACCAATTTCATCGCGTAAAACTGTTTTATGGTTTTCAGCAAAATCAGGATGTGCGTCGGGCTTTATCTCTGGTTATGCACGAAGGGTTGAATATTGACCCCCGCAACGTTTCGTTTTTTATAGGTAGCGAAAAACTGACGTTTAAACGTAAAAGCAAGATGCCTATTTGGCGACGCTCCTTATTCAGATTCTTATTTCATAATACCGCCAGCGCCATCGAATTCTTTAAAATCCCTGTTGAGCGGGTTGTTGAGATCGGTATTCGCATTGAGTTATAACCATTATGCATCCTCGCAACCTGTTATTAGCGCTTACGCTAACCGTTGCTGACGTTAATGGATAAAGCAGGGAAGTGTATGTTTTCAATAAAGTGGAAGGTCATGTATAAGGCATTAATGAACGAAGAAAAGCCAACTGCGCGGTTAATGTTGTTAACGCTGCTGGTTGTCGCGTTACATATTCAAAGCGTACTGTGGTTGTCACATCCGATGCTAGAAGCCAAGGTTTTAGAGCGGAAGCCCATTGAAATCGCGCTGTTGCCCGTCATTTTAAAACAGGTTGTGGAGCCAGTTAAGCCAAAACCTATTGTAAAGCCTGAGGTAAAATCGCTGCCGCCAAAACCTAAACCCTTACCAAAGCCTAAGCCTGTACCGGTACTTAAGCCTGTGCCAATAATTAAGCCAGTGGTGGTGCCAAAGCTCGCGCCTGTACTAAAACAAAAACCAGTTGTGCCGCGTACAGTGGTGGTTAAAGCCCCCTCGCCAGAGGTGGTTGCCCCTATTGAACCTATTGCTCAAACACCGCGGGAGCCATTGCGTCCGGCGGTTGTTGCCCCTGCGCCTAAAGAGACTAAGGCGGTGACGCCAATGAGCAGTAATTCAAATTCCAAGCAGGAGGTTGACGCTAAGCCTGCAGTACACAGCCACAGTAGTGGTGGTGGAGTAAGTTCAGGTGTTGTTGCGCTAGAGCGGGTGCAGCCAAAATACCCGGCGCGTGCCATGAGTCGTCATATTGAGGGGAGTGTTACTTTGGCATTTACCATTTCAGTTGATGGTTCGGTGGAATCTCCAGTGGTTGTGAGTGCCCAACCGCCGGATATTTTTGATGAGGCGGCGTTACAAGCTATTCGAAAATGGACATTTAAACAAAAAATGCTGAATGGGACTGCGGTTGAGCAACGTGCCACGCAAACCTTGCAATTTAAGTTGTCCAATGAGTAGTGGCAGGAGAAGGCAACGCTTGGATTTGTGCAAAAATAAAAACGGAAACAAGTATGTATTTGCGTGGTAATCGCGCGGATTCAGTTAAAATTACATTTTAAATACAGGAGATGGTAATGCCACATTCGTTTAGCCCTACGCTCATTATTGATGGAACGTTATATATTCTATTGGTTTTTTCCATTATAACTTGGACGCTCATTATTTATAAAGCTTGGGAATTTAGCCGTAATAATTACTATAATCGGATTTTTGATGCTGCTTTTTGGGAGTCAGTTGATAATTCAATGGCAAAGTTATTAACATTGGATAACACGCGCGGATCTCTGGCGAGAATTGCGCTTTGTGGCTTTAATTGGTTAGAAGAAATACAGCGGCCTGGTGTTAAAACCATCAGGTTTCAAAGTTTATCACCACAAGAGTTATTGGAACAGGCGTTACGGATACAGATACAAAAAGAGCTGCGGCGGATAGAAGGCGGGCTGACTTTATTGGCCAGCATTGGTAGTACTGCTCCGTTTGTGGGTTTGTTTGGTACGGTCTTCGGCATCATGCGTGCTATGCAAGATATTAGCAAAAGTGGTTCTGCCAGCTTGGATGTTGTCGCAGGCCCTATCGGTGACGCGTTGATTGCTACGGCAGTTGGTATAGCCGTAGCCGTGCCCGCGGTGTTAGCGTATAACTTTTTTCAGCGCCGCAGTAAATTGCAGCGTTTATCAATGGAAAATTTTGCTGATGGCTTTATGCACATTGCTTTTACTAACACTAAGCCAAAACAGGTGTAACGAGTATGGCCTTTAAATCTCAGTCTGACGATCAGGATGCTATCAGTGATATTAACGTAACGCCTTTGGTTGACGTTATGTTAGTGCTGGTGATTATTTTGTTAGTAACGGCACCTTTATTAACCCAGTCAGTGAAGGTGACCTTGCCTAAAACGGCCACTACAGAGCCTGATATTAAAGACCAGCCGCTACAGCTCGGTATTAATGAAAAGGGCAATATTACCTTAAATAAAAATGCCGTGGCTGATTTGCCTGCTCTTGAAACGTCGTTAAAGAATGAATTAAGCCGTAATCCTGATGTTTCACTGCATTTATACGCAGATGAAGCGGTTAATTATGGCAAGGTTGCAGAAGTGATCGCCACCATACAGCATTCAGGTATTGCTAAAATCGGCTTTGTTACGCTTGAACAGTAAACAATCAAACCATAAAAGTGGGTAGGCGTAAATTCATGAGTCGAAATCGTGCGGCAAAGGGCTTGATGATTTTGATTTTATGTAGCTTACAAGGGTGTTTTTCACCGATGGCACTTGATCATGCGGTCATTGAATACGACAAAACAACTGCCGATATTCTGTCGAAATTGCTATTGTTGAACGTTGCCCGCGCGCATCAGCATCAACCCATGCATTTTACGGGTGTTTCCAATATTGCAGCCACGTTTAATTTTCAGTTTAACGCGGGAGCCACGCCAGCGTTTACCGGAGATGTTGGATCATTAATGACGCCTGTGTTTGGCGGAACCGTTTCTGAGAATCCAACTATCAGTATTGTACCGATTGAAGGCGAGGAATTTACGCGTCGATTGTTGACACCGCTTCAGGAAAGTAAGCTGACGATGTTACTGCGGCAGGGCGCGGATGTTGATTTGATCCTGCGTTTGTTGGCGGGTGAATTGCGAATTTATAGCGGGGAACATAGCGGTGTATACCTCAATAGACCAAGCGATAGCGTAGGGTATCAATTATTTCGACAAGCTGTACTGCATTTGTCGGCTATTCAAGACAAACATACCTTATTCGTTGAACCGTTGCTATTTGATCAGTATTGGACATTGCCCGCGGAGTCGTTGACGCCTGAACAAATGAGTGAGTTGCAAAAGAATTACAAAGTGGATTATCAACTTGACAGCAAGCAAGTCACGCTGAGTAAACGAAGTGTTGGGCGTATCTTATTGACTAATTATGACCCTGCAATATTGAGCAATGATGAGCGTATTCGGTTACATGAAGAAGCGGATCAATATGCAGATAACGATGTCAGTGTTGATATTCGAGCCGGCTATCCGGGTGGAGAATGGCCGATACATGGGGTTTTTCGTTTGCGTAGTTTTCATAATGTGCTGAATTTTATTGGCCGATCCATTAGTGATGAGCCTGAATACGCGGTCGTTAAACATGCGAAAACGCCGATCGTCAGTCAAAATCCCGTGTACACCATGGCATTATCGCTTAGTGAGCATGAATTGGCGGATACCGATATTAGTGTTCAGTTTGGCGATTGGTATTATGCGCTTAAGCCTGAAAGGGGTTATCAATGGAATCGTGAAGGCTTTCAATTATTATGCCAGATTTTTCAAATGACCATGACGGAGCTGGCACAGAAAGGAGCGCCAGCCATTACTATTGCGAAATAATAAGGAGGTGTTTTTTTGGCACATATAATCGATAACCAAATGGTCATGAAGTGCGTGGCCTATCAAAATGGCGTCAGTATCGGTGATGTAACCATTGAGGACATCAGTGATGTTCTTAAATTGGATGATACCTTTGTGTGGCTGGGTTTACTGGAGGCAAACAGTGAACTATTGGCTCAAATTCAGGAAGAGTTTGGTTTGCATGAGTTGGCTATTGAGGACGCGTGTTCGGCGCATCAGCGCCCAAAAATAGAGGAATATGGCGAATCGTTGTTTATGGTGTTACATACGGTTGATCGTAATAATGACCTCCTTACGTTCGGTGAAACACATGTTTTTCTGGGGGCGCGTTTTTTAGTGACGGTAAGGCACGGTAAGTCACTCAGTCTTAATAAAGTCAGGGTGCGCTGTGAAAGCATGCCGCTCAAATTAGCTAAAGGCCCAGGATTTGCACTGTATTCGATCATGGATTTTATTGTCGATAACTATGTGACGGTGATGGATGGTTTACAAGAGCGCTTCGAAGTCCTAGAGTCCGCTATTTTTCAGTACCGTCCCAGTCGGCAGACTATGGAAGAACTTTACGAATTAAAGCGTGAATTACTTCTCCTAGAGGCCGCGATTACGCCCGTTATTGATATTTGCAATGAGCTGATGCGTTTTCATCACGGTGTTATTGCGAAGGATGTACGCTTTTATTTTCGTGATATTGCTGACCACATTAAACGTATTGATAGCGCTATAGACAGTGTCCGTGAAATGTTACTCGTGGCGATGCAGGTACACCTAACGTTTGAAACAGTGCGGCAAAACGAAGTTGTCAAGCGTTTGGCTGGTTGGGGCGCGATCTTAGCGATACCGACGATGGTATTTAGCTGGTATGGTATGAATTTTAAATACATGCCTGAGCTGGAATGGACGTACAGTTATCCTTTGGTGATTGTTGCGGTGTTATTTGGTAGTCTCTTTCTCTATTGGCGTCTTAAGAAATCGGGTTGGCTTTAATCTAAATAGCTGCAATAAAACCCCTACGCTTTATCTTATTTTTACGGTGATAGTTGGTTATAATGGAGTCACGCATTTTTCAGTAACGCTAACTCACTGGGTAGTCTATGACCAATCAAAATATCGCCGCCAAAGCACAAGTTTTTTTTAAACAACAAGTTACGCGATTGCAGGCGCACCCACAGTACCAAAAGCTCATGGCGCTGCCAACAATGCAACGTTGGCTGACCGTTTTTGGATTATTTCTTTTATCACAACTGCTTGTTTTTGGAAGCCTTTATATCGTTTTCGGCAAAGTCGTTGTTATCGGATTTTTTGCCAGCATTCTCGCCGGATTAGCGACGGGCGTCGGCGCTTTACCGGCACTTTTTTTAAAAAACATCTCCAATAATGTCTTCAACAGCATGTTGGGTGCTGCTGCTGGCGTCATGCTAGCCGCAACCGCATTTTCTCTGCTTGTCCCAGGGATTGCTTATGGTAATGTGGTTTGGCCGGGCAATGGTATTTATGTTGTTTCCTTAGGCATGTTATTCGGCGCTTTATTTTTGCATTATGCGGATCGTCAATTGCCGCATGTGCATTTTGATTCGGTTTCTGATACGCAATTAAATTCGCTTAAAAAAATCTGGCTCTTTATTATTGCGATTACCATTCACAACTTCCCCGAAGGCATGTCGGTCGGGGTGAGCTTTGGATCAGGTGAATTAAAAAATGGTATCGTTTTAGCCATCGCCATCGCCTTGCAAAATATTCCAGAAGGGTTGGCCGTCGCTCTGCCATTAGTGGGGCTGGGTTATAATAAATGGAAAGCGGTTGGTATTGCGACATTGACAGGCTTGGTCGAGCCCGTGGGTGGGTTGCTTGGCATTACGATGGTCACTGTCTTTGAGCCGATATTACCGATTGCGATGGGCTTTGCGGCTGGTGCGATGTTATTTGTGATCAGCGAAGAAATCATTCCTGAAACACACAGTAATGGCCGCTCACGGTATGCCACGTTTGCGTTAATGATGGGATTTATCATTATGATGGTCTTGGACAATATGTTGGGTTAATGTTGCTACCCCGCGCCTTGCTTTTTCGCTTTTACTAATAGCTGCATGGAAAATTTTCAAAACGAGCTTTTAACATCACTTATAGGACTGGGCAGTAGCGATATTTTTCGCGATCCGCTACAGCATGCGTTAGATCTAGTCCGTAACGGTAACTGGGTTGAAAGTTCTGCGACCGCCGCCACCAGTTTTGCACTGATTGCGGCCGCTGAAATTGGTGATAAAAGCCAATTGGTATGTATGACATTGGCCTCTAGGCATCGTGCGTCACCAGTATTGCTGGGCGCTACTGCGGCCTTTGCTTTTTTAAACTGTCTTGCCGTTGTTTTTGGTGTCGCTATTGCCAGCTGGTTGCCTGAGTACGTGGTCTCTGCGACGGTTGCGGTTTTATTCGCCGTATTTGGCCTGCACTCCTTGCGCATGCAAGCGGAAGATGAGGATGACGAGGTTAAAGAAAAGAGCGGGCATTCTATTTTTTTCACCACGTTTTTATTAATTACCGTCGCGGAGTTTGGTGACAAAACCCAGTTAGCAGTGGTGGCATTAAGCAGCACCGCTGTGCCACTTGCCGTTTGGCTGGGTGCAACTGTCGCCCTCGCGACCACCTCGGCCTTAGGTATTCTAGCCGGACGCACAGTTTTAAAAAAAGTACCTTTAGTGTTGCTGCATAAAATCAGTGGCATTATTTTCTTGTTGCTGTCGCTGTTTGCCGCTTACCGTGCGTATAGCGGCTATGTCGGACTGTAGTGTGTTCGCTTAAATGGTCTCAATCCACTGACAGCGCTCATTCACAATTTTGGCCGTTTTTGCATTTCCAATGCCTTTAGCAATCAAGGCAATTACCCGGTCATCGGTATCGTAGCCGATATGGGCGTCTAGCGGGTTAGCCATTTTACCTAGACCAAAGGCATCGAAGATGGTGGCGACATTAATATTAATATTGGTGACGTCAATACAAAAAATCGGTGTTTTTGCCACCATACGCTCGTTATACTTAGCGCCATTTGCGTGACAATACGCGGCGTACTGATTATTGACGTCGGGTAATTTTCGACCTAACTGCAACATAGGCAGTTGGTTGGACATCATATACATCGGGATAGTTTTGTCTTTCAGTGCTTGCCTAAATTCAACGTCGCGGCTATCCAATAATGTCGCAATGCGTTGCATGCCGTCGATAGCGATACGACTGCCGAGGCTATGCGAAACAAACGCGTACTGGTCAACTTTAATATTTTCAGCGGCAGAATCGTCGTTGAACGAGCATGCTTTTGAGGCATCGCCATCGGGTAAACCATCCCAATTGGTTTTAGTCATCCAGCAAAAAGATTGTGCAAATGAAACCAGAATATCTTCGCGGCTTTCGCCAAGATAAATGATGGGATCGGGGCCGGTGTCATTGGAAAACTTTTTTAACAGGTTATTCACTTCTGCGCGTCGAAAGGAATATTCGCCGGAGTTATCGTACGCCAGTACTTCTTTTTGCTTGGCGGTAATCACCGACCAGGTCAGTTCGTAAAACAACAGCTCTTTACGGCGATCTTTGCTCAGTAAACGATTAACCCTTAAATTGCCCAGATTTTTAGTGCCATCTAGTCGGCTGGTTAGCGGGATATTTTTTTGTTGTGCAGACATAACGGGTAAATCCAGCTCTTTAGCCAGTTTCTCCAAAAAATGCGTGGAGTAACCGGGCAGATGATCACCGACGCCATGCACCATCAAAATTTTCATTTTTCCTTTGCCATTATCCAAATGGGCACTGACGCCGTCAAAGGATTTGCCCCACACTTCACATTGCCGCGTATCAACCGATGTTTGTTTGTCCAAAAACGCTTTGGCAACACCTTCGCCTAAACTGGCGCAGCCGCTTAATTCGGCCATCAATAAGAGTAACAGCGTTGGTTTAACTAAAGATTTCATAGGTGCGAGAGGTGCTCATAAAGGTTGGGTTTCCACAAGGTAAAGGATGAATCGATCGAGAAAATACGATCACTGGCGGTTGCATAGCCTTTAACTCGCCCAACGCGTGTTAATAAAATGTGTCGAAATAGTAGCATTTACCGACTCAAATTGATAATGGAAATCTGCCGTAATAAGGCATGTAGCACGCGTTATGTTGCTTAATTCGTCGTTTTATTTTTTGATGTATTAACGATAAACAACGCGATCGGTTTCCAAAATGCGGTGGATTACCGGATAATACCCTTATTATTAATTACCGAGTTTTGCCAGCCAATGTTACGTCTTACCGAAATCAAGCTTGATCTGCATCATGATACCGCCGCTTTACGCAATGCAGTACTGGATCTATTAAGAATTAATGACAATGAGCTACTGAGCGTGACTATCCGGCGGCGGGGCAATGATGCACGTAAAAAAAGCTTGATTAGTTTTGTGTATACGTTGGATGTAGAGGTAAGTAATGAAGCGGCTTTACTGAAACAGTTCGGTGACGATCACAGAATCACGCCGACGCCCGATGAGGATTATCACTATCCACAACATTTTTCTGCGCCGCCGACGTTACGTCCGGTAGTGATTGGTACGGGGCCTTGCGGACTGTTTGCGGCATTATCTTTGGCGCGTATGGGTTTAAAACCGCTTATTCTTGAGCGCGGTAAAGCGGTTAAGCCAAGAACACAGGATGTTTGGAATTTCTGGCGTAAGGAGCAATTTGATCCCATTTCTAATGTGCAATTTGGTGAGGGCGGTGCAGGTACGTTTTCTGACGGTAAGTTGTATACCGGCATTAAAGATCGTGAGCACCGCATGCGCCATATTTTGCATGATCTTGTCGCCTGTGGCGCACCGGAAGAAATTTTATACATCAGTAAGCCGCATATTGGCACGTTGCGACTAGTGAAGGTCGTTGAAAATTTGCGTAACCAGATTATTGCTGCCGGTGGAGAAATTCGCTTCGAAACGCAGGTGAGTGATTTTGTCATTGAAGAGGGCGCTATTAAAGCCTTGATATTAGCCGATGGAGAACAGGTTGCCACAGATCAAGTCATTCTGGCCGTCGGGCACAGTGCGCGAGACACCTTTGAACAATTGCATGCACGCGGCGTTTCCATCGCACAAAAAGCGTTTTCAGTGGGTTTTAGAATTGAGCATCCGCAAACCCTTATTGATGCGGATCGTTTGGGTACGTACGCAGGCGATCCTTTGTTGGGCGCGGCAGATTATAAATTAGTACATCATTGCAGCAATGGCCGCAGTGTCTACAGCTTTTGCATGTGCCCTGGTGGGCAAGTGGTGGCGTCAAGCTCTGAAATCGGGCAGGTGGTTACCAATGGCATGAGCCATTATTCACGTAACGAACGCAATGCCAATGCGGGTATCGTGGTGGATATTAATCCCGCTGATTTTGGTAGTGAGCATCCGCTCGCAGGGATTGCGCTGCAACGGCAGTTGGAAGCACAGGCGTTTGTATTGGGAGGCAGTAATTACCATGCTCCTGTGCAATTGGTGGGTGATTTTTTGAGTTATCGTGCGTCAACGCAGCTGGGTAGCGTTATCCCTTCTTATACGCCCGGTGTGACGTTAACGGATTTATCACCCTTATTGCCTGAGTATGTTATTAGCGCTATTCGTGAAGCATTACCGGTATTTGATCGTACTATCAAAGGTTTTGCAATGCCTGATGCCGTCTTAACTGGCGTTGAAACACGTACCTCGGCGCCTATTCGAATTACGCGAGACTCGCACAGTTTTCAAAGTATTAACACGCAAGGTTTGTATCCTGCCGGAGAAGGCGCCGGGTATGCGGGGGGTATTATTTCCGCGGCAGTTGATGGGATGCGTGTCGCTGAAGCGGTAGCGGTAAACATCGCCGCTAACACTTAGACGCTTTAAACAGACGTTGTCTGTCGGTGTTTTTGGTACAGTGTGGTTCTTTGCGACCAACTTACGGTCATTTAACCGCTACTTCTTTGGCATACGTCGAAGAAGTTTGTTAAGCTTTTTTAAAATAACTATTTCCCCTCTTTATGGACATTATTCATTTTTTATTGACGTTATTGCAAGACCCGCTCGCCACCCTGCAAGCATTACTAACGCAGTATGACACGCAAACGTATATCATTATTGCATTGATTATTTTTGTCGAAACCGGTTTGATTGTCATGCCTATTTTGCCAGGTGATTCACTGCTATTTGCGGCTGGTTTGTTGGCGTCTTCAACAGGAAAATTGGAGCTGCATATACTCATTCCGCTACTGATTGGTGCGGCGTTGCTCGGTGATAACCTTAATTATTGGGTAGGGAAAAATTTTAGTCATTTCATCAAATCTAGGGAACGGATTTTATTTTTTAAGCACGAATACATAGACCAAACACATGCGTTTTATAAGGTACATGGTGGAAAGGCCGTTATCTTAGCGCGCTTTATGCCGATCATTCGCACCATTGCGCCGTTTGTTGCGGGCGCGGGTAGTATGAAGTATGGTAAATACATTCTTTTTTGTATTTTAGGTGCCACATTATGGGTGACAAGTTTGACCTTGGCAGGCTATTTTTTGGGGTCGAACGAATGGGTAAAACACAATTTTGAAAAAGTCGTGTTAAGCATTGTTTTCCTATCCATTATGCCGATGATCGTGCATTTTATTCAACGAAAATTAGCGCATTAAGCTAACGGCCTCATCTTGCTGATGGCTTTACGGTACTTGTTCACGGCTCTAAAATGGACGTGGTAAAAATCGGTATTGAAGAAACTATCTGTTTGATGGTAGTGTTAGGCGATATTTTAAGCGCGTCTATAGTGTTCGTTGGTTGCTGTGACATAAATGAATCAAGATTTCTGTATGCAATATAGATAACTTAATCTAAATTCAGTGATTAAAAACAAGTACAATGGGCATTTTTATAGCATTTGGGGTCGGTTTTGGCTAAAAAAGTAATTCGGATTGCAACGCGGCAGAGTCCGCTGGCTTTGTGGCAAGCAGAACATGTCGCCAGTGCTTTAGAACACGCCTTCCCAGATATAACCAC
>JAPLRW010000005.1 GCA_026398935.1 Methylococcales bacterium
AAGGATACGCAGAGTCGCGTGGTATAACGAGTCGTTCAAGCACCTCCTTGGTGTCTTTTGATATTTTTTAAATTCGTTAAGCTCTCCTAAAACTGTTGTTTTTAAAGTTCAGTGAGGGGGATGTGCTTAACTCCAAGTTATGGATACATCCTCCAAATACAAATAGTGAGCTGGCAAACGCCGACTTAGCCATTTCCTCTTATCTTGGCTTTAAAATGCCGTCTTTTGATTTTTGCACGGTATTTTTTACAGTGACGTTTTTCACTGCGATGTTATTAATGCTGTCCATTTTGGTGCGCCATCGGTTTTGTTTGCGCAACTATAGGGCGGCTAAGGCGGTATTTGTTGTAAAGAACCCTTAAATGGTGGCAATAAAACAACTGGCATCATATTTGCTTTTAACTTAATTAAACGGGAAACCGTCTTGGGTTATTAATCAATGAGGAATTTACTTATGAAACATCACTTCGATAACAAGCAATTTATGTTTAAAAAATTGGCTTTAGGATTTGCTATAGCCTCTATTTGCGGTGTAGCACAGGCAAAAAGCGTGTCGGAAGCTACTACATTATTAGAAGCGATGGGTGACCCCAACGAAAGCCATTTTATGAAAACGACTGGGATAAAAGTAGGCGGCTGGATGAATGCGGGAGTAACGTATAATGCCGCTAATCCAGATAATGGTTTTAATGGGCCGGTGACGTTTGGTGATCGTGCTAATGAATTTCAATTGAATCAAATCAATTTATACGTGCAACGCGCGGTTGCGACGGAAGGGGATGCGTTTGATTTTGGCGGTCGATTTGATGCGATGTACGGTTCGGACTCTATTTTTACGCAAGCATACGGTGTGCCTGCGTATGATGTAAATTCAGGGTTGGCCATTCCAAGAAATAATTGGGATCTTAATTTATTAAGAAGTGGTAGTCGCTTTTATGATATTGCTTTGCCACAAGCGTATGCAGAAGCGTATGTGCCGATTGGTAATGGCTTAAATATTAAAGCGGGACATTTTTATACGCCGATTGGTTTTGAAACAGTTCCTGCGCCAGATAACTTCTTTTACACCCATGCTTATACCATGCAATATGGCGAACCTTTCACGCATACCGGTGTTATGGGTAACTATGCGCTTAATGGTAACTGGTCGGTAATGGGTGGCGTCACGACGGCCAGTGCAACGGGTGGCTGGGATGGTGGTTTTAATAAGCAGTTAGGTAATTGGGGTGGTCTGATGGGGACTACTTGGACGAGCGATGATAAAGGTACGTCGGCCAATATCAGTGGGACGTATAGTGGAACCTCCGAGCACAGCAGTAACGCTTGGGCTATGTATAGTATCGTTTTGAAGCATAACATTACCGATAAAACCCATTTGATGCTGCAACATGATCATGGTTTTGCGGATGGTGTTATAACGCCAGTTGGGGTAAAAGATGCTGAGTGGTACGGTATTAACTCACACCTTTATTATGACCTTCATGAAAAAGTAACGGTCGGTTTACGTGCCGAATGGTTCCGTGACAACGATGGATTCAGGGTTTGTTCGCCCGGTCGCGTTGCTGCTGCTACCAATGATAATGCTGGCGTTGCGGTCAGTTCCGCGGCTAATTTCTTATCCACTTGTGCGCCTGCTTCTTACTATGCTGTAACGGCGGGTGTGAACTGGAAGCCAATGAAATGGTTGAATATTCGTCCGAATGTTCGTTACGATTGGGTGGATGGTACTGTTCCCGGAACCAATCAAGCGTATCTGCCTTTCGGTAACAATAAAGATGGTCAATTCTTATTCTCAACGGATATGAATATTAGCTTTTAATTTACTGCCTACTGTCGCCGGAAACGGTGCCAGTTAGGAACATTAAAATGCGCCTTCGGGCGCATTTTTTTTGCGTGGCGATTGGGTGGTGATGCGCTTAAGAAATTAACGATGTTCGAGGTATACTTATATTTGCTTAATGGTCTTGGTGCATGTATTTAATAAGATGCACTAATGCGGTGCGTATCATTCAATTGCTTACGCAGTGCAAGCCTAAAAGCCTATTTTCTGGTTATTGGCACAATCTATGCTTTGGTATTAATGAGTATCAAAAACCTTTATTAATGCAGGAGTGTCAATATGAAGCTGATAACAGCAATAGTTAAACCGTTTAAATTAGACGATGTACGTGAAGCATTGTCTGATATGGGGGTTTCGGGTGTAACCGTTACCGAAGTGAAAGGCTTTGGACGCCAAAAAGGCCATACAGAGCTGTATCGTGGTGCGGAATATGTAGTGGATTTTTTACCGAAAGTGAAAGTAGAAATTGCTATCAGCGATGCGCAGGCAGAGTTAGCGATTGCGGCGATTAGCAAAGCGGCAAATACGGGAAAAATTGGCGATGGTAAGATTTTTGTAACCAGTCTGGAGCAAGTTATCCGCATTCGTACCGGTGAAACCGGCGAAGAAGCTATTTAAGGAGCACGGTATGAAAAAGCATAAAATCAGTGTGTGGGTGGTCGGTTTACTATTATGTATGGTTGGCTTTTCGCAGTCGCTGTTGGCTGAAGAAATCGCTGCTACGGTAGCAACGGCATCCGTTGTACCGTCTGCAAATAAAGGTGATACCGCTTGGATGATCATGGCGACAGTCTTGGTTATTCTGATGGTTATTCCAGGATTAGCATTGTTTTATGGCGGTATGGTACGCGCTAAAAACATGTTATCAGTATTGATGCAAGTGTTTGTCATTTTCTCAATGATGGCCATATTGTGGGCGACTTACGGCTACAGTGTCGCATTCACCGAGGGTAATGCGTTCTTTGGCGGCACGAGTAAATTATTCCTGAAAGGCATTACGCCCGATTCAATGGCGGCGACGTTTAGTAAAGGCGTTTATATTCCTGAATACATCTACGTGGCATTTCAGCTAACCTTTGCTGCGATTACCCCCGCGTTGAT
Organism: Methylococcales bacterium; assembly: GCA_026398935.1. Classification (GTDB taxonomy): domain Bacteria; phylum Pseudomonadota; class Gammaproteobacteria; order Methylococcales; family Methylomonadaceae; genus SXIZ01. The sequence continues at coordinate 2,942 of JAPLRW010000005.1, forward strand.
TATCGGTGCTTTTGCGGAACGGGTTAAATTTTCGGCAGTTTTAGTGTTTATGCTGATCTGGTTTACCTTTGCCTACTTGCCGATGGCGCATATGGTTTGGTATTGGGCTGGCCCTGATGCGTACACAGACGCTACTGCGGGTGAAGCGGCGGCGGCTACAGCGGGCTTTTTGTTTCAAAAAGGCGCGCTGGATTTTGCGGGTGGTACAGTGGTACACATTAACGCTGGTATTGCGGGCTTAATCGGTTGTTTAATGATAGGTAAACGGATTGGCTTTAAAAAAGAATCACTGGCACCGCACAGTGTGACCTTAACCATGGTCGGTGCTTCTTTACTGTGGGTGGGTTGGTTTGGATTCAATGTGGGTTCTAACTTAGAAGCTAATGGTTTGTCTGGATTAGTATTTATTAATACGCTTTTAGCGAGTGCAGCGGCTACCTTAGCGTGGACGGGTGCTGAATGGTTAATGCGTGGTAAACCCAGTATGTTGGGTGGTGCGTCGGGCGCTATTGCCGGGTTAGTGGCGATAACCCCTGCGTGTGGTTGGGCAGGCCCCATGGGATCGATTGGTTTGGGATTGGTTGTGGGCGCGGTGTGTTTTTGGTCAGTTACCAGCCTTAAAGCCAAGTTGGGTTACGATGATTCTTTAGATGCATTCGGTGTACATGGTGTGGGTGGTATTATTGGTGCGCTAGGCACAGCTGTCGTCGCGGATCCTGCATTGGGTGGTACAGGCGTTTGGGATTATGTGACCAATGCAACGGCTGAATACAATTTGCTGGGACAATTAATTAGCCAAAGCTGGGGCGTATTCGTGTGTATCGTTTGGTCTGGTGCGGTTTCGTTTATAGCGTATAAAGTCGTCGATATTTTAATTGGTCTGCGTGTCAGTAGTGAGTCTGAACGTGAAGGCTTGGATGTCACTGAACACGGTGAGTCTGCTTATCATATTTAAGCAGGTTTACAGGTGAAATTACCCAAAAGCGCTACGGTTTGGGCGCTTTTGGGGGATGTTACTATCGCTGCTAAAGGATTTTGCTGATTTTAATCTGCAGTCGCTTGGTCAAGTTTTTTCAGTAATGCTTCCATAGTGGTTGTTGCAGAATCACAGGCATTAATTGATTTCCCCACACGGGCACTTAATAGCAAGCTGGTGCTTTCACCCTCCTGGTGTTTTTCGGCATAGCTATTCAGTGGCGCACAGGCCTTTTGCAGCGACTTTTCAGCAGCGAGTAATTCGGCGTAGATCTTGTTATCTTCTAATTCATCTAATGACAACATCATCAGTTGACTAATAGCACTGTTCTGCCGCCGAAATACGGTTTCAGCATAGGAAGAAAAGCTGCCTGGCGGGATTTGCTCATCAACAATCTCAGTCCACAGTGTGCAGCCCGGTAAAAGAGCCAGCAGCGTAATAAACGGTAGAGGGCGAAAATAGTTGTTTAGCATTACAGTGAATGGTCGGTAGTGACGAATAAAGTGTATATGATAAACCTTTCTTATGGGTAATAAGGTGTAAAAATAGCGGAAAGGTAATGGCTTAAGCAGAAGGCTTGTTGACGGTTGTTTTAAAGTTACTTAACGTTGATCGACGATGAGCCGTGTGAAATCTCTGCAGGGTCGTGAATTCAACCCTGCAAAGCTTAAGTCCAGTTATCTAGCCGGTTATTGGCTAAGGCATGCTATCACTATCAATGGGGTAGGGGTGTTACGGTGGGTTGTTTTGGGATTGTGCGTGTTTTATCAACTGGATTGGCAGCGAGAGGTGTTGCTGGTATCGTGCGTTGTTTTAGCGCGTTGCCGATAAAGCGTTTCTCGCCTACGGGTCGAATGAACGTATACGCAGCGGGTGCGAGCACTAAAATAGTAAGGGTTTTATTAAAAGCGTCGTGCGGCTCAGGTATTGATGCCAACGCCGTTAAGGGGCTTATGCCTATAAAAAGCGCACTGCCTGCGATGGTTGCAGCCAACCCCAATGGGCGGTATAACAGAACATCTGCCAGTACAAAAGCTGAGTCGGGCGCGTCAGCGCTTTGCGAATGCGCCATAGCGGTAAATGACATTGCCGACAGTAAAATAAGCCAACGGATTAATTTTTTCATAGTTCCTTGCGGGAGAGAGTAGATGATGGAATTGAATTTAATCTAATTTTTCATCATTGTCCAGTACATGGGCTTTTAAAACCGATGGCGATTTAGTTAGCTACGCAAAAAAAACAATTGTCCCGCTCGTTTTATGCAGTGATTAAGGTTAGCGCTTTTTGGGTATGGCAATAGCTGGGTATAAAGTAGTGGCCGTTTAAATGCCTTACCCGCCTATATTTTTTGTATTCTGCTCGTGTGGGTGTCATATTTCCAAGCCTTTTTCGAGCGAAAAAGGCTGTCATTGCTTCGGGTGGTTTGTTTTATGTTACATCTGGCGTGTTGAGGCAAGTATGCTCTGAAGCGTCTCGGCATTCAGTGTAAGGAGCAGTGCGCTACAGTTAACAGTAATCGTAATCCACAGCATGAATTTAAATGATGGCTTTTTGGATTTATGATGAAGCAGGCGTTGTGCTATTAACGCACCAGGCCAGCCGCCGATTAATGCAAAAAGATGCAAAGTGCTTTCCGGGATTCGCCATTGATTGTTTTTTGCCGCTGATTTATCGACTGCATAGGTAATAAAGGTAACTATGCTGGCAATATAATAACCGCCAAGAGCAATAAACGTTAATTTACCGAGTAGCGTCAAGCCAGTGATGAAAATGAGAAAGACCGCCGCTAGCAAGATAGACATGTTATTGCTTTTAGGGGTAGGAATTGCTGGGATAGCCATTCGTTCATCAGCGAAAGCTATTTTCCCCGCTTGCGCGCGACCTTTGTTGTCAATATTGTGTTGGTAAGTGACTATATCGTTTTCAATAGGTCGTCGATGTAAGTTTGTTAGTGAAGTGACGTGAAAAAAGACGTTGTCACCGCCACCGACTGGCGTAATAAATCCAAAGCCTTGTTCCTCGATCCAATGGGTTATCTCGCCTTTATAGCGCATAGTGATTTTCCTCTCGATAGGTGTTTTGTTCGATTATATAAATAACAATACTTCGGACGGTTTTTGTAACTATTTGATTTTTAATGGCTTAAAAAATTTATTGCAAATATTAAAAATAATTAACTTTCAAGTAGTTATCTTATTATGGGCTGCCATTTCATAAAAACTGTCCGAAGTATTGAAATAAGCATTATTCTGCTAATTAGTAGAATATTTTAATGTATTTACTTTTACATAAGATGACATTTTCATGACATTTATGTAAAAAAACAGGGCTCATGTAGGGAATTGTGTGGAGTCACTTTTTAATGTGCATTAAAATCTATATTTTTTATTTAAAAAAACAATTGATTATTTGATATTGCAATCTAGCTCATTAAGGCTTCCACACAATTCCCTACATGAGCCAAAAACAGTATAGCTTACTGATGTATTATTTTAGTCTATAGCTGTTGCTACAGTGTATACAAAGATAAAAGGTATACTGGGCGATGTAGATCGCTTTATTTAACGCGATATTTATTAAGGAAAGTGGTTATGGTGAAGAAAAGTAGCGCTCCTTCGGCGTATTTAAGTGAAGTTAAATCGCTGTCCGATCAGATTGTAAAAGCGCAACAGCCGATTCGGATATTAGATGCCATTAAGTGGAATGATAGTATCAAGCAAGATTTTTTTAATAGCGGCTGTAAAGCGTTACCACAGATTAACGCCGAGTATTATAAACAACACTGCCCACTTAATTTTTCGCCCGCCGATAAGAAACGCGAGTTTTATCAAATTGAACGCGATTTGATGCGTAAACTCGGACAACTTAATCCGTTGAGCGTCATTATGCGGCGGATTTGTCGTGAATATTTATCGGTAGTACGTATGCTGGAAGCGCGTGGTACACCGTTGTTTTCAGATATTTCACAAGGCCTATACGGCTCATCGCAAGATGTGTTTCATGCAGGAGACCCTACCATTGCTGATTTAGGCAGTATGATGGAAGGCACGCTAGCGGAACTGATCAAAGTGGATTGTTTGCAGGAAGAGCCTAAGACCATTAATGCCAAAGAAGCGGTTGCGATTCTGAATGAAAAAATTCACGATGCTTTTCCGGGCGAAGGTTTGCGTGCAATGATCAGCGATGGTATTCTCGCGGATGCGGCGGCGGGGACGGATTACATTAAAATTCGTGCGGATGCCATGTTTAATATGCGTGATTTACGGGTACTGGAAGTCCACGAAATTTGGGTGCATTTAGGTACAACCTTAAATGGGTTAGCGCAGCCGTATTGTTCTTTCTTAGGCAAAGGCCCGCCGTCAGCAACGATTACCCAAGAAGGCTTAGCAGTTTTAATGGAAATATTAACGCTCAGTTCTACGCCTACGCGTTTGATACGCTTGATTGATCGGGTGCGCGCGATTACCTTAGTGGAGGAAGGTGCAGATTTTCTGGACATCTTTGCGTTTTTTCAGAACAAAGGCCTTTCTGATGATGAAAGTTATAACTTGAGCAGTCGCGTGTTTCGCGGCAGTAGTCCCGACGGTCTGCCATTTACCAAAGATTTGACGTATATTAAAGGCTTCGTACTGACCTATAATTTTATGCGTCTGGCCGTCAGTAAGGGTAAGCCAGATCGTATTCCCTTGTTATTTTGCGGTAAAACCATGATTGATGACATGAAGGTATTGGTTGATTTGGTCGATGAAGGAACGGTCATTAGTCCGCGCTTTTTACCGCCACAGTTTACGGATTTAATGGGGCTGTCCGCGTGGTTTAGTTTTAGTCGCTTTATGTCGTCTATGAATTTTAGGCAATTGGAACAGGATTATGCCAATGTTTTGTAAGGAATTAACGCGTTATGCTTAGTTATCGCCACTCTTTTCATGCCGGTAATTTTGCGGACGTTCTAAAGCACCTGATTTTACAGCGGATGTTAGCGCATCTCAGTAAAAAAGACGCGCCTTTCTGTTGCATAGATACCCATGCGGGGGCTGGCAGCTATGATTTAAGCCATGCTTATGCACTTAAAAACAAAGAATTTGCACAGGGTATTGGCAAAGTGTGGCAGCGTGATGATTTGCCGCCGTGTATGCTGGAATACGTACAGCAGATTAAAAGCTTTAATCGTGATGCCAAACTGACTCGTTATCCCGGATCACCCTTACTGACACAGCGCCTGTTACGCAGTAAAGATCGATTGATTTGTTACGAATTACACAGCACGGATGTGGAGCTGTTAACTAAAGCAATCAAACGAGACCCGCGCGTTCAGGTGTTGCATGCGGATGGTTTACAAGACAGTATTAAACGCTTACCACCTGCGGAAAGACGCGGCATGGTGTTAATTGATCCCTCCTATGAAGTCAAAGCAGACTATACCTTGGTGGTTGAAACGCTTAAAAAAATGCACCTGCGTTTTGCAACTGGTACGTTTGCACTCTGGTATCCGGTGGTTGATCGTAAGCGGAATCAAGCGCTGGAGCTAGCGATGAAAGCCACGGGTATCAAAAATATTCAGTTGTTTGAGCTGGGAATTGCCGCAGATGACGCATTACCCGGCATGACCTCCAGTGGCTTACTGGTGATTAATCCGCCGTTTACACTGCTTACTGAGATGCGCGTAGCGTTACCGTGGCTGGCTGAAACACTCGGTATTGCAGGAGCAGGACACTATCGCATTGAGCAACTGGCGGCGGAGTAAGGAGTGAGGGTATAACTGTTTGGGTATTGGTTCTTTGGAATAGGCAGATAATCTATATTGTCGGTTATATGCCTTAAATATTGCCGCCGGGGCGCTTTATTGGTTGGGTATCGTTATCAAAGCAGGTGGAGCAGGTGCCTTTAAAGGCGATAATAAAATGGCGGCGCATATCGACATCTTCTGCAAACACGGTCATCCATACAGACCAAAAGCCCGTACTGGTTGCTGTATCAATAATTTGTTCGCGTAATGTCTCACTGGGGGATTTATGCAGGTTCGCTTTAGCTCTTTCTGCCTTGCCCCACGCCTCATTACGTTTAGTCCAGCGCCTATCTTTTTTAGTTAATTTTGGATGAGTAGGCTCACGGTCTAAGCCTGTTAAGTCAAGTGTGTTTTGAGCGATTAGTTGGTGTGCAGTATTTAGTTGCGAGTTTACTTGTGGGGAGCGGTCTTTTTCATAGTAAAACGCACGGTAAGTATTATCGTTATCCGCCCAAAAATAGCCGTTTAAATTACTCGTATTAACCATTTTGTCCTTTTTTATACTGTTGCAAAAGCAGCAGGCCAATAAGAAGTTGTTCCAGGTTTTCGCTAGCTCTGGTGCTTTGCTTTTGGGTTGGATGTGCTCAACGGCAGGCGCAAGTAAAGGGCTTTCACAGTAGGAGCAATAATCTCCAATTCGATTAATTAAAGCGTCGCGGGCATCTTGGTATTGATTAAATGTGTCGCTCATACATGTACCACGATCCACGGGTCTCATGATTGCTTGTCTCCATAGACGGCTGAGCGCTCCATTTTTAAAAAGGCGTGAAAAGCCGGATCATCGCTGTAAGGCAGCAATAATTCATCTAAGCGGAGTCTTAGTAGCTGTTTTTCATCTTCATTGGCGGCTGGGATTTGTTTTAGAACGGTGTAGTAGGCTTCAGCGGCTTTTTCCATATCTAAAAAACGTTGGCTCTGTTGCGGGATTTCTACGCCCTGCTGGTTTTCGGCGATGTCTTCAATACTTTTACTGTCAATGTTTACAGGTTCGGCTTTCTCCAAATCCCACAATAAGACATCCTCACGATGGTACAGTGACTGGATAATAAACGGTGAGTGACTGCTGGCAACAAATTGTATCTTGGGGAAGGTATCCAATAAGCGTCCAACCACTTGACGCTGCCATTTCGGATGCAAATGTAAATCAATTTCGTCAATCAAGACGATGCCTGTAGTTAGCTTAATAACGTCTTTTTCCAGTTGCGGGTTTAGGGTCGCCATACGATAAGCAATGTCAGCAACCATGCCAATCATGTTGCGATAGCCGTCGCTTAAGAGATGAAAGGGAGTTGTCTGGATTTTATCGTGAATGACTGTTTCAATAAGTAATCCATCCCAATCAATATCCCACCAAGCTCGCGTTGCATCAGGAATCATGCTGATGATAGCTACTCGTACGGCTTCTAAAGCATGGCGAGTCTGTTGTTTTTGTAGTGCAGCGAGTTCTTGTGTTTTAAACCAGCGAAAAAGTTGCTCTAAATTAGATGCTGGGTTTAAACAATCTTGATAACCCAGTAAGCGTGAGCCAGGGGCTAAGGTTTCAATTTCATTATTATCTGTTTTTTTCCATAATCGTCCAGTGCCGTAATAAGCAAGTAACGGTAACAAAGTATCTTGTTGTGTTAATTTTTCGGTTAGTTTGGACGCTAAGGTTGTAATGGTGCTATTAGACGCAGGAGCATCGAGGTTGTATACGCACCAATCAAGAGACTCCTGATTAACACTACCTTCGGCATTTATTAACATCCAATAGTTTACACGTTCTTTAATTGGAGTTTGACCCATTGCTAAAGTTGTATTGCGAATATCATCTTGACAAATTGGCCTCAAGCTTTGTTTAGGAATTTGTGGGAAGCCTTCTAAAAACTTACTGACGGTTGATGCAAGGGCTTCTAAAATAGCAGTCTTGCCACTGCCATTATCACCAATCAATAACGTAAATCGATCAGAAAACTCTAATTCATATTCTTTAAAGCAGCGAAAATTATCCAGTTCAAGCTTTTTAATTCTCATTGCATTTCGACTCAATAATCCCACCGCCTAAGCACACATCTCCCTGATAAAAAACCACTGATTGACCGGGTGTAATCGCGCGTTGTGGTTGCTCGAACACGGTGCGGCAACGGTCATTGCCGATGGGTTCTAAAAGACAGGCTTGATCCGCTTGTCGATAGCGGGTTTTAGCCATGCATTGTATGGTCTGGGTTAAAGACTGGTTGTTGCACCAATCTAATTGATTAGCTTCTAGGACGTTATGCAGCATCAGCGGATGATCGTGGCCTTGGCCTACCACTAGAATATTATTTTCGAGGTCTTTTTCTAACACATACCACGCTTCATCGGGCGCATCTTTAACGCCGCCGATACCTAAACCTTGGCGTTGACCCAGCGTGTAATACATTAAACCGGAATGTTTCCCGATGTATTGACCTTCTGGTGTACGCATTTCGCCGGGTTGCGTGGGGAGGTAGCGTTGCAGAAACTCTTTAAATTTACGTTCGCCGATAAAGCAAATGCCAGTGCTGTCTTTTTTGCGGCTGTTGGCAAAGCCTGCTTTGTCAGCCATCGCGCGGATTTCCGGCTTATGCAGATGGCCAATAGGGAATAAGGTGCGAGACAGTGCGCGCTGCCCTAAGGTGTATAAAAAATAACTTTGTTCTTTGTTGGGGTCTAAGCCTTTGAGCAGAAAAAATTCACCGTTTTGTTCGGTGACACGCGCATAGTGTCCGGTGGCGATGTATTCAGCGCCTAAATCGTCAATAGCGTAGTTCAGAAAGGCTTTAAACTTAACGTGTTTATTGCACAGAATGTCTGGGTTTGGGGTGCGTCCTGCCGCAAATTCAGACAGAAAGACTTCAAAGACTTCCTCCCAATATTCTGCGGCAAAGTTGACGGTTTTTAATTCGATGCCCAGCTTGTCGCAGACTTGTTGCGCGTCGGCGAGGTCTTCCATCGCAGTGCATTGTTCGGTGCCGTCATCTTCTTCCCAGTTTTTCATGAACAAGCCCGTGACGTTATGGCCTTGTTCTAGGAGGAGCAGCGCGGTGACAGAAGAATCAACGCCGCCGGACATGCCGACAATGATGTTTTTAGACATGATCAAGATCAATAAAAGACTGTAATAGGCTTAAGGGGTAACGTTGACCACTGAGGTATTGATCAATACTGGTTAATACTAAGGGGCTACGCAGACGAAGGGGTGCGTTGGCGATTTCGTCTCTTGTCAGCCAATGGGTTTTAACAATGCCCGTATCGAGAACTTGATCTGGATTGTGTGAATGCGCGCTGCCCGTAAAACAAAAACGTACAAAGGTGAGCGCTGCAGGGTTTTTTCGCCAGATCTGCACAGAGATAAGGGCTTGCGGTTCAAATTGCCAGGCGGTTTCTTCGTTGACTTCACGGATAACGGCGCTGATCAAGTCTTCGCCCTCATCAAGGTGACCTGCAGGTTGGTTGAATTCCAAACCATGCACGGTTTCTTCTTCTACCATTAAAAAACGTTGGTTTTGTTCAATAATTGCGGCCACTGTTACGCGTGGTTTCCAAACCATTTTAGGTACCCTGGTTGTTGAAAAAAAGGTGTATTTTACTTGATTTAGTGGGCTCGGGGTGATAAACCGCTAGAAGGGGGTAAAAAATCAGCTGAGTTGCAATTATGGCGTAATGTGTGCAAAATCGTTCGCAAAAGTGTCTGTGCTGCTATTGCGTAGATGCTACACGCCATTATCATGAGTTTATTCGTATGCGAGGATTATTTCTTGAACAATCGCCGAATTCAACGAGCCATCCGGAGTATCTGCATAGTTATTTTCCTAGCAGCATCTCTCGGTTGCACGTCATTAAAATTAGCGCTGGTTAATGGACTGGCGAAATTTGATGATTACACACGTATTGCTGATATTGCTTACGGTCAACACAGTTTGAATGGACTGGATTGGTACTTGCCTGCGGCGGATAAAGCCAAGCATGTTACCGTCATCTTTTTTTATGGCGGGTGTTGGGGAGGTTGCACCGTACTACCAAAAGAGCAGTATCTCTTTGTTGCGCAAGCACTGACCGCCCAAGGTTATTCTGTGGTTATCCCCAATTATCGACACCATCCAGAAGTTAAGTTTGCGGCGATTATGCAAGATGCAGCGCAAGCGGTGGAATGGGTAAAAGCGCACAGTGCTGAGCATGGCGATAATTCCGAGCAATTATTTTTGATGGGGCATTCGGCCGGAGCGCAAATGGCCGCCATGCTTACCTTGCAAGAAAGCTATTTGCAGCCTAAAACCTATCAAAGTATCAAAGGGTTTATTGGTTTGGCAGGGCCGTATGATTTTTTACCGATGACGGCACCGTATCAAAAAGTGGTGTTTGGTCCGGAGGAAAATTATCCGGCTACACAGCCCATTAATTTTGTACAGGGCACTGAGCCGCCGTTGCTGTTGCTTTACGGTAACAATGACACGACCGTTAAACCCGTTAATATAGCCAGCTTGCGTCAAGCCGTTAAGCAAACAGGTGGTTGCGTGGAAACGCATGAGTACAGTGATTTGGATCATGCTTTTTTATTAGGTGCGCTTTCCCTGCCGTATCAACAGCAAGAGCCAGTATTAAGCGATATTCTGCAATTTTTGGCGTATTACGCGCAGCCGAATAAATCCACATGCAAAGCATAACTCGCGTAGGGATGCCGTTGTTAGCGGTAACGTCCGCAACGGATATTCAGGCTGCATCCGCCTTAGCCAGTGAAATATGGCGCGAGTATTATCCCGGTATTATCGGTTTGGCGCAGGTTGAGTATATGCTACAACACCTTCAATCTACCGATGCGATTACACAACAGCTGGCGGCGGGCTATCAGTATTTTTTTATTTCCGATGGAATGCAGTCGCTCGGTTATCTGAGCGTACTGTGTAATACGCGCGGCAAAATCCTGCATTTAAGCAAGTTTTATATCTTACAGCAGGCACGGCGACAGGGCTTGGGGATGTTGGCATTCGCGCAGCTGGAAGTAATGGCAAAACAGCAATTATTAACGCGCATAAGTCTCACGGTGAATAAGCATAATGCGCCAGCGATTGCCGCCTATCAGCAGCTGGGCTTTGTTATTACTGGAGACATTACCCAAGATATAGGGCAAGGCTTTATTATGGATGATTATGAAATGCTGAAAAAAGGGCTGTAGCTTGGGAATCCCCAGTCTCTTGAACATGAAACTGGGGATTTTAAACGAATGACGCCGCTATTTATAAGTAATGGCGCTTAAATTAGCGTGCTAACATGTGGAACAATGTGCAATAGAGCTATTTAGTCATTACGCTCAGTGCGTCGTTGCAGACTCACCGGGATTGCGGGTATTCTTATCCATGCCTGAATAAACAGGACACCAGCCGCTATAACCTGTAGCAACTAATACCAATCCTACCAGCAATAAAATAATTTTAGCGGTAACAACAGAAATCAGTAATAATGCTGCCCCACCCATGACGCGATATTTTTTCTCCTGTTCTCCAATATTGAATTCAAATTTGACCAGGCGTTTGTAATCAAAACTCATTTTTAAAACCTTTGTGTTTATGTTGATAGCGAAGATGACTTAGGGGTGCATTAAGTTGTAATACGATTTTCCAAACCAATATATACAACTCCCAGAATTGTGCAATAGATAACTTAAAATAAAATTATGGATGTAACCTCAATCATAGAAAGTTTAAACGATGCACAGCGTTCAGCGGTTGCTGCGCCGGCTCAATCCATGCTGGTACTCGCGGGTGCTGGCAGCGGTAAAACCCGTGTGTTAGTGCATCGAATCGCTTGGCAAATAGAGGTTCTAGGGGTATCGGCACACAGTATTCTAGCGGTGACCTTCACCAATAAATCTGCAAAAGAAATGCGTGGACGCATAGAAGACCTGTTAAAAATTTCTGCCCGCTCCATGTGGATTGGTACGTTTCACGGTTTAGCGCACCGATTGCTCCGCAGGCATAGCGAACAAGCAAAATTACCCGCGACCTTTCAGGTGATGGATTCTGATGACCAGTTGCGCTTAATCAAGCGCCTGTTAAAGAATATGCAATTGGATGACAGCAAATGGCCGCCGAAACAAATTCAGTGGTATATCAACGCGCAAAAGGATGAAGGACGGCGTGCCAAACACATGCAAGATAGCTTCGATTTATATCAGCAACAAATGCTGGCGGTGTACAAAGCGTATGAAGATATTTGCCAACGCTCAGGCTTAGTGGATTTTGCAGAGTTGTTGCTACGCGCCCACGAATTGTTGCGTGATAACCCCGATGTCTTGGCATTTTATCAACAGCGCTTTAGTCAGGTGCATGTGGATGAGTTTCAAGATACCAACACCATTCAATATGCTTGGTTACGTTTACTAACCGAGGGACAGGATAACTTGTTTGTGGTGGGTGATGATGATCAATCTATTTACGGCTGGCGGGGCGCTAAGATTGAAAATATTTATAATTTTCAAAAACATTATCCTAATCATCAGGTGGTACGTTTAGAGCAAAATTACCGTTCTACCGGACACATCCTTAACGCCGCCAACCATTTAATCGCTAACAATCAAGGGCGAATGGGCAAAGCGCTATGGACGGATGCGGGAGAAGGGGAGTTAATTTCCTTGTACACTGCCTTTAATGAACAAGACGAAGCGCATTTTGTGGTTGAAAAAATACGCAGTTGGAAACAGGAAGGCGGACAACTTAATGACATAGCTATCTTATACCGCTCCAACGCCCAGTCTCGGCAATTTGAAGAAAAGCTCATGACCACTGGCACGCCCTACCGTGTTTATGGTGGTTTACGCTTTTTTGAACGTATGGAAATTAAAAATGCGCTGGCGTATTTACGCTTAACCTCCAATCAGCATGATGATGCCTCTTTTGAACGGGTGATTAATACGCCGACGCGCGGCATGGGGTCTAAAACCTTGGATGAGTTACGCTTGATAGCCCGTGATCAAGCGGTATCCTTATGGGACGCGTCCATTGTTTTACTCAATCAAAACACCTTATCCGCGCGAGCCAGCAATGCCTTAAAAGGGTTTTTGGCATTGATCAACCAGTGTCGCAGCGATTGTGCTGAGCTGGAATTATTTGAAAAAGTTAAAATTGTCGTTGAGCGCAGTGGTTTAATCCTGCTGTATCAAAATGAAAAAGGTGACAAAGGCGAGGCGCGGGTTGAAAACCTTGAAGAATTAGTTAACGCCGCCCGCTCGTTTGATTTTGAACAAGAAAATGAAGAAAATCTCAGTGAACTGGATTTATTTTTAGCCCATGCCACCTTAGAATCCGGTGAAATGCAGGGCGATACCTACGATGACTGCGTACAACTGATGACCTTGCACTCCGCCAAAGGTTTAGAGTTTAAGCGCGTCTTTCTGGTGGGAATGGAAGAGGGCTTGTTTCCCTCGCAACAATCGTTAGACGATGCAGGAAGGCTCGAAGAAGAGCGGCGCTTGTGTTACGTCGGACTGACCCGCGCCATGCGGCAATTATTCATCTGTTACGCTGAATCACGCCGCTTATATGGACGTGAAACCTATCCGCGACCCTCGCGTTTTTTACGTGAAATACCCGCACAATGCATTCAGGAAGTGCGTTTACGCGCCAATGTCACTCGTCCGGTAAGCGTGGTTACACCCAAGCCCGCACTGGCGTGTATTGCACAGGCAACCAGTTATAAAGCCGGTCAAACACTCCGCCATGCCAAATTTGGCGAAGGCGTGGTTTTACAAATGGAAGGCGAGGATGCCGGTGCGCGGGTGCAAATTAAATTTAAGACAGTCGGCGTCAAGTGGCTGATGTTGGCGTATGCTAAATTTGAGTGAGCATGCCAATAAGGTTCTAATGGCAATGCGTTTCCCCCTTTTTACCCTAAAGGGTATACGTCAAAGGGGGAAGTGAATGTCGTGGGTTTTGGTATTGGGTGCATGGAATGCACCCAACCAACCAATTACTCTGGTAATGCCG
>JAPLRW010000132.1 GCA_026398935.1 Methylococcales bacterium
CTTACATCAGCCTTATTCAGCGATAGGACAATAAGCCCCTTGAGCATAAACGCAATGTTGCCAATACCGAAGATAAATTCTTTTTGCCATGCCTAACGTTGTACCCTTTAGTCTTTAGCGGGTTATTGTTTTCATTTTCAATTTTGCAACCGCGTCTATCTGCCTCGAGCACTGCAACCACATTGCTGGCTGATAGGCCGTGGTCAGTGATAATGTATTGCGATACCCTGCCTTGCCATCATCCCGAAGGTTTTTTAGTTCACCCTAATTCACCCGTATCGCATCATCACTGTTGCGTAATGGCGAGGTATTCATGAAACGGTAAGTGGCATTAATCGTGTGCCTGCGTTTCACTATGTCGACCTTAGTTTTCACAATCAAAATTCGATAGCTATTTTATAGGTCAATTTTCCCTGAGCATCGCAACCAAAGATACTGGGTTTAAGGCAACTCCGGAGCGTGTTTTGGGTGTAAATGGCAACGTCTATAAAGTTGACCGTAATCGTTCACCCCCCCCCTCACTCCTGCTTTTTCAAAGGGGGAGTGAATAGGTACAGTTGACTTATACAATAGCGCGTTTTTTTATAATGAGAATTACTGCGACTCGTCAGCACGGGACAGAACAGCCAAATAATGAAAATCTGCTATTACTATTCTCTACACGGTAAAATAGGCTACGGTCTACTGCTGTAGATGACTGTATTAACCAAGATGGCTAAAAGACTGCGTGACAGAATAAATGCTTATCCGTATAATTAATCGGTTTTGCTGCACTTGCGCCAAGACATGCGCGCTATATTAAAGTGCAGTATGGGGTCTATTAAAGGAAATACGGCAACCCTTTTGTAATAATTTTTAGAGGTAACAATGAGTCAAAGTAATCTACCAGCCAGACAGGGTTTATATGATCCGCGCAACGAACACGATGCGTGCGGCGTGGGGTTTATCGTTCATATAAAGGGACAAAAAAGCCATGCGATTGTACGCCAAGGTTTAGAGTTGCTGACCAACTTGACCCATCGTGGTGCGGTCGGTGCTGACCCTAAAGCCGGCGATGGTGCAGGCATTTTGATTCAATTACCCGATGCCTTTTTACGTGCAGAATGTGCCCAATTGGGTATCACTTTACCTAGCGTGGGTAACTACGCCGTCGGTATGGTATTTTTACCCAGTGAATTAAGTGAGCGTGCGCGTTGTGAAGCGGTGTTTGCGGAGGTGATTGCCCGTGAAAACGCGGTGTTATTGGGTTGGCGTGACGTACCCGTTGATAACCGTGAATTAGGCTATTCAGTCAAACCGGTTGAGCCTTTCATTCGGCAAGTGTTTATCGAACGCGGGGCAGATTGCGCTGATCAAGATGCGTTTGAACGCCGATTGTTTGTCATTCGTAAACAAGTCGAAAATACCATTCGTGATTTAAGCTTGCAACAGGGCAGCTTTTTTTATGTCCCCTCACTGTCATCACTTACGCTGGTGTACAAAGGTATGTTGCTGGCGGAACAAGTCGGCTCTTTTTACCCTGATCTCAGTGATGAACGCTTGGACAGTGCGCTGGCACTTGTGCATCAACGTTTTTCTACCAATACGTTTCCAACTTGGGATTTAGCGCATCCCTTCCGCATGATTGCGCATAACGGCGAAATTAACACCTTGCGTGGTAATGTCAATGGCATGGCGGCGCGGCGGCATTCTATCGCGTCCAAAATATTGGGCGATGATATTCATAAACTCTGGCCATTAATTGCCGAAGGTCAATCAGACTCGGCCAGTTTTGATAATGCGCTGGAGCTACTGGTTGCAGGTGGTTATTCAATGGCGCACGCCATGATGCTGCTGATTCCTGAAGCATGGGCAGGCAATGATTTAATGGATGAAAAGTTGCGCGCATTTTATGAGTACAATGCGGCACTGATGGAGCCTTGGGATGGCCCTGCGGCGGTTGCCTTTACCGATGGACGCCAAATTGGCGCTACGTTGGATCGTAATGGTTTGCGTCCCGCGCGTTACTTAGTCACCGATGATGATTTCGTCATTATGGCGTCAGAAATGGGCGTACTGGATATTCCACAGCATAAAATCATCAAAAAATGGCGTTTACAGCCTGGTAAAATGCTGCTGATTGACACCATACAAGGCCGTATTATTGATGATGCTGAATTAAAAGCAGACTTGGCGGCTCGCCATCCGTATGCAGATTGGCTGGAAAAAACCCAAATTTTATTGGCCAAACTTCCGGCTGAAGTGGCTGCAATGCCACCAGATGCTAAGACATTATTGGATAGACAGCAGGCATTTGGCTACACACAAGAAGATATTGAGTTTTTATTAAAACCAATGGCGTTAACGGGTCAGGAAGCCATTGGCTCGATGGGTATTGATGCCGCGTTGGCGGTATTGTCGCAACGGTCACGCTTATTGTACGATTACTTCAAGCAAGGCTTTGCACAAGTGACCAATCCTGCGATTGATCCTATTCGTGAAGAATTGGTTATGTCTCTGGTGTCTTTTATTGGCCCACGTCCTAATTTATTGGGCATGGATGAAGGCGGCAGACACATGCGTCTGGAAGTTGAACAGCCGATTTTGAGCAATCAAGATTTAGAAAAAATTCGTCGAATTGAAGCGCGTACGGCGGGGGTATTTAAAACCAAAACCTTGAGCCTTTGCTATGCGTCTGATCTCGGCGCAAGCGGTATGGAGCAAGCTTTAGATAAATTATGCCTTGCTGCAAAACGGGCGGTCGATGAAGGCAATAATATTTTGGCATTGTCTGACCGGGATGTGGACGCAGGACATGTTGCTATACCAGCATTGCTGGGTACGTCTGCGGTACATCACTACCTGACCCGTGAAGGTCTGCGAACGCAAGTCGGCTTAGTTATTGAAACGGGCGAAGCACGCGAAGTGCATCATTTTGCCTTATTAGCCGCTTACGGTGCAGAAGCCATAAACCCTTATCTGGCGTTTGATACCTTATCCGGCTTTTGTTCCAGCCTGCCCGATTTGAGTGAATATGAAGCGCATAAACGTTACATCAAAGCGACCTCTAAAGGTTTGCTTAAAGTAATGTCTAAAATGGGTATTTCAACATATCAATCGTATTGCGGTGCGCAAATCTTTAATGCGATTGGTCTTAGCGAAGTCTTTTTAGATGCGTATTTTACGGGCACAACCAGCACCACTGAAGGCGCTGGTTTAGCGGCAATCAGTGAAGAAACTATTCGTCGCCATCGACTGGCGTTCGGTAATGCGCCGCTGTACCGTGACGCACTGGATATTGGTGGTGAATACGCTTACCGCGTACGAGGTGAAGCACATACCTGGACACCTGAAACTATTAGTAAGCTGCAACATGCTACACGCAGTAACAGCCGCGAATTGTTTAACGATTTCTGTCGCTTGATTGATGAGCAAAATGCAGGCTTGTTGACACTACGCGGTTTAATGACCTTTAAAGAAGATGCGGCTCCCATTCCTTTAGAGGAAGTGGAATCTGCGGCGAGTATTGTCAAACGTTTTGCGACAGGCGCGATGTCTTTTGGCTCGATTTCCTACGAAGCACATACTAATCTAGCCATCGCCATGAACCGTATTGGCGGTAAATCGAACACTGGCGAAGGTGGCGAGCTTTCAGAACGCTTCACGCCGCTGCCAAATGGCGATTCCATGCGTTCTGCTATTAAGCAGGTCGCTTCTGGACGTTTTGGGGTAACGACAGAATATTTGATCAATGCCGACGACATTCAAATTAAAATTTCCCAAGGTGCGAAACCCGGTGAAGGCGGTCAGTTACCAGGACATAAAGTCGACGCGGTTATTGCTAAAGTTCGTCATGCAACGCAAGGCGTAGGGTTAATCTCGCCGCCGCCACACCATGATATTTACTCCATTGAAGATTTGGCGCAGCTGATACATGATTTAAAAAATGTTAATCCAGCCGCACGGATCAGTGTCAAATTAGTATCAGAAGTGGGCGTGGGCACGGTGGCCGCAGGTGTTTCTAAAGCGCATGCCGATCACGTTACTATTGCAGGCTATGATGGTGGCACGGGCGCTAGTCCTATGACCTCTATCAAACATGCAGGGTTGCCGTGGGAAATAGGTTTGGCGGAAACACACCAAACCTTAGTGCTCAATAAACTGCGTAGCCGTATTGCCGTGCAAGTTGATGGTGGTTTGCGTACGGGGCGTGACGTGGTTATCGGTGCGTTATTGGGTGCGGATGAATTTGGCTTTGCGACAGCACCGCTGATTGTTTCAGGTTGCATCATGATGCGTAAATGCCATTTAAATACCTGCCCTGTTGGCGTTGCGACGCAAGACCCTGAGTTAAGAAAACGCTTTACGGGTCAGCCTGAGCATGTGGTTAATTATTTCTTTTTAGTGGCGGAAGATGTGCGTCGCTGGATGGCAAAACTGGGTTTCCGTACCATTAACGAAATGATTGGTCGCTCCGACAAACTGGATATGCAATCGGCTTTATCCCATTGGAAAACAGAGGGCTTGGATTTTAGTCGTATTTTCTATAAACCGGCGTCAGATGGCGCAACAGCTGTTTATCAAACCGAATTTCAGGAGCATGGTTTAGAAAAAGCACTTGATCACGTCTTGATTGCGCAAGCTCAGCCAGCGCTGGAAAAAGGTCAGCCCGTTATTATCAATACCCCTATTCAAAACGTTAACCGCACTTTTGGTGCTATGTTATCTGGCGAAGTGGCTAAACGGTACGGTAATAAAGGTCTGCCTGATGACACGATTGCTATTTATGCCAAAGGTACAGCGGGTCAAAGTTTTGGGGCATTTTTGGCGCAAGGCATTAGCATTCAGCTCGAAGGTGACGGTAATGACTACGTCGGCAAAGGCATGAGTGGTGGACGAATTTCGATTCTTCCCCCGAAAGATTGTAATATTGACCCTACTGAAAACATTATCGTCGGCAACACCGTTTTATACGGCGCAACCAGCGGCGAATGTTATTTTAACGGCATTGCGGGCGAGCGTTTTGCCGTACGTAACTCCGGTGCGATTGCTGTCGTTGAAGGCGTGGGTGATCACGGATGTGAATACATGACTGGCGGTGTTGTTGCAGTACTGGGTAAAACCGGACGTAACTTTGCAGCAGGAATGTCGGGTGGCGTCGCTTACGTGTTGGATGAAGACGGTAGCTTTAACAAAAGCTGTAACCTTTCAATGGTTGAACTGGAGCCGATACCGGCCGAAGATGACACCCTTGAAGCATTAGCACATCAAGGCGGTGACCTTGAAATGCATGGTCGTGTACATATCATGACGGATATGACCCGCCATGATGCGCGTCGATTGAAACAGTTAATTCAAAACCATAAGCACTATACTGGCAGCAAACGAGCTGCGCATATTTTGGAGAATTGGCAAGCGTATTTACCTCTGTTTGTTAAAGTTATGCCGGTAGATTACCGTCATGCGTTGAAACAAATCGAAGCAGAACAACATTTACAAGCCTCCGCGTCAGCGTAAGCGTTTTTGGGCCTGCCACTTAAAATCGGGCGCATTAAAGAATCGTCAAGTGTAACGACGTGACTTTAAATGTGCCTCGGTTAAGTCGATAGTCCGTTTATTTAAATAGAAGGTATTTAAAAATGGGTAAACCAACGGGGTTTATGGAAATTTCTCGTAGTGAGCGTCAATATGTCGCTCCTAGTGAACGCGTCAAAAATTATCGCGAATTTGTTATTGCGCCCAGTGATGCGGAAATGACGCAGCAAGGTGCTAGATGCATGGATTGTGGCATCCCTTTTTGCCATAATGGCTGTCCGGTTAATAATATTATCCCGGATTGGAATGAGTTAGTGCATCGCGGTGAATGGCAACGTGCGCTGGATATTTTACACAGCACTAACAACTTTCCAGAGTTTACGGGTCGTATCTGCCCTGCCCCTTGTGAAGCAGCGTGTACCCTTAATCTAACGGATCAACCCGTCAGCATAAAATCAATTGAGTGCGCTATTATTGATAAAGGCTGGGAAATGGGCTGGATAACCCCGCAAGTTCCAAGTCAACGCAGTGGTAAACGTGTTGCTGTTATTGGCTCTGGGCCGGCGGGTTTGGCTTGTGCGCAACAATTGGCGCGCGCTGGACATGAAGTGGTTTTGTATGAAAAAAATGACCGTATCGGTGGCTTGTTACGCTACGGCATCCCTGATTTTAAAATGGAAAAGCAGTTAATTGACCGACGCATTGCGCAAATGCAAGCCGAAGGCGTTAGATTTAGACCCAATAGCCATATTGGCGACACGCTTTCGGTGCAAAAAATACTCGCTGATTTCGATGCCGTGGTGCTGACCATAGGTTCAGAAAAACCGCGTGATTTAGAAGTGCCAGGTCGAAATGAGTATCAAGGTGTGCATTTTGCTATGGATTTCTTGCGGCAACAAAATAAACGCAACGCGGGCGATATTATTCCTGCGGCTGATGCCATTACCGCAACAGGCAAGCACGTTGTTGTAATTGGCGGCGGTGATACCGGTTCTGACTGTATTGGTACGTCGATTCGCCAAGGTGCGGCGTCTGTGGTGCAAATTGAGATTATGCCCAGAGCGCCAGAAAAAGAAAATAAATTAATGACTTGGCCGTTATGGCCGAATAAATTCCGCACGTCTTCATCGCAAGAAGAAGGCTGTGATCGGCATTGGAGTGTTAACACTCAAAGCGTCACTGGCGCTGACGGAAAAATAACCCAACTGAATGCGGTAGAAGTTGAGTGGAAACAGGACGGTGGGCAATGGAAAATGAGCGAAAAAGCCGACAGCGCGTTTACGCTGAAAGCGGATCTGGTCTTATTAGCCATGGGTTTTGTACAGCCAGTGCATAGCGGTTTATTGGAAGAACTTGGCGTTGAATGTGATGGTCGTGGGCAAATTAAAGCTAACGATAAGCTCTATCAAACCTCTGTCGAGAAAGTGTTTGCCGCAGGTGATGGACGCCGTGGACAATCGTTAGTTGTTTGGGCGATTCGCGAAGGCAGACAAGCCGCGCGTGCCGTGGATGAATACCTTATGGGATCATCTGAGCTGCCACGATAAATCATTATCGTTAAACGTTTACTGCAAACGTAAATACCCCAGCATCGGCGCTTTTTAAAGCACCGATGCTGGGGTATTTTTTTTGATGCCAACCGCGTAAATCGCTCAGCGGTTGAAACAGCTTTTCTTTGCAGTATTAATAAGCTCTCGTTGCCTTACTGAGTCGGTCATTAACGGCTCGCCACGCTTCCGATTCGGGTGGTTGCTCCACCAAAATTATATCTAACTGTAGCTGATCTAACTGCCGTAGCGAGGCATACAAGGCTTGCGCGTAGGCATCCGCGTGATTCGATAGCTGTATCACCTGCGCGATTGGGTTTTCCGGAATGACTTCACGATAAGTGAGTAAGCCTGCTTTTTTATGGCTCGCGGTTAATTCTCGTAGCAATACGGGTAACTGTTCGGCACGGTAACGTAATGCGAGAGTACTGGGCGCGTAATGCACCGCCATCATGCCCGGCGCACGTAACGCCGATGCTGATGCAGTGTGCGTGGGTTTTAGACTGGGCGGCAACAGCAATGCCGTGTTTAAAACCGCTTCAATCTGTAGATAAGAAATGTGTCCGGGTCGTAATAATCGGGGACGTTCAGTACTTAAATCGACAATCGTCGATTCCACGCCCACCGTACAAGCCCCGCCGTCCAAAATCAAATCCACGGTATCACCGAGTTCTTCTGCAACGTGGAGTGCCTGCGTGGGACTGATGCGGCAAAAACGATTCGCTGAAGGTGCTGCTACTCCACCGCCGAACGCTTGTAATAATTGTAACGCGACCGGATGATTGGGCACGCGCAGGGCAACGGTTTCTTGCCCGCCAGTAACCTCAACTGGCACAGTAGGCTGTTTATTTAAGATAATCGCTAAAGGACCAGGCCAAAAATGCGCAGCTAATTTAATCGCGTTATCGGGGATGTTAATCGCCCACTCGTCTAAATGCGCCACATTGGACAGATGCACGATTAAAGGATGATCCGCAGGACGGCCTTTCGCGGCAAAAATACGCTGTACCGCCGCTGGATTTCTGGCATCCGCCCCCAAGCCGTAAACCGTTTCGGTGGGAAACGCGACCAGACGCCCCTCGCGCAATAACAGCGCCGCTTGTTCAATGGCGGCGCTGTCCGCCAGTACCGGTAATCGAGTAGGTAACTTCATTATCGCCTGTTTATTCAACGGTTGCGACGATCTCAATCAACACTTCACCCGGATTTGCTGGCTCGCCTTTCACGACATGTACGGCTTTTACTGTACCGGCAATGGGTGCGGTAATTTCGGTTTCCATTTTCATGGCTTCTGTTACTAATACGCCTTGACCCGCAACGACTTGTTGACCGATCTTGACCATTACTTCAAGAATATTACACGGCATACTAACCACCACATCGCCTTCTGCGGAAGGGCGCGGGCGTTTGCTGGAAATATTGCTTTTAACAGCACCTTGCGTGCCACCATCCAATACAATCTCATCCAGCGTTTCAACCAGAATTTCTTCCGGTACGCCATCCACCATAAAATAAAAATGCCGCAACATTTCATTTTTTGGCCCCGTACCAGTAACTTTAACGTGATAGGATTCGCCGTGTAAGGCCACATTAAATTCAGTCGGGGCTTTTTTAACGCCGTCTACCAGCGTTTCTTCCAGTTGCAACGGCTCGGCGACCAAGTTGCCTGTTGAGCGCTGCTCCAAAAACTGTTTACCGACTTCTGGAAACATGGCGTAACTGAGCACATCTTCATCATTTTGTGCCAGAAGGCCTATTTCCTGACGTAACTGTTCAAATTCCGGTTTCAGTAAATCAGCGGGTCGGCACTCAATCAACTCTTCCGAGCCAATAGCGCGTTTTTGTAATTCTGGATCAACAGCCGCCGGCGCTTTACCATAACCGCCTAACAAGTACCGTTTAACTTCATTGCTGATACTTTCATAGCGTTTGCCAGTCAGTACATTCAACACCGCTTGCGTGCCGACAATCTGCGAAGTAGGTGTTACCAACGGTGGATAACCTAAATCTTTACGGACTTTCGGAATTTCTTCATACACCTCATTAATGCGATCCAAGGCGTTGCGTTCACGCAATTGATTGGCTAAATTAGAAATCATGCCGCCGGGTACTTGGAAAATGTGTACGCGGGTATCAATACCGGTGAATTCACTTTCAAAACGGCGGTATTTTTTACGCACTTCTGCGAAATAAGCGTTGGCTGCTTGTAATTTATCTAAATCCAAACCCGTATCATAAACCGTGCCGTTTAGCGCGGTTACTAAGCTTTCTGTCGGCGGGTGACTTGTGCCGCCTGCCCAAGAGGACAGTGCGGTATCCACATGCTGACAACCCGCTTCAATCGCTTTTAGTTGACACATTTCCGCCAATCCAGAGGTTGCATGCACATGTAAATGCAAGGGCAAATCAACGGCATCTTTCAGGGCTTTGACTAATTCACTTGCGGCGTACGGTGTGAGTAAGCCCGCCATGTCTTTAATGGCAATGGAATCGCAACCCAATTGAGCCAGTCCTTTACCTAGCGTAACAAAGCTGTGAATATCATGTACGGGACTGGTGGTATAGCAAATAGTCCCCTGTGCATGTTTTCCGGTCGCTTTTGCGGCTTCAACAGCGGTTTTAAGATTACGAATATCATTTAAAGCATCAAAAATACGGAATACGTCCATGCCATTTTCAGCGGCTTTTACGATAAACGCCCGCACGACATCATCCGAATAATGCCGGTAACCCAACAAGTTTTGACCCCGTAATAACATTTGCAGGCGGGTTTTAGGTAAGGCCGCTTTTAATTGGTTTAAACGTTCCCACGGATCTTCTTTTAAAAACCGTAAACAGGCGTCAAACGTCGCCCCCCCCCAGCATTCTAATGACCAGTAGCCAATATCATCCAGCATGGCACAGGCGGGTAGCATATCTTCCGTGCGTAAACGGGTGGCAATCAGTGATTGGTGTGCATCGCGCAGGATCACATCGGTAAGGTAAACTTTTTGCATGGGATTATCCTTAAATAGTTCTATCATACTGCATTACTCACGTATTTTAACGTTGAGGCGATTGTATTTATGCGGCTCTTTTAAAGGGTATGCGTTTGATTTGTATAATATCGCCCCGTTGTTTAATAATAAGAAACACTCTATATACTGTCATCAAGCATAGGATTTTTTGTTCAAGTTAATTTAGCACGGGGGATCATGCTGTGCAATGCAGCGTTCCTTTTACAGAATTATGGATAGTTGCTTTCAAACAATGCGTGAATAAACGACAGCCGATTTCATATAGCGATGCGCTCTTGCGTTTATTTTGAAAATATCTGCTAATCTTCTAGGGTCTGTATGTTGTTTTTCTAAACGTTCACTGAGGGTGCAATAATGAGCAAGGTAAAGTTAGGGGTATTTTTATTGGTAGCGGGGATGTCTTTGCAAAACGTGTCTGCGGATGAGGCTACAAATCCGGCATTGGAGAAAACACAAACGTGTCTTAGAAGTCAAAATTGTGATTCCGCTAAGACCGATGCGGGAAAAGAGGTCGATCAAAAAGCGTTGGATGCGGTCGGAGGCAGTTCTGGCAGCAAACAAGAGCTGTATAATATTTCCAGTGACATTATGCCCATTTTGGTACAACAGGCAGACGGTGACCCTATGAAATTGCAAGCTATCGTAATGAAGGCGCAAACTGATCCTGAGGGTTTCTTGAATTCATTACCCCCAGCAGTACAAGCTAAGATCAAAGGCACGGCCAGTACGGTAGAAAATAATCAAGCGGCTGGAAAGTGACCATGATGCTATTTATAGGCATACACGGCGAGTAGGCGATATTTTCAGCATGTTACTCGTTTAATCGGGGATTTTATGCAATTGCAGCCAGTTTCGGAGCAAGGTGTTTGGGTTTATATATGACGTAAACCAACGTGTTATAGCAGTAACATTGCTGGAATCCCCTGCACAAATGAGGTCTTCCTTACCGATAAAACCTAGCAAGGTCACATTGGGCAATAATTCCGGCAACCTTTTGGTGATGTATTTTTGTATGTCGTTAAACGCTGAAAGTGGAAGCTTGTTGTAAATCACACCAATATCTGCCAGTCCTTTAGTGTGCATAAAAGAGATACACAACACCGTATTATCAATAGCTGCACCGATACCGGGATTACCCACAAAAATTACCTTGCAGGTTAATGCTAATGCCACGTCTACATTAGATACCGCCACGACGCTTCCCACTGAGGGGTCGCCAACACCGTCGATAATAACAACGGTTTTATCTTTGCCTATGTGGCGTATTGAGTCGAGCACATCTGCCAGCAGTTTGTCGGATGGCGCGGTTAAACCATCGATGAAGTCCCTGCTGAAGCCCTTGGTGAAAACCAGCTTACCGATGTCCCGATAAGCAATGCCGGTATCTTCACAAAACCGTGCAACAGGCTGCTTTACGATACATTGCGTAACGGGCTTAATATAGGCTAGCTGCTGGGGTTTAAGCCCCAGCGCTAATAATTGTGCCAAAATACCCAGACACACCGTACTCTTCCCCGCCCCAGAGCCTGCGCCCATGACATACAGATAGATCGTAGCCACTGAATTAAAATTCGCTTGTGTCAGCAGAATTTATGCTTTAGCGCATCGACTCAGATTCCCGTTCTCTTTGTTTGAGAAAGGTATTAAAGGCCATATCAGAATTGAGAATATGCTTACCCCATTTATCCATAAAGGCCTGTATATCACGTTGTTTCCAGTCATCACTGAGTATTTTTTGATCAATCTCCAGTAATTTTTCCAGCATCGCTTTATGTTCTCGTATGTGTCCTTGTGTGTGCTGAAATTCCAGCTGGGTCATCTGTTCTTCTTCGGTACTAAAATGTTCTTTGACATGTTCATAGATTAATTGAATATTATGCGCCAGCTCTTCCCGATTCACCGATGCGGCTAACTGATCCGCTAGGCTGAATAAATCCTTATGTTGGCGGTCAACCAACGCATCGCCCAGCGTGTAATGATCTTGCCAGACACAGTGGTACAGGCTGCCGGAAGACAATTTCCGGGCTAAGCCATCTTTTTGCCGATGCACAGCAATGTTTTCTGGTGTTCCTACGTGATTATCTAGCTTATACACAAATTGGTGCCTAGCCATATGGTAATTTTCATTGGCATAAAAGTTGGCATACATTTGGGTTAATTCAAATTTTCTATAGGTAGCCAAGGCTTTTAACGATTCATCAAAACACCGCGTTTTGGCTTTTTCCGTTAAACAGCTTTGCAACGCCGCATGATCGGCAAGGGTGGTATTAACCAGTTGTTTCACTTGCGCGATAAAAATCTTATGCTGTTTGTCCAGTACCTTATCAATCAAGCCAATGTGCCAGGCTTTTTTGGCACTGATCGGCAAGCGCTGTTCCGTCAAGGTAGCTGCTTTTTCCTGACCTACACGTTTGGGCAACAAATACGTCCAATACTCGGAGCCATATAACTCACCCATATTTTTATAATGTGGATTAAAAATCACGCCTTCTCTGGCAAATATCTGGTCAGCCGCCAAGGCCAATATTGCCCCACCTGCTCCTGCGCCACCAGCAACAGCAGCAACAGTGAGCTTATCCAAGGTGGTAATAATCTGATGAATAAGGTCGTCAATCGCATTAATATTATGCCAGGACTCGTCACCAGGGGACTCAGCCGCTTCGATATGATTAAGATGAATGCCATTCGACCAGCATTCTTCACCCCCCATTAGTACAATTGCTTTGACGGGTAAGCTAGCGACGTGTTGATACACTGACAGCAATAGGCGACATTGTTCGGTGCTCATACCGCCATTGTGAAAGGGGAAGTACAGGTAAGCGGCGTCGCCTTCCCGTTCATACCAGACTTCCTGACAAGGTAATTGTTGACCCGCTTGGGTATAATCTATAGTTATCGCTTTAATCGGTGTAGAAAAAAAACTTTTTAAGGCAGATGGCGTCGATGTGGGTAGCAGACCCTTTAAAGCCATGGTTGCGGGCAGTTTAATGCCTTTTTTTCCAGAGTCTAATTGGGGTTGTAAGTGACCAATCCAGATGGCACCGTCGATGGTTGCACGGCAAATCGCTTGATTGGCAGTGGCGAGAATCTCCCCTGCTTTGCCACTAAAATGGCTTGCAATATGAGCATTGAACAGATAAAAAGCCTTGCCATAAAGTTCATCCAGTACACCGGGACTGCCGTCTGCGGCATTAATGCGCCTTAAAATATCCGCAGTACTATGCGTCTTCCAGTTTATGCGTCTATCGGTTTGCTTCATTGAGGGTAATTGCTTGCCTTTATAATCAACTCGCGTGTAATCCTGTACTTCAGGTTTAAAATGAGGCGCATCAAAAAAACTTAACACTTCCCATAAACAATCAACCGCAGCTTGCGTAACCTCGCGAGAAAAAATACTGCTTTTAGTGGCCTGTCGCATCGGAAAGGTTTTATTACACCAAATATCCCCGGCATCCATCTCTTCCGCCGCTTCGAGTAACGAAACACCCCATTCTGCTTCGCCCGATTGAATAGACCAGTCTAAAGAAGATGCGCCACGATCACCTTTAATGCCGGGATGCACGATTAAACATTTCGTGTGCGCGTAAATTTCTTGGGGCAGTTTTTTGGTTAAAAAAGGACACAGGATTAAATCCGGTTTGAACAAGGCCACGCCTTCACGTAATCGAGGGATGTCACCTTGGTGCAATTCAACAGAAACGATAAAACCAGCATCGTCCAGTTCGGTATAAAAGCGTTGGGTTAACCCAGAAAACGCCGATGAAATAAGTAAAATACGCATGGTAATCTCCTAATTATGCTTGTTTTCGGCTGCATTGCGGCCGAAAAATACACCACTTCTTGGTTCACCTTGAGCTAGGCCGCTTTTATTGAATGCGGTTCAGAGCCACTGAAACGATCACGGTAGCCTTGTGGATTGACGCCCAACTGGCGAATAAAAGCACGGCGCATCCGTTCGGCATCACCAAAACCGGATTTTTCGGCCACCGCCTCAATGGATAGCTTGCTGCTGCCCAGATAATGGCGAGCGGCATCGATACGTGCTAGTTCAACAAACTTGGCTGGGGTCATGCTGGTTTCTGCCACGAAAAGCCGTGCAAAATTCCGAGGGCTCATACACAGGCGTTCGGCCAGTGTTTCTACGCGTAAATCCTTGGTGAGGTGCATCATGATCCAGGCCTGTAAATCTTTAATTTCGGGGCGTATGGCTTCACTGGTCAAATAGGCGCTGAATTGCGACTGCCCACCTGGGCGTTTGAGAAACATCACCAGATAACGCGCCACCCCTAAAGCAACCTCACCGCCCCAGTCCTCCTCCACCATCGACAATGCTAGATCCATGCCCGAAGTAATGCCACCTGACGTTGAAATGTTACCCTCGCGTACAAAAATCCGGTCTGGCTCAACCTTTATGGCGGGATAGTCATTCGCCAATCGAGCACAATACGCCCAATGGCTGGTTGCCCGAAGGCCATTCAGAAGTCCACATTCTGCCAACAGGAAAGCCCCAGTACAAACCGATGCCATTCGCCTGACCCGTGGCGCAATGGCCTTAACCCACACCTGCAAGGCCGGGTCGCACAACAAGCATTCAACCTCAGGCGTTCCGGCAATCAGCAGGGTATCAATCCCGTCATGTATGTCTTCATACGATCGGTTAGCAATAATCTGAAGGCCACAGGACGTCGTTACTGACCCTGTTTTTGCCGCGATTACCTCAATGGGATAGCTGGGCTCGTCACAAATACCACTACTTTTCAGGGCGATGTTGGCGAAAGCAAATACTTCCATCGGGCCGGTAATATCAATAATCTCAGCACCAGGAAACACGACGATGCCGATAGGCCTTATTTTTGGGACGCGCACTGGAGCCACTGGCGTAATGGAAGGCGCTGAACAAAGCGCATTGTTCGGATAAGGGGCGTCGTTCATTTTCTTCTCCTAAGAGAGCGGTTTGGGCTGAGGTGTAATCAAAAGCTTGTTGCGGGATACTGGCTGCCGCCCTTAATAAACCTTTTAATTGCATCAAAAAAGTTGTTTTTTTAGTATGCATAAATGCTTTTTTGCCTACTATTAAGTATCACCGTTTACAACGGTGATTAAAAAAACCTGCCGCATTTTGAACAGGCATTTTATGAAGTCGTGGCCGCAACCCCCCTCTAAAGTCCGTCACGGATATAATTATTCAATATATCAATCATCTGTTGCGTCGCAGTATGGTCGTTTCCAGACCAAAACAGTTCGCCGGTAGCGGTTAAAATAGCAAAGTAAGGCAAACCTATCTTGAGGGGTCGGTAATTAGGATTTTCCCGAAAGGATTCAAATTCCGGTTCTTTATCGACCAATTTAACCGCTATTGCACGTTCTCGTAGCGTCTTATTCAAGGTGGCATTGCTGGCTGTTTCCGCTTTAAATGCAACGCAATTAGCACACCAACTGGCATAAAAATCTATAAAAATAGGTTTGTGTGTCGCTAGCGCCACTTTTTTAGCAACGGTAAAACTCCGATACCAAGATATACCAGCATCCTGCTCTATAAGCGGCAGCCCACTATTTATTGTTGGATCTGTGCAGGCCGCCGCTGTCGACAGGCTAGGAAAAGTCGTTGTTTTAAAAGGGGCTAACGGTAATTGCCCTAAACTGGCAATAACCAGCCACCCGCCGACAATTAAGGTGATTACGCCAAAGTAATGGAACATTTTTTGATTAGGCTGTGCATCGACGGGCAAGAAAGTCAGGACGTTACAATGCACCACGGCAAGCCAAACAATCAGTAAACCGATGCTCAGGCTTAATGTTGTTGATGGTGTGACACCCAATACACCCATGCCTTTTTCCAGGTAATTAAACGCAAAATACAGAATGATAAAACCAAAGGCGTATTTGATTTTATTCAGCCAATAACCGGCTTTAGGGAGCATTTTAAACCTGACCACACTGACCAGAAAAAACGGTAGCCCGACACCTAAACCAAAGCCTGCCATTAATACACTGCCTTGCGCGGCAATGCTAAATTTATCCAAAAACGTTAAGGACTGCCCTAACGCCGCGAAGGTGTCTGCTTTAACGGCAATGTTATCGGCGACGTGTAATAATAATGCAAATACTATGGGGCCGACACAGGGAGAAATGACTAAGCCTGCCACGCTGCCCATCAGCCACGTTCCGGTTAGTCCTTTTACTCGGGCTGAATGTTGATCTAAAGTATGTACTTCATTTTGCATAAAGCCCAGTTCATAAAACCCAAGCAAGGCCAGTGCAAAAAAGGTAAAAAAAACAGCAAAAGCGAAATTAACCCAAGCGGATTGCATGAAGACATTAAAAGCACCACCGGTTATGCCCGCGATTAAGCCTAATAACATATAAGTGCCAATAATGCCGATGAAATACAGCAACGCATGTTGCTTTTCTTTGACCGCATCGCCATTGGCGCGATTCAAAATAAACATCGAGGTAATGGGCAACATCGGATAAACGCAGGGTGTCGCTACGGATAATAACCCTGCAAGGAATAGCAATGAAAATACCAGCACGTTATTTTGCTGGTTATGTTTAAACGCCAGCAGCAACTGATCCATAAAACTGCTTGAAACCGCTGCTTTTATCGGCGAGTTGGCCGATGGCAATATCAGTTCTTGCAAGGCAATTTGTGGGCGGAAACAAACATGGGTTAATTCATTACATAATTGATACTGTAACTCCAGCGTGGTGGTATTTTGACGAGGGTGTCCCTGATTTACGCGCGTTAGCCAAAGTTTAAAATCACTTTTGCCACGCAATACCGTTGCTTTTACGAGGCTATCGTAAACCCCTGTCGGTTTTTCCAATTGACTGATGCTTAGGCCGCTAGCGGCCAATTTTGCTTGCGGATCAATCGTGATGGGAAGATAACTGTGTGCATCACCGCTATCCAAATAGGCATGGTGGTCTTTAGGCAAGCGTAAACTTACTTGGTATTGTGCCGGCCATTCTGTCGTATTCAGTGAAATAATACTCAGATCCGCCTTGGGTATTGCTGCCGATACTACGTTCATACCCAGCAGCCATAACAAAAATAAGAAAAAATAATTTTTCATCTATGTCATACCGCGTTTAAAGACAGGGTTTGTCTATTAATATAATCGATCCAAACGGTTGCCGAGTGTTTAGACGATACAGTCAAAAAATGACTACCTGTAACGTGAGAAAAAATCAGTAGCTAGGATTCTACAAATGCTTCAATCCAATCTACGAGCTATTGTAAAGGCTTAATGCTTATTAAGTCGAAGCTGCTGCCTTGTAAATACTGCAAATCACCCTGATAAGATGCCCCTGCAACGCCTATGTAAGGAATGTGTAAAATCCCCGTGTCCGTTGCATAGCTTGGAATAATGGCATTACCGGAAAAATAAGCGGCGAGATTATCGATATCTTCCGCGCTTAACGGGCCGACCATTGCTTGCATGGTCGTGTCGCTACGCTGTCCTGATTTATATTGCTGTAAAGCTTTAATGATATAAGCCTGCTTTTGCCCAGCAATATTCGGGTAAGTTTCTTTACTGCTTAAGCCATATTTACCATGACACTCAGCACACGCACTGCTGAGTAGCTGTCCTTTAGCAGCATCCCCTGCTTGACTGGCCGTAATAGCGATAAGATTTAAAGTGAGTAGGCCTAACATACGTTGAAAATTCATGATGCTCTCCTGATGTATCTTGTTTTTAGGGTGTAAAAATTAACAGCATGACAATTATTGCGGCAAAGGGTTAGTGTGAAACAGGTGGTGTTGCTTCCATTAGATCATTATCCCAGACACCACCGTCTACTTTAACCTGAGCCAATGCGCCTAATTGCACCGCCTGAATCAAATTATGATTCAGATAGGTATAAATTCCGGGTTGTTTGAATGTATAGAGCGCCGCTACTGCGGAACCGCCGGGTACAAACCAAGTTTCCTG
The DNA here is from genome assembly GCA_026398935.1 of Methylococcales bacterium. Lineage (GTDB taxonomy): Bacteria > Pseudomonadota > Gammaproteobacteria > Methylococcales > Methylomonadaceae > SXIZ01. The sequence continues at coordinate 18,016 of JAPLRW010000132.1, forward strand.
ATTTGAAATAGGTTGATCATCAAACGAGCCACCCACCCACACCAAGTCACCGTGTCCACCGATCAAATGCGGTCTGGAATCTTCATTGGCTTGCGAATGAATGAATAAGACCTTTTCGCCGACTTTTGCCGTCAACGCGTTGTTTCCGGTCAATGCCCCCACGCTGCCGTTAAATACCACAAAACTGGGGGTCAGTTTGCGGGTTTCAGCCAACACATCATCCAAAGAAGCCAGAATGGAGTCATAGTGTTTGTATTTGCCGTTAGCATCCTTGGGGAGATAATAAGATTGCTCGCCAATGTAGTACGCTCGATCATAATGAATGGGGTTGCCTTTGTGATCTTTTAAGCCATCGCGAGGCAACACCATGAGTACGCCGCTCATGCCCATCGTGACGTGAAATGGAATCATCAATCCGCCGGGCGCACAATGGTAGATAAAGACGCCGGTTTTAATGGCCTTAAAGCGTAGGGTGACTTCTTGTCCGGGAGCGACTTTAGTGATTTCAGCGCCGCCTAATGCACCCGTTGCACCATGGAAATCAATGTTATGAATCATCGTATTTGAGGCAGGATTAACCAGGGTTAACTGCACGTAATCATCTTGATGGGCGACAATGACCGGCCCTGGAACCGTGCCATTATACGAGGGGGCATGAATTTTTACGCCGGGTGCAATGGTCATCTCTTTTTCTACCACCGTCATTCGGACTTGAATATTTTTAGGGGGTGAGTGGTCAACCTGTTGGTGATCCGGCAAGAATGGCGGCGCAACCAAGGTTTGAGTGACGGCGGGGACGGGGACGTACTCCGCCGCCCACGATGTATTACCAAGAAATAAGCCGCAAAAAAAACTTATTAGTAGAATAATACCGTTCATTTTAAACTCCTGCTTTCGTTAGCTGTTTATTTGATTGACCAAGTACATTGGCGGTACTGGTTACGACGGTGTCATCAATAATAACACCTGATTTATTCTTCAAAGAGACGCTAATAGACGGCATTTTCTCTCTTACATTTAAGGTTTTTGTGGGCATTTATTTATTTGGGAAATGACCCGCAGACGCTCTTTTCAAGTACGAACTAAGATAATACGTTCTCAGTTTAGTGGGTGTAAGGTTCACGCTCAAGACGCCAGCATAATGAACGCCCTGCCATTTTATTGTACTTCGGACGCGTTTAAATTTACACCGATTATTAACGTACATACTGACAACGTACCCACTTTTTCTGCCAATAAAAATATCCCGATTTAATGCTATTTTAGAGCAATATTTTTGCCAAAATTAGGTGCGAGAACCCCTTTATCTGCGACTTAGCTTTCTTTGATTAGCATAAACATACCGCTCATCTGCTGGGTGTACTTTACAGTCGTGTAGACTTAAAATGAGCTGACGTGATTTAATGGCTACTATACTTTCGTTTATGATCGTTAGTGAAGTGCTTTCTACGCCGCCTTTTATTTTCAGATGAGTTGCGAATTATCCTATAAAGTAACCGATTTATATATAGGTTGAAACGCGCATAGCATTTCCCTAAACTCAGGTTATTTCACGCTCCATCAGTCTCTTCTTAAAACATGAAATCAATGACGCAAGCCGCTTTTATATTGCCTGCCCTCTCCCGTAGGCGCTTCATTCAGGCATTGGCGGCTTTAAGTCTCTCGCCCTGGCTCAAAACGGCTCAAGCCGGCTTAATACCCGCGACAGAAGAGCTGGTTGGTACTGAATTTATGCTCACTATTGCAGAAACACCGGTTAATTTTACGGGTACGCCACGCATAGCGACCACAGTTAATGGCGCTATTCCAGGGCCAA
>JAPLRW010000200.1 GCA_026398935.1 Methylococcales bacterium
GAAAAAGGTGTAATGACGATATTAAAAAATCCTGATATTTTTAATTCCGTAAAAATAGGCAAGAAAGGACGTTATATTATATGGACAGAATATAATATTGATTTTTGCGCTGATAGTTTAAGGCTAAAATTTTCTCAAACATCCGAAAAATAAACCAAAATCGCCAAGCACATCAGCGTATTACGCACCCAAGCTAAACAGCCCGTAGATACGGTGAGGTACGAACCGGATCAATCTCGAACGATGCGGTTCACTTCGTTTACCGCATCCTACCTAACTTAAAGCATGCTATTAGCAATTCCAATTTGCAGAAAAATGCGTGATGATAAAGGCTTGTTTTTCCGCGCTGTTTTTATAACAATGCTCGTAAGATAGCAAACGCATAGCAGGAGTAGCATCATGGCTTTACAACCCAAATTTGAAGCGGCGGGCATTAGCATGACCGAGCCGGATTATTTAAAAGCGGAACTGACAGCGGAAGTCAGGCATGAATACCTTGATGGTCGCGCGTATGCCATGACGGGCGGAACAACCAATCACATCAGAATAACGGCGAATGTTCTTCGTGAGTTTGGCAACTCCTTAAAAGGCAAGCCTTGCGAAGCATTTATGACGGATATGCAAGTAAAGCTGGGTAAAGACTATGTTTATCCTGATGTAGTGGTTGCGTGTAATCATACCGAAGAGCAAGGCGTAACCAGTGCGCCGGTACTTATTGTTGAGGTGTTATCTAAATCGACCCGCGCCATTGATCTCACCACAAAGCTGATCAAGTACATTAACCTACCTTCTTTACAGGAGTATGTGTTGATAGAGCAAGATTTTGTCTCGGTACACATACTGCGGAGACGTCAACACTGGCAACCTGTCTATTATTTTCTGGATCATGCGGTGGTATTTGAAGCTATCGATTTAACGCTCAGTGTTGCAGAAATTTATGACCGCGTGGATAACGAAGATATGCAGACCTTTAAATTAGCGCCGCTTACTTAACACATTTATGGCATCCATCTCGCTGCCTATCAGCAGCCAGCAAGGCAACGTATCACTGCGTAGCCACGGGCAATAAATCTTGCCACCACACAGTGGGCGCTTCCAGCTCTTTTGCATCACGCCGACAACAAAAGGCGGTCAATGCATGATCGTTGTTTGATGCTGAGGGATTTTTTTCGGCCATGTCGCTAAACAACAGCGGTTCAAGTACGGGACGTAATGATTTCAAAACTTGCACCGGAACCGCGCTGGTAAAGTGGTACTGTGCGGCATCTGCACCAGCAACGTAAGCGGTGATGACACCAAAATGACGACTGCCTAAGAAAAATACAAATGTTGCAGTACGGCTAATGACTTGTGCGCCAATTTGACCGCCTCTGGCGTTAAACATTCTGCGAACATGGTCGCCAGTACCGGTTTTTCCGCCCACCAATACGGGCTTGCCAGCGGGGTCTTTATACACCCCATTCAGCCGTACCGCCGTGCCTTTCGCAACAACGCCCATTAACGCGCCCCGTGCCGCGGCAGCTACCTCAGGGGACAATACCGCCTGTCCCTTCGGTGGCTGTATGTTTAATTGCGTATCAAACGGCGTTCCTGCCGCGAAATGATAGCTTTCAAATTTAGTCACCGGATAACTCACGCCATCATTTAACAAAATGCCCATTAATTTGGCGAGTGATGCCGGTCGATCACCCGATGCACCAATGGCAGAGGCATAAGAAGGTGTCATGTCAGCAAAGGGATAGCCCACTTGCCGCCAAGCATCGGCGATATGACTAAACACTTCTTTTTCCAATAAAGTCTGGATACGCTTGTCCATTGAATATTTATGCCGCGATTTAAACAACCAGGAATAAACCTCTTGTCGAATGTCGGTACTGGCGGCGAAAGCCTCGGTCAACGTAGCGCCTGGTTTTTGTTGCAGATAACTCACCAGCCATAATTCCAATGGATGAATATGGCTGATATAGCCACGGTCATGCAGATTAAATGCATCGATAGCGTATTTATTGTAAAGGTAGTCTACGTCCTCGTCAGAAAAGGTGGTGTATTTGATCGTGGTTTGCAAATAACTTTTGAGTTGCGCAGGCGATTGTTCAGGACGAATAGATCGAAACACCGTCGCCAAGCGCGCGGGGTTAGGATAAACACTTTGGGTTAGAACATTGAGCAGCTCAGACGCTGGTTTTCCTTGGTATTTGGCATAAAATCGCCGCAGATACACTTTACCTTCTTCATCGGCGAAACGTTCAAGGTATTCTTGCCGCAACGGCTCACCGCCTTGTTCAATGCGGGTATAAATGCCGTTAGGACGATACAAATAATGGTATTCAATGTCACGCATCAGGCGAATAAACACCAAATTAACTGAGTCACGTAACGCCGCCCTAATGGGCATGAGCTTACCGTTATCATTTTTATTAAAATTGTTAAAATGATGCAGCCCGCCGCCAGTATAAAAATTCTCACCGGGACTGGCGGAATAATGCTTGTCCAATGCTATTTCTAAAATCTCGCTTAAGGTGATGTTCGGCGTGCGCAGCAATTGCTCAACCACCCACAAAGATAAGCGATCACGGGGATGTAGCGTTAGCGCCTTAAGCGTTTCACGAGGTGTTTTAGCGTACTGTTGATAAAGCGCATCAATAAGCTGTAAATACAACACCGTGGTACGCAATTTTGCCGTTGACCCCAGATCAAGGCGAATACCTTCATTAATGTCTAGTGGCTGATCGTAATTATCCGTTTGTATGCGTAATTGATTGCCCAGCGGGGTGCGCTCATACAGCATCAAACTGTAAACGATTTTGTCCAATTTATTGCTTTTACTCAGCAAGCGCTTATCCATTAAGCCCGCTTCTATGGCATTCTCTGGTTGCCGCAAACCAATGAGTGTCGCGGTAACCGCTTGCTGCGCGTTTTGGTTTAGACTGGTTTTAACACTTAAATCTAAACGATCAAGATCATATAAACTTTTAACCCCTAAATTAGCCGCTAAACGCGCCCGCACCATGGCTTGGGTTTTATGGTCAGCAAAATGGCTGGGAATAGGCGGCACACCCTGCCTGTTTAACGCAAGCGGAACAGCCAGCGCCGCATCCCGTAGCGCAGTAGAAATAAGCCCTTCAGCAGCCAATAGCCGTAAATGACTGTCAGCAAGCCTTTGCAATTTTTCATGACCCGCGCCCAGTAAATAGGTTGGGCGGCGTTGTGCCAGTAATAAACTTAAAAACTGCCGATACGCCCTACCCTGCTCAGGCGTAACCGTGGCGCTGGACGCCATTTTATCCGCCGCTAATAATTGATTAGCCGTGTCAAAATCTGCTTGATACCAGATCCGCATACCTTCCCCGATACCTTGTATCTCCCCATAACCCGTAGCGGCTGCCAGTGGCACAGTGTTAAGATAATTTAAGGCAATTCGCCGCCGAGCCGGTAAGGTATTCGTACCGTCTAAATAAGCCCGTAAGGACGCACTGCCCATCTGCCGTAATTTTTCAAGCAACGAGGGCGTAATACCACCCGGTGAGTGCTGATACTTTTCCAACTGTGTGGCTAACGTGCTGCCGCCCGCGGCATTAATATCCACCCCCAGCGTTTTTTTCAGCACATCCAGTGTTGCTTTACCAAAACGCTCCCATTCGACAGCGGGGTTACGGCTGGTATGCAGCTCGTCCAACAATTTACGATTTTCGATAAAGAGCAGTGTATTCAATACCAACGGCGGAATGGACTCAATATTGGGATACAACTGTTTTGGGTACAGTGATTCGGAGAGCGGCTGATTTTTATCATCTAAAATACGCAAGCCCGCGCGATTTTTTTCATGATAAACGCTGTACAGCCCTAAATCAGACAGCTGTGCTTGCAATGCTGAAATACGGGTTTGCGCCGTCACCACGAAGTCTTGTTTTTGCAGGCGCGCAATAAAATCAGGCAACCCAACATAACCCAATCGCACATCAAGCGGGCCGTAATCAGGATAACGAATGGATGAACTGGAGCCAGGCTTAACGACATAATGCAGATCCGCCGCCAACTCTGACAAATACTGCGCTTGCCATTTAGAGGTATTCATTTCTTGCTGGAGTGCGTACGCAACAACCGATGCACTTACAATCAGTGCCGACAACATCAAAGCTCGGAATAACGCACGGCGGGTCAAGAATGGCATGTTTTTAAGGTTTATAACAATGATACAACTTGAGATGACAACGGATTAAGCTAGTATATCTATTTTTAAGTACAATAAAAAATAAGATCACGGCGACTACCGAAAATCTTCCACCAAAACAGCCCATACGCCCACCTAAAAAACCGCACTTTACACAAGATTTCTAAATAGTTGGGCTTATTTTTAACCGCTTCACACGGGGACGCACACAGATGATTAACTGGGAAAAAATTGATACCGTGCTATTAGATATGGATGGTACGCTGCTGGATTTAAACTACGACAACCATTTCTGGCAAGAATTTGTCCCACTAAACTACGCAAAGCAACAGGGGCTGTCACTGTCAGAAGCTAAAATCAAGCTCGCGCCGCAATTTAAAAAAATGGAGGGGCAGTTGGAATGGTATTGTCTGGATTACTGGAGTGATACCTTACAACTGGATATCACGGGTTTAAAAATGGAGGTCGCAGGTCTTATTGCGGTGCTACCACACGTTATCGAGTTCTTAGAGCGCGTCAGCCAATCGTCGCGCACGGTGTTACTGGTAACCAATGCGCATCGCAACAGTTTAGGGCTAAAAATGGACAAAACCTGTTTAAATCGTTTTTTTGATGCATTGATTAGCTCACACGATTTTGGTGTTGCGAAGGAACAGGCAGAATTTTGGCCACGTTTACAGCAGCAACACCCTTTCGATAAACAACGCACTTTACTGGTGGATGACAGTTTAGCTGTCTTAAATGCCGCAAAACAGTTCGGGCTAGAACAGCTTATTTCCATCAGCAAACCAGACTCAACGCGTCCTAAAAAAATCGTACAGGATTACCCTGCTATCGAGGACTTCCGCGAGTTGATGACGGGGCTTTAGGCTTTTGACCTACCCGTTTATTGCTTGGGCTAGGCTTACGCGCATACGATTGACGTTCTGGATGCTTAATATCCACCGCCAATAACGCCAAGGTAATGGCTTCTACGGGGATTTTTTGACCAATATAGTCCTCTATATCAGGCATCGAATACGCATACTCTTCACAAATAAAACTAATGGCCTCGCCGCTCGCACCAAAACGGGCGGTTCTGCCAATCCGATGGACATAATCTTCTACATCTTGCGGTAAATCGTAATTGAACACATGCGATACATCCGCAATATGCAACCCGCGCGCTGCAACATCTGTGGCAATCAGTAGCATAATACGATTTTCCTGAAAATCATTCAGCAGGCGTTGCCGCTTATCTTGTGGCACGTCACCACTTAACGCGGCCGTTTTATACCCATTAAAATTCAGGTAAGCGTCTAAAAGCTCGGCGCAGCGTTTGGTATTAACAAAAATGATGCTGCGTTGCGGCTGAATCTGTTGCAGTAACCCCAATAATAACGGTAACTTTTGTTCATTAGACGGACAAAACGCACTTTGCTTGATGGCCTTAGAGGTGACTTCCTCGGCTTCTATCCGAATCAACACCGGATTATGCATGTGCTCATACGCCAGTTCAGTCACCTTATACGATAAGGTTGCTGAAAACAGCAGATTCAAGCGGGTTTCAGGGGCGGGCATGCGCCGCAGTAAAAAACGAATGTCTTTAATAAACCCCAAATCAAACATCCGATCCGCTTCATCCATCACGGTGACTTGAATATGCTCCAAGCTAAAGGCTTTTTGTTGATAAAAATCAATAACTCGCCCAGGCGTTCCGATAATAATATCCACGTCGCCTTTCAAGCTGAGCAGTTGTTTTTGGTAATCGGTTCCACCGTAAATTAACGCAAACTTTAAATCAAGAAAACGGCTTAACTGCACGGCGTCTTTATGAATTTGAATGGCTAATTCACGCGTCGGTGCCAAAATAAGCGCCCGTGGATTGGTTATTTTTTCGCGTTCATCATTCAATAAATGCTGAAAGGTCGCCAGCAAAAACGCCGCCGTTTTACCGGTACCGGTTTGTGCCTGACCCGCTATATCCTTACCCCGCAGAGATAATGGTAAGGCGCGATCCTGAATCGGCGTACAGCGATCAAAACCAGCAGCACTCAATCCCTGGAGAATACTGTCTGATAATTCCAGGTTGCAAAAACGTGTTTCAGTTAAATGTGTATTTTTCATAGCTGTATAGCATAACGTAAAAATCAAAATGGCTGAAATTGATTGACAAACTAACGCACCCCCCTCTATAGTTTTACTTTTTAATTGTTGGAGAAACAAGGTGAGCGACTCAGTCCTTCATGTAACAGACAGTGAATTTAAAGAAACCGTTCTTAACGCGAGCGGCCCCGTTCTAGTTGACTACTGGGCTGAATGGTGTGGGCCTTGCAAAATGATTGCACCGATTCTTGATCAAATTGCCGCTGACTACGCAGGCAAGCTCACTGTTGTTAAATTAAACATTGATGACAATGCTGAAACACCGCAACATTACGGCGTTCGCGGCATACCAACGCTGATGTTATTCAACAATGGCGTTGTTGAAGCAACTAAAGTAGGCGCTTTAAGCAAAGCGCAACTGGCTGAATTTATCGACGCTAATATCTAAGTATTACTGGGTTCGTTTAAAAACTTAGACGAACCCAGATAATTGCGCTATACTTCTTTTACGCTATTTCAAGCGTGCAGTTACAATCTGTATTTGTGCCCCACTTTAGGGGTAAAACACCCCGAAATTATTTAGTCCTATTGTCGCAACAATTTTCCTTTTGTTGCCCACACATCTCATCGTTCTTTTTTTAAATATGAATCTAACCGAGTTAAAACTTAAACAAATCAGTGAAATTATCGACATCGCCGAATCTCTAGGGCTTGAAAACGTTGCCCGTATTCGCAAACAAGAATTGATCTTTGCTATATTGAAGAAACAGGCAAAGGGAGGTGAAGATATTTTTGGTGATGGTGTTTTAGAAATATTACAAGATGGCTTTGGTTTTTTACGAACACCAGGGTGCTCCTACTTAGCGGGCCCTGACGATATTTATGTTTCTCCCAGTCAAATACGCCGCTTCAACCTTCGTACCGGCGACACCATCAGCGGCAAAATAAGACCTCCCAAAGATAACGAACGTTACTTTGCTATGCTCAAAGTTGAAAGCATCAACTATGAGTCGCCCGAAAATACCAAAAATAAAATCCTCTTTTCAAATCTCACCCCGTTATTTCCAAACAAACGCTTTACGCTTGAACAAGGCAACGGTACCAGTGAAGATTTAACCAGCCGAGTCATTGATTTAATTGCACCTATTGGTAAAGGCCAGCGTGGCCTGATCGTATCTCCGCCAAAAGCGGGTAAAACCATGATCATGCAAAGCTTGGCACAGTCTATTGCTGAAAAAAATCCTGAGTGCTATTTAATTGTATTGCTAATTGACGAACGCCCAGAAGAAGTCACCGAAATGCAACGTTGCGTTCGTGGTGAAGTGGTATCCAGCACTTTCGATGAACCTGCAACACGCCACGTCCAAGTGGCTGATATGGTTATTGAAAAAGCACGACGCATGGTCGAGCATAAACACGATGTAGTTATATTGTTAGACTCCATTACCCGTTTAGCCAGAGCATACAATACTGTCGCCCCCTCTTCTGGTAAGATTTTATCCGGTGGTGTGGACGCCAATGCGCTAGAAAAACCCAAACGCTTTTTTGGTGCGGCGAGAAATATTGAAGAAGGTGGCAGTTTAACCATTATTGCTACGGCACTGGTTGAAACTGGCTCACGTATGGATGAAGTGATTTACGAGGAATTTAAAGGCACGGGCAACATGGAGTTGCATCTGGATCGTAAAATTGCTGAAAAACGGGTATATCCCGCTATCAACATTAACCGTTCTGGCACACGCCGCGAGGAATACTTGGTATCCCCTGAAGAATTACAAAAAACATGGATACTACGTAAAATTTTACAGCCCATGGATGAAATGGCTGCATCAGAATTTTTACTGGGTAAATTAAAAGACTTTAAAACCAATGCAGAATTCTTTGAGTCAATGAAACGCTAAACACGTCAGTTTCTGACAAGCTAAGCATTAAATTAAGCCGTTCGTGGTTTGAACATTTACCACGAACGGCTTATTGATTATTCAGCCGCTACGTTTTCGGCGGCACATAGCCTTCTGGCATGGCAAAGCCACCTGCAAATAAAAACTTCGTACGTTCTTCTTCCAGAAACTTCTTATCTTTCGGGTCAAAACTTGCTAAACGGTGCTCGTTAATCAGCATGGTTTGCATTTTTAACCATTCTGCCCAAGCCTGCTGAGACACGTTTTCAAAAATCTGTAATCCTTTTGGCCCTGGAAAAGGCGGATTATCTAAGCCATCGGCTTCAATGCCTAATTTTGCACATAGTACTTTTCTAGTCATAACTGTCATCGTTAAAAGTGTGGAATGAGAATCGATTAATACACGTAAAGTGATCTACCGACTTAAATACCCCCCTTTATACCAGATCTTAGTAGACGCTTCCATGTCAATATGCGTGATTTTATCTGTCGCGTAGCGCGCTATCCACATAAAAAACATCCGAGGCAAGCTCACGGAATATCGGTATCACAGATTCCGCAAGCGTCCTTTTTCCTTTTAGCTGTTTACTGCACACCAAGGTTACTACATTACGCGTACGTGTTGATAGTTGATCCCTTACTGCCATCGTTATCACCATCTGCATCTTTGCTCGCCGCTGGCACAGGCTGCGCAACGGGTTCTGGTGTTACTGTTTTTGGTTTTACCTGTGAATTAACAGGAGTGTAAGGCACGGCGGATGATATTCCAGAAATAGTTGACATACATTTCTCCAAAGTAAATGTTAAGGTAATTTTTCTTAAGCTTTATGGTTGTCGGCCACAAAGGTATTTTAATAAGGGTAACGCAATAAAAAAAGTGCATTTACAACAGAAATTTATCTTTGGCTTACTCTTTGGTAAATACAATGCCGTTAATTTTTTGTAATGCGGCTAGATAATTTTAACAGTCGTCGTTGATACTCTCCTTCAAACACGCGCATCAATAAGAAAATATCTGTCACCCTTTCTTATCGGCATAAATAGTATCCACAAGCCTTTTAAACCAGAGGGGTCGAAAAATAACCACCAATAACCCCATCGTACTGGTAATCGGAATAGGCCCAATACTAACAATCATCAACGCAATAAAGACCAGCGCGCACTTAATTCTGGAAAAACTAGAAACGGCATTCATACGGATCACTCTCCTCGTTGTTTAAAATCATAATGGGTCTCATTTTACTGATACGAAACCATTACGGATACCCTCGAGTTAAACCCCTGCCCTGAATACAATACCCATGCTTTATGACCATTTAGATACACTACCAACAAGGTCAGCTTTGGCGAATTGTTGCGGCTATTGTAACGTGATTTTTGCGGCGTCATGTAAAGACTAAACACTGCTAGATTGCTCAAGCATACGGGCTTAAGAGTCCTATTCAGCGCTTGTCACCGCTTTGTCATCTTAATGTCATGATACTGTCAATATTGAACAGTATTATCCGATCCGGGCAGCTGTAATAACGCAGCTGAATAATCATGACAAGGCCTGTTCTTTAACCCTCCATCCCTACTTATACGCTATGACTCACACACACTCCAATCGTATCATTATTCTACTTACCGTCGCGAGTGCTTTAGCACCGCTGACCGTTAATGCTGCCGTTACCTTTACTGGGATTTCTGCTGGCGACGCCTCTACTAACAGCGCCGTTGTTTGGACGCGCGCCCAAGATGGCACTGCACCGGCTAATCTGACATTGCAAGTGGCTACCGATCCAGCCAATCTGGATAAAAGCCCCTTGAACAAGACCGGACTAAGTACCGATGCAAGCAAAGATTACACACTAAAAGTAGCCCTATCAGGACTACAGTCTGGAACTGTCTATTACTATCAATTAGTCAGCGCCACTAACGAGAAGAGTGCTATCGGTAAATTCAAAACAGCGATTGACCCAGCCACGAGTGCTGCGGTACGTTTTGCGTTTAGTGGCGACATGGATGGCCTTATGCGTCCTTATGCCTTAGCAAGCACCATACCCGCACAAAATTTCGACTTTTTTGTAAACCTAGGTGATGTGATTTATGAAAACGCGAGCAATGCCGGTGCAACAGATGGTAAGCCGGGTGTCAACAATTCACCCTCAGTGACACTGTCTGGAACAGTACCCGCGCCTAGCGCAACTGGCGCTACGATAGCGCAATTGTTTACTGATTATTCAAAAAAATACCGCGAACAATTCCAAGCTGTTAATGCGGGCGGCCAAAACAGTTTGCAAACATTCTACGCGGCTCAAGGCAATTACACATTGTACGATAATCATGAACTGGGCAATCGGCAATATATCAACGGCGGCGCACCAGCAGGTGGCCCTGTTGGTGACATGCCATCGGGCGCAGGTGTTGATGCACGTATAGACAGCAATGATGTCAATACCAGCGGCACGTTTATCAATAAAACCTTAGGTTTTCAAACACTACAACAAGTGTATTTAAATTACCAGCCGATTGCAGATCGTGGCGTGGTCAATACTCCGCAAGACCCGCGAATGAATGGTACAAAACAACAGTTTATGGCACAAGCATGGGGGAAAAACGCCCTGTTCTTTAACACGGACGCCCGTTCTTATCGTGACATCCGCATTAAAACAGCCGCGAACGCTGATGAAACCACTGCACCGCGCGCCAACAACCCAAAACGCACCATGCTGGGTGTGACACAGCTAGCCTTGTTAGAACAAGCGCTATTTAACGCACAAAAGTACTGGCATTGCTTGGAAGTTTGTAACAACGTCAGATCCTATTGATCAAATAGGCCCTATCGGTGGTGCCTTGACGTTAACCAACTTACCCAGCTTTGGCACAGGCGTTGATGGGAACGGTGCAGCATCAACCTACAGTGCGCCAAACGCTGACGCAGGAAAATCATGGCAGGGTGGCTACCGTGCGGAACGTAATGCGTTACTAAAATACATTGCGGATAATAAAATCACTAACGTGGTATTTCTTAGCACAGACGATCATCAAAACCGTATTAACGAGCTAACCTATTCCCCTACCGGCGAAACTGAAAAACAAGCCAGTTATGTGAAAGTTCCTTATACCTTTGAAATCGTAGCGGGCCCACTGGGTGCGACCGGACCGGATCTCATTACCAACCATACCTTTGCAATGGCGCAACAGTATGCCAACAGTATGTTTGCAGCACAAACAGCGGCGGGTATTGAGCCTTTAGGTTTGCAAGGCTATCCCGGCCTTAAAAACGTCAGTCGCCTCAATGATCCAAATGCAGGCACGACGCCTTCAGCCGTTGATTTTTACAGCCCTGACACGTTCAATTACAACGCACTGGAAATTAGTGCCAGCGGTCAATTGACAGTAACGAGTTGGGGTATAGTCGCTACCGCCCAAAACTCAGCATCTGAATATGATGCCAGTAAAAATCCCGTACAGAAGGTGTTTAATTTCCAGATAGATCCAGTGGCAAATACGACTCCGCCGTTAACATGCCTGCTTAATTGGGCAGAAAGCGCCTACCCTAAATTATTTGGAGCAGCAGGAGCCGTTTCTCAAGTGCAATTACCGTATACCTACCGCTACTACAAGAACACAGATGCATATGTAGGCGTTTCGTCAGTGGATAACCACGTTTATTACCTTGCAGCGGGTGTATTGCAGGATGTAGGTGCGTTATCAGGTTGGTTAAAAACAGCAGGCTGTGATAAGTAAAATCGCGCGTTAAAGCCGCAGCGTAAAAGTAGGCCGCCCCCATCGTTGAAGAAGATGGGGGCTTAGGGATTCACAATCTTTAGCGTATTTATCTTCAATGCAGCAAACCACTGCCGTTATTACTCAGCCTTATCTTCTGCTATACAAAACGTGCTTGTAGCGGCCAATCTCGGTAATTAAACACCTGCCCTTCTTGCCTGACGGTTGCAATAGCAGACAACGAAATATCCGCGTATACCCATTGCACCGCATTTAGCATACCGATGGCTAAAATACCATTATCAGGAAAACCCCGATCAACAGGCGTATACACCGCCGCCGCACCAATATTAATATCCACCGCTTCCGACCACGGTGCGTTACCCACCAATGAGGCTTGCACCACGTAACACTGATTCTCCAGCGCCCTTGCCTGACAGCCAATACGCACACGGTTATACCCTGCCAGCGTATCGGTGCAACTGGGAACCAATATCAAATCAGCACCCGCTTCAACTTGGCGTCTAGCCAATAACGGAAACTCGCTGTCATAACAGACATTAATGGCAATTTTGCCGAAATCCGACGCAAATACCTTTAATTCACCGCCGCTTTTTATCAGCCATTGCTCGTTTTCAAAACGGGTCATTTGCAGCTTATCCTGATAATCGTAGCGGCCATCAGGCATAAATAGATAGGCACGATTACGAAACTCGCCATTAGCCAATTCCAAAGGAAACGTGCCAGGCTGAATCAGGCAGAGATGCTGCTGAGCAAGACCTTGGTAAAGCGCAATAAAATCAGCATGTAAACTTTGCATAGCGTGCAATTGCCCACTTAATGAGCTGTATACTACCTCGCCAAAAATAGAGGCCAATTCCATGCTGGCATATTCTGGAAACACTAAAATGTGCGCATTGGCCGTAATAGCTTCCGCCACCCAGCGCTCAACTTTTGCTTGATAACTGTGCCAATCATTAAAAAAACCAATGTCATATTGGGCGCTAGCAATTTTAATCATCATGTTTTAACCAGAAAGTCATCGGTTTTGGGGTTTCACTCACGTCATCAAGATCTTTCCAAGTGTAGGTGGTTTTCAATTCAGGGTGCTTAACATAGCCGCGTTTATTCCAAAACGCATCCAACGGCACATACTCTGCACACCGCCGCGGATGATCCAAAGGACGCTCGACACAGCAAAAACAGATGTGTTTAAACCCACCTAATGCTGCCGCATGCGCTTCACGCTGTTCAAAAAACGTAACGCCAATGCCTAAGCCACGGTATTGTTTATTGAGTACGGACTCCCCACAATAAAAAATTTCATCGGGATTATACCCCAGTGCCAAAAACGGTCTTTTGACATCATCTGTTTCATATTTCAATGGAATCGCGGTCGATGCACCAATGATTTTATCCGCATCAAATGCCAGTACGATAACGCTTTCAGGACAATCAATATAGGTTTGCAGGTATTTTTCTTCATAGCCCAAATCACCATCATACAGATAGGGGAAATCGCGAAACACCTCGATTCTTAAACGCGCCAATTCCGGTATGAATGGCTGTAAGGCTGCACCGCTTTTACGTTCAATACGAATATTTTTAGACATACGCTCACTAAAGTTTAGGTTTTTTTAATAGTAGATGGTGTGGAGCTGTGAAGCTCGCTAAAAGAACAATTAGCACAGTCAATGGCACAATTTGCCATCGCCAATTCGTGATCGCTACTGCTGGACACCATAGCAACCACTTTAGACAGCATTACTACGGCAATAATAGCGCCAATAGTATCTGCCAGCCAATCTTCCCAACTGGAATTGCGCCCTAACACAAACGATTGATGCCATTCATCCGATGCACCATAGAGGCTGCAAAATGCAACACTGAACAAAGCCAGTATAATGGGCGTTTTAGCCGTATACCGAAAACAGCGCCAAGCCAAACACCCCATAATCGCATAGGCTGCGGCATGGTAAAGTTTATCTTGCTGATCAAACCACATCGGCGCAGGCAGCGTCTGCTGACTAGACAACCAAAATATAAAGGCACAATAAAACGTTAATCCGAAATAATCAATTTTCATAAAAATGTATGGAACAAAAAATAAAGTTAGTTGACATCGCTGAGCGGTGTTCACAGCAATGCGATATAGCAGAAAAAATGCACACTACGCATACGGCGTGGCAATTAGCGCAAACAGGACAGTTAAGTTTTGTCATGGACAACCCGCCTATGCCCATAATAGCAACAATATTCCCCTCTCGCCCGGAACTATTAGCCCCGAAACAAATGCCCAAACGACAACTCAGTACGCCGGCAGGCTTAGCCGCGTTTTTTCATGCGCTGGCGCATATTGAATTTATAGCCGTCTATTTGGCGTGGGATATTTTATATCGTTTTAGAGGCTTGCCCGAACAGTTTTATGTCGACTGGCTCAAGATTGCCGATGAAGAAGCGCAACATTTTGAATTATTAAACGCGCATTTAGCAACCCTAGGACTCAGCTATGGCGACCTACCTGCGCATCATGGCTTATGGGAACATGCAACGGATACCGCAGACGACATACTGGCAAGGTTGGCCTTAGTCCCTCGCTGTATGGAAGCGCGCGGTTTAGATGTTACACCATCCATGATTGCAAAGTTTAAAGCCAGTAATGATATGCTAAGCGTTGCACTCTTAACGCGCATTTTAACGGATGAAATTGGCCACGTTGAACGTGGTTCTTTTTGGTTTAACTACCTCTGTCAAGAGCAGCAGCTTGAGCCTGAAGCGCATTATCAACATTTGATCACACGCTACTATAAAGGCGGCAAACCTAAAGGGCCCTTTAATAGAGAATTGCGTATAATGGCAGGATTCTCAAATGCCGATCTGGATTGGCTGGAACAATAAATAACCATGAAACAGAAAATCTTTAACTATCCCCTGTTCGCCTTAGGTTTTAGACCCTTTTTTGTATTAGCCGGGTTATCCGCTTTATTGTTAATGCTCATCTGGAATGCCATTTACACGGGAAAAATACCCGGCAGCGCTTACTTTCCAGGCTATTACTGGCACGCACATGAAATGCTAATGGGCTACAGTGCGGCAGTTATTGCGGGTTTTTTATTAACCGCGGTTAAGAACTGGACGGGGCTTGAAACCGTCACTGGCGATAAATTAGCCGGACTGTGTTTATTATGGCTATACGGGCGTATCGTGCCATTTTATGCAGGGTCATTTCCTGACAGCTTAATCGCCCTCATCGACTTCGCCTTTTTACCACTATTAGCCCTGCAACTGGCATCCGGCATCATCAAAGCAAAACAACCGCATAATCTGATCTTTATTGCGCTGCTCGCCATTATGGCACTCGGCAATGCTTTACTGCACAGTCAGCTATTAGGCTTAACAGAGCATACCGCTCATTACGGATTGCGCTTAATTGTCGCGACCATTATTATCATGATTCTGGTTATTTCCGGTCGCGTGCTGCCTTTTTTTACGGAACGCGGCTTACAAGGTACGATCTCAATCCGTAATCAACAACTGGATTTGTTAGCCATCGCTTCCGCCGTGATTGTTTTTTGCCTGCAATTAATCGACATTTCCGGCGCACTGCTGGCTATTTCAGCCATTTTAGCCGCCGTACTCAATGGTTTAAGGGTTTCAGGCTGGTACGTACAACGCATTTGGTATGTACCGCTCTTATGGATTTTGTACACCGGTTATGCTTGGATTATTATCGGTTTTATTTTAATCGCCCTTTCAGCCTACCAGCTAGTTTCTGGCGAGTTGGCCTTACATGCTTTCACGCTGGGCGGCGTTGGCCTATTAACCCTCGGCATGATGGCTCGCGTTGCCTTAGGCCATACGGGAAGATCCCTAAAAGCATCCAATACTATCGCGACGGCTTTTGTACTGCTTAATTTAGCCGCGTTTGTCCGAGTACTGTTACCCGCAGCCTTACAAAACAGCAGCGCAATGCTTATTTATTGCGCCACGTTACTCTGGCTGGCCGCTTTTGCACTGTTTATGTTCGTCTACCTGCCTATCCTGACACAACCCAGAATAGATGGGCAGGATGGATAGCCTATTACTAACACTAACTAATCACACTTTAAACGGAGAGTATATGCGTCGATATAAACTAAGCGGATTATGTCTGTTATGGCTCTTAAGCGCATCACCTGCCCACAGCGATGATTCGCCCATTGGCTACGTCAAAACCAGCACCCCGAACGCTGTTCTGATAACGGGCAGTAAAACCGAACCCGCCGTCGTGGGTAGCGCCATTCATGTGGGCTGCATTATTAAAACAGACACCAACGGCACGCTGGGACTCACCTTAAAAGACAATACCGTCTTATCTTTCGGCCCTGATACCGAGTTTGAAATCACGCAATTTCTCTACCGCCCGACTGATGAACAATTAAAGCTAGACATGAATTTGCTCAAAGGAACGCTACACTATATTTCGGGTGTTATTGCCAAACTCAAACCGACAGCAGTGCAGTTAAACACCCCCGCTGGCATCATCGGCGCGAGAGGCACGCATTTTGTTGTTAAAGTTGAAGACTAACAGAGGCCGCACACATGATATTTAAAAAAACCATGGCTAAAATACCCCTTTTTATTATTCCTGCCTTACTGTTGACCGGTTGCGCGCCAACAGCCTACGTGGCACTGCTTAACAACGCCGACGGTAGCGTAGGTGAAGTAATGGTTAAGGGCGCTCAAGGCGAAACTCTCATCAGCAAAGCAAACACTGGAGCACTATTAGACGGCTCATCTACCGCAGCATTTGCCGTTGATAAGGCACAATTACAAGAAGATTTTGGCGCTGCATTAGCCGCACAACCGCCACTACCCGTAAGCTTTTTACTGTATTTTCAAGAAGGCGGAACAACCCTGACACCCGAAGCAACGGCGCTATTGCCAGAAATATCCGCCGCCATTGCCGCACGCAAAGAAGTGGACATTTCCATCATCGGTCACAGTGATACAACTGGGGATGCTAAATTAAATGAGAAATTGGCACAAGAACGCGCTGTTTTTGTCAGTGGCTTTTTCGATCCCGTCAAACTGGCTATTAAAGAAGTCACTATCACCTCACATGGCGAAAAAAACTTGTTAATTGCCACGCCGGATAATGTCAGTGAACCGCGTAACCGTCGGGTAGAAGTGGCTATTCGCTAATACTCGCAAGCCGTAACACAGCTACTTCTCATTAAGAACAATCACGTCACCGCGCTCACCGCGTGCTAGGCGCTCCACATGGAAGGCAACCAATGCGTCTTCGGGGCGCTTGGTGGCCAACACTGTAAAAGCTCGCAAAGCAGCGACTGGGTCATCATTCAGCAAACTATACGCCTGCTCGTAAGCGGTATCTATCCTAAAAGGGGCTTGTTGCGACGTTATCCCTAATGGCTCATACGTCAATAATGGCTTCGCTTTACCCTTTAATAACAAGCGCCCAATCGGTCTGCTCACAATATTAACGCAGCCATCCAGCGTCGCATCTGCCACACAAATAGCCGTACCCAAATGGCGATTAGCACTTTCTAAGCGAGAAGCGGTGTTAATGGGATCACCTAAGGCGCGATAATCAAAAATAGCCGAGCCACCGAAATTACCCACCAATACCATACCGGTATTAACACCGATGCGTGTATCACAAAACGCCAGCCCCTGAGCGGCCAGTTCAATAACATAGTTTTTGGCATAGCGGTGCATTTCCAAGGCACACGTAACCGCGCGCTGACGATGATCCAGCTGCTTAATTGGCGCAGAAAACATAATGACAATACCATCCCCCACAATGCGCGTTAAGGTGCCATCATGCCGAAAAGCAATGGCAATCATCTGGTCTAAATACGTGTTTAATCGGCTCGCTAAAACACTCGGTTCGATACTTTCCATTAGCTGCGTAGAATTGGCCAAGTCAGTCAAAATAAAACTGCATTCCAACCGCTGCCCATTAAGCTCTAATTGTTCAGGGTGCGTAATAAGGTAATTCACTAAATTAGGCGATACATACCGTGAAAATACACTGCGCACCCAACGATGGCGCTGCTCACTGTGAGTATGCCGAACAATGCTACACAACATGAAGGTGCTAAGAATCATAAGTGAGGGCGTTAGCCCATCCAACAATAACCCCTGCACCTTAAATAATCGCCAAGAGCCCAGAAAAATAATACTCAATGCCACCAAGGTAATACTTGATGAGCTGATAATCCCCGTATTTAACGTCACAATTCCAACCAATAATGCCACCAAAAACAGCAGCAATACTTCAAGGCTCACCGCCCAATTTGGACGAATCAAAAAGCGTTGTGTCAGCATTTGCTCCAACATTTGCGCGTGAACCTCAACACCTGGAATAACGCCGTTCACTGGCGTAAAACGCAGGTCAGTTAACCCACGTCCAGAGGAACCAATCAGCAATATCTTATCTTTTAACGTTTCAGGCGAAACCTCGCCGTTCAGGATTTTCCATGCGGGAATAGTGCGCACGGCATTGGACGGTGAATAATAAACCCACATTTCACCATTAGCGGTACTGGGAATACTAAAAGCACCAATCATGATCTGTTCAATACCAATCGCATAATGTGCCGTTGTTTTAACCAGATAATTTTTTTGATGCAAGGCAACCCGTAATAACTCCAGAGAAAAAGACGGGTACAAGCTGTCTTGAATTTGAATAATTAACGGTACTTTTCTAACGACCCCGTCCACATCGGGAATAAAAATAAGCGCGCCATTACCGGCGGCATGCTCTTCCAATAGCGGCAGTGAATTAATCGCACTGGTAAAGCTGGGTACAAAAGGGTAAGGCGCATCACCCAAGCGAATAAAGCGAAACGGTTCGACGGGTAACTCGACATTATTGATGACGCGCTCAGCAGAAAAACCCAACACGGTACGCTGACTGCGGATAGCTGCTGCGAGTTGTTGATCGTGATCAGGAAGTAATTGTAATTGCGCACGAACATCAGGAGACACTTGCCACAGCTTTAACATTGATGCAGGCGAGGTACGATCAGGTTCTGAGAAAATAAAATCGATGCCAATGGCACGTTCATTCTCTTTTAAAAGCGTCAATAACGTTGCGATACGGGTGCGTGGCCAAGGCCATTGACCTATTTTTTGTAAACTTTCATCATCAACATCGATGACACGCACACCAACATCCTGGTAAGGCCTAGGAGACCACTGTTGATATTGGTCAAATAAATAGTGCCGAAGCACTCTGATTGGCAAAGGCTCTGCGATATAGAGACTAATATTGGCTAAGATGATAGCTAAAAGAATGACGGTGGTCAGTGAAATTTGTGTAAAACGTAACATAGACTCTTCAAACAAAATACATCGACAGCATGCCAAAGAAAAAGACCCTGTGCACTTTCTCTTGGGTTGTAGGGTCATTTTAACTGTATTTTGAGATAGCCATCATAAAAAGAATGCACACCCGCTACGCAAGCCGACAAGTGAAATATATACTAGCTCTTGTCAATGTATTGTCAATGTCGTGATATACTGCAAGTACATGTTTATTTTTTAACGGAGACTGTAATGTCAAATTACCTGGATGACGCGCCCTGTTATTTAATCAGCACGGTTGTCAAACGGTCTGGCGTAAAAGCCGACTTAATTCGAGCGTGGGAGCGCCGCTACCAAGCGGTCACGCCTTCACGCACAGACGGCGGTCATCGCGTTTACAGCGACCAAGACATTGTCCGCTTAAAACTACTCAAGCAGGCAACGACTGAAGGGCACAGTATAGGGCAGATTGCACAACTGTCATTTGATGAACTACAAAAACTACTGCAGCCTGATCAGCACACGCCACCCAGCCGAGCCAGCGCCACCACCAGCGACCATCGCTATTTAGCAGAAAGCTATATTGAAAAATGCTACACCGCCATGATGGTGTTTGATGCCAGAGCGATAGAGTCTCATTTTGAAAATGCAGTCGTTGAATTAGGCGCGCAAGTGTTTATGGAAAGCCTACTGACCCCGCTATTAACTCGCATGGGCGAAGACTGGAAGTCAGGCACGCTAAGGCCTTCACACGAACACATGACAACCTCAGTGATTCGGTCAATGGTCTACATTCTACGCAGCAATTACACCCCCGCCAGCAATGCGCCCCGACTGATTATTAGCACCCCAATTGGCCAGCAACACGAATTAGGCGCATTAATCGCCGCGCTCATTGCTGAGTTCAAAGGCTGGCGAATCACGTATCTTGGCCCTGATTTACCCGCAGAAGAAATTGCTTTTGCCGTCAAATCCAGCAACGCAAACGCCGTCGCATTGAGCATAACCATCAGTACAGAAGACCATATTATCCCGAAAGAAATTCGACGCTTGAAAAAACTAATCGGGCGAGACGTTACCCTGATCGTCGGCGGCAGCGCAGCAGGAGAATACAAAGCAGTTTTAGACGAAGTTGGCGCATTACGCTCGGATAGCTGTGATGATTTCAAACAAATGCTGGATGATTTGAGCTTACAATTCCAAGCGCCCACCCCCCTAAAAATACTGTCGGCCTGAAAAATCCCTGCAATCCCCTGCGCGAAGCTCCATAGCTATAGGGGATGGCACAACCTTATGCACAAGCGTCGTAATGACGATAAATTCCCTGCAAGTACGAACCCCACAAACAACTCCTTCGCCCCGCCACTGAAACACCTATTTATTTAAAAATCCACACATAAACCAAACCATCCCTGTCGGCTACAGAAGCATCTTGCTACAGTAACCATCCAAGAAATACCTCCTCAAAAACCCACCCCCCCCCAGAAATACATGAACAAAACATAGGTAAATAATAATTTGTTCATGTTTTGTTAATATATATGTTGACGACTTATTATCAAGGGAGTATCTTTATTACCAATCCGATAGACATCGGCTGTGACTTGAATTGATGACCTAAAAACTGGCTCGTCAACTTAACTTAAGTAACATCGCGAGGACATATTATGCTTAATACTCATATACCAGCTACGAACAGACCCTATCTCTTCAGCGATATATCTATTGATGTTGCCAGTGTTTTCAACGACCTTAGTAGCGCCATTGTCAAACCAACCCTTGTAAATGTCAGCATAGCACCACCAAAGCTGGATGAGACTACCCTTGCTGACAGCCCTGAACATCACAATATCCTGTTGGCCAGAAACATTGCTCAGCACCGCAATGAACTTAAAACACGATTAGCCACTATCCCCTTGACGGCACTTTGGCTAATCAACAAATATGGACAAAAGTGTTACATTGATAATGACACCTTATTGGATAACGACAGCATCAATACCGATGAGTACGTTATCGCCCTGGCAGACTATTACCAAGCAGCACAATCAAGCGCACAAAACGATGGCTTAAGCAGTCGTGCGTATTTACAAGCAAAGCAAATACTGTCGGAAGCTTTACGCAATTTCCCTTTCTCAGCCGAGCAATTAAAAGCCATATCAACCACCGTAACCTATGCGTATTACTTAAACACCACAGCTACGCAACATAAACTGACCAGCCAAGCAGCCCTTTTAAAGCGCATGCAAAAACTGGTTCACATAGACCCATCCAAGCTAGCCAAAGAGCTCAATCAATTGGGATTAAATCACTCAATTAACCCAGTTGTGGCAGACTTTTTACTACCGCCAGACAATCAACTGAATACCTCGCTATTGCATTTAATCAGCACTGAAGAGCTATGGCTCAGTGCCCGCCAAAAACTGGCGCAAGCCAACACCCGCTTAGTGCTGTACTTAGCCAATCAATACAAAGGCGGCTTTTCAGAATTTAATGATCTGGTGCAAGAAGGCCAAAGTGGTCTTTTAAAAGCAGTAGACCGCTTTGATCACCTGCGGGGCTTTAAGTTCTCTACCTATGCGGTGTACTGGATCAGACAAGGTATTTCACGCTCGCTTACCCGAAATGAACGTGTGGTACGCCTGCCTTTTGGGCAGATGGCGACAATCAGCAAAGTTCATCGCACCAAAGATGCATTTTATCTAAAAACCGGTAAAGAAATATCAACCAAAGCATTGGCCGAACAAACCGGACTGTCTGAAGCAGAAATACATACCCTCTTATTTATTTCTCAGACCGCCACGTCACTGGATACACCGATAGGCGATGACGACAACAGCGCCACCCTAGCTGATTTTTTAGAACAACAGGTTTTTGATCATCCGCTAAACAAAATTGCCCGCCATGAATTAAGCCAAGCCATTACCGAAGCCATCAACAGCCTGTCTGAAAAAGAAGCGCACGTTATTTGCTGTCGCTTTGGACTACATTCAACCACTGAAATGACCTTGGAAGAAATTGGTAATGACTTAAATTTGACCCGCGAGCGGGTTCGACAAATACAAGTCTCCGCCATCAAAAAATTAAAAAACCACTTCGGCTCAACGCTGATTAATTTTCTATGAGTGTGGCGGTTAAAACAGACTTACGATCAAGTTTTTAAAACGAGAGGATTTTATGTGCGGCAAAAAACACACTA
>JAPLRW010000045.1 GCA_026398935.1 Methylococcales bacterium
CATCGGTTATCTGCTGATTGGTACGGACAATACGGCACGCAAGAAAGCGGAAGAAAAATTGCGTTGGACGGAGGAGAGCTTCCGCTTGAGGGTTGAAAGTGTGACGGATTACGCGATTGTGATGCTTGATCCTGATGGACTGGTGGTGAGCTGGAACGCCGGAGTCGAGCGTATTAAGGGCTATCTTGCGGAAGATATTGTGGGGCGGCATTTCTCACGGTTTTATCTTGAAAAAGATGTCATTAATGGCAAGCCCCAAAAGGATCTGGATGCTGCCATAGCTAATGACCGCTTCGAAGATGAAGGTTGGCGGGTGCGTAAAGACCAATCACGTTTCTGGGCCAACGTGGTATACACCGCTATTCGAGATCAATTAGGCAATCTGCGTGGTTTCGCTAAATTAACCCGTGACTTGACTGAACGTAGGCTGGTTGAGGCCGCGCTGACCGATGCTAAGTCTGCGGCTGAAAAAGCCAATCTGGCAAAATCGGATTTCTTATCTAGCATGAGTCACGAAATTCGTACTCCGATGAACGCCATCATTGGTATGAACCATCTGCTACGCCACGCAGGGGCAACTCCGGAACAAGTTGAACGATTGGACAAGATTGATAATGCCAGTCAACATTTATTGGCCATCATCAACGACATTCTGGATTTGTCCAAGATTGAAGCGGGCAAGTTGCAACTGGAAAATACCCATTTTCACCTCTCGGCAGTGCTGGATAATGTGGCTTCACTCATCGCTGCAGCAGCACAGCACAAAGGCATCCGTATTAGCAGCGATGTCGATTCTGTGCCGTTATGGTTAAGCGGCGACCCCACACGGCTGCGGCAGGCCTTGCTTAACTATGCGGGTAATGCGGTTAAGTTTACCGAGTCCGGTAGCATCGCCTTATCTGCTACCTTGCTAGAAGATAAGGGCGGCCGCTTATTGGTGCGCTTTGAGGTGACGGACACTGGTATGGGCATTAGCCCCAGTCAGCAAGCACATTTGTTTCAGGCTTTCGAGCAGGCCGACAGCTCAACCACCCGTAAGTACGGTGGTACGGGATTAGGGCTTACCATTACTCGCCGACTGGCGCAACTCATGGGGGGCGAAGTTGGTGTTGATAGTACGCCGGGCGTAGGCAGTACCTTCTGGTTTACCGCCTACCTGCAACATGGCGTTGGCATCATGCCTGCCACGATAACGCTCCTCGCTGATCCTGCAGAAACACGCTTGCGCCTGCGGCAGAGTGATGTGCGTATTTTGCTAGTAGAAGATAACGCCATCAACCGCGAGGTCGCGCTGGAATTGCTGTATGCGGTTGGTCTGACAGCAGATGCCGCTATTGATGGCTTGGACGCGATAGAGAAGGTAAAAATCCATATATATGACCTGATTCTGATGGATATGCAGATGCCCAATATGGATGGCTTGGAAGCCACCATCGCTATTCGTGCTATTGCTGGCAGGGAGAGTGTACCCATCATAGCCATGACGGCAAACGCCTTCGATGAGGATCGCCGTGCGTGTACAGCTGTCGGGATGAGCGACTTTGTTGCCAAGCCAGTTGAGCCAGAACTGCTCTACGCAGCGCTACTAAAATGGCTGCCAGTCGGATTCGCCACTACGCCGAATGAGACAAGTAATGCCCACACGGCATTGATAATGCCTGTACAAACGACAACTGAAGCCACCTTAGCCCGTCTTGCTGGCTTAACGGGATTTGATGTTACTCGCGGTTTGTCCATACTGCCTAATAATGCCGAAAAATACTTGAATCTGTTAGGCCGTTTTATCGATGCACACTTTAATGATATGACGCTGCTGGAAAATAGCCTCATTGAGGGTGATTATGTTAGCGCCAAACTCTTCGCGCATACCCTTAAAGGCACAGGTGGGATGCTGGGCGCTAATCACTTATCAGCAATGGCTGAGCAATTGGACAATCGATTACGTATGGGTAAAGTAAACAGTATTAATGCTGAGGACGTCCGCCCTGAAATGAATGCCGTGAATCTCGCCTTTGTGACATTGGCTGCCGCGCTATCTGGGATCGACACGGAATTCTGAGCGAATACCCCGTTAAGAGAGCCTGAGTAATTTTTACCCCTTGCTGGCGCCGATTGAAGGCCTGTGCTCATGTCGATTAAGCCCTGCAATCTGTTGGTAGTCAACTGTTCTGCATAGTTCATAACCGTTGCGGCATATACTCGCGCTTACAATTGAAGCGCGGGTATATGCCAGCAATGCTCATTATGACGTCACACTTACATCAGCCTTACATCAGCCTTATTCAGCGATAGGACAATAAGCCCCTTGAGCATAAACGCAATGTTGCCAATACCGAAGATAAATTCTTTTTGCCATGCCTAACGTTGTACCCTTTAGTCTTTAGCGGG
>JAPLRW010000205.1 GCA_026398935.1 Methylococcales bacterium
AGATTGGTTTAATGCCGGACGTCAAGCTGTTTTTGATGCAAAAAATCTGACACCTATCCAAAAACGCGCTAAAAATGTTATTTTATTTGTGGGCGATGGTATGGGTATTTCAACCATTACTGCGGCACGGATTTATGATGGCCAACAAAAAGGCGGTCATGGTGAAGAAAACTCCTTGTTCTTTGAAAAAGCGCCTTATATGGCGTTGTCTAAAACCTACAGTGTTAACCAACAAACCCCTGATTCTGCACCAACCATGACTGCAATTGTCACTGGGGTAAAATCTAATGATGGCTTTATTTCTGTTAATCACACGCTGGTGCGTAGTGAACCTGATGCTAATAAGATTAATGCTAACAAACTCAGCACTATTTTAGAACAAGCAAAAGAACGCAGCATGTCAGTCGGTGTTGTGTCTACTGCGCGTATTACGCATGCAACACCTGCGGCGACGTATGCACACACGGCCAATCGTGATTGGGAAGCGGATTCAGACAGACCAGCGGGTGCAACGGTTCCTGACATTGCCTCGCAATTGATTGATTACAATGTTAACGGTGGTATTGATGTCGCATTGGGTGGTGGACGTACCCGTTTTATTCCTACGACGGTTACTGATCCTGAATACGGTGTCGCTGGTAAACGTAAAGATGGACGTGACCTTACAGCTGAATGGAAAACTAAACACACGAAAGCCGATTATGTTTGGAATAAAGCGCAGTTTGATGCGATAGATCCAAGTACCACTGATCATCTTTTAGGTTTGTTCGAACCGTCGCATGTTCATTATGAAGCGGATCGTGTTGCACATGATAAAGCGGGTGAGCCATCACTGACTGAGATGGCGACAAAAGCCATTGATATTTTGAAAAAGAATCCAAACGGTTACTTTTTAATGGTTGAAGGGGGGCGTATTGATCACGCACACCATTCCGGAAATGCTTACCGCGCGTTGACGGATACTCAACAATTAGCAGCCGCGGTACAAGCAGCGGTGGGTAAAACCAGTCCAGAAGATACCTTGATCATCGTTACTGCGGATCATAGTCATGTATTCACTATCGGTGGTTACCCACAACGTGGCAATCCTATTTTAGGCTTAACGCAGAATGTCGGTTCAACTACGCCTGATCTGGATATGCTGGGCTTGCCTTATACCACCCTGAACTATGCTAATGGTACTGGCTATACTGGCGCATCAGATTTACAACCAGCGGGTTCAAAATCATTTGGTGCGGCAAACGGTGCATGGTCATCAGGTAGTGAAGGTCATAATCCAACTAAGTTTTCACCTGCCACAGGACGTCCAACACTGACCAATGCTCAGGTAACGGGTGCGGATTATTTACAAGAAGCGGCTATTCCTATGGGTGCTGAAACGCATGCAGCCGAAGATGTTGCTATTTTTGCTTATGGGCCACAAGCGCATTTGTTTCACGGTATCATGGAACAAAACGTAATTTACCATGTAATGGCTGAAGCGTTAGGATTAGCCAAGTAACACGTTATACATCGCATAACCCGCGTATAAAGCCAGTCAGTCCTTATACGCGTGGTTATGGTTTTTATTAAAAGGGATATTCGTATCCCTTTTTTAGTTGAGCAAGATTTAAAACGCCTTTATGAATACAGCGCATTTATCAAAAATTATTATCGCTTTGAGCTTTTTCTGTTTTTCTGTCGTCAGTCTAGCGGGTGAAATTAGCGCTAGCGAACAACCCTCACCAGAAATAGCCTGTCGCTATGAGATGAAGATCATTCCTCATGCTAAATCAAAGGCCTCGTCAAAGAATGCCTGGTTTTTTTGGCGGCAATCGGGCACGGTGCAAACCTTAGATGCCAATGGGCATTATGGCGAAATATGGCAACGTACCCCCACGGATAACATTCAATACCGTAAGCTATACCACACGGATAAAACCGCCGTTGAATACATGCCCGCAGACAACCCAACCAATAACATTAACTTTGACTGGGGTAAACTCGCCAGTATGCTCAGCCAACAAGAGCTGGACGCACTTAAACCCATTAAAAAAACGCAAGTGATGGGTCGGCCTGCCGAATTACGTAAGGGAAAGCTAGACGATCAAACTATAGAAGTAACCTGGTTGACCAACGAAAATTTACCCGCTAGAATTTTTAGAAAAGATAAAAACCGTACGGTAGAGGTTCGTCTGCTTGAAATAACACCGTTATCAATGGCGCGCCGGAAACCTATCGCCCTTGAAGAAATTGCTGATTACCGTCATATTGACGCCATTGATTTTGGTGACATGGAAAATGATCCTTTCGTGAAAAAAGTGCTGGCGGGTGAGGGGCATCACCACTAAAGAATGAAGATTTAATCATATGCCACCAAGGGTAGGGTGCATTCCATGCGCCAAATAACGCACCCTACTTGACGGAGTTAGTCAACCTTGCGCTGCTTTGCTGTTATGCCAAGGCTGGCTTTAATCAGGTAGTGGGGTCTGGCTTTAACCTCTTCATAAATTTTGGCAATGTATTCGCCGATAATGCCTAAGCTGATCATAATGAAGCTACCAATTAATAATTGACTAATAATAATGGTTGCATAGCCTGAAACAGATTGGCCTTTAAACAGCGACCACAGTGCTTCACTGGCGACAGAAAACCCCAGTAATAAGGTTGCAAAGCCTAAGAAAGTGATAATTCTTAATGGCAAGCTGGTAAAAGAAGTCAGCGCTGTAATAGACAGCTCCAACAAAGACCAGAATGACCATTTACTCTCATCACCTTGGCGACTGGCCACGTCAAAATATAAATATTCTTCCGAAAATCCAAGCCAGCTGGTCAGTCCGCGAAAAAACCGCCCTCTTTCTGGTAGTTTATAAATGATAATATCGACGATTTCTCTATCCAATAATTTGAAATCAGACGCGTTATTAACATTAATTCCGCTAAGACTTGAAATGAGTGTATTAATACAATACGCGGCGGCTTTTTTGCTAACGGAGTCATCCTCGCGACTGCGTTTAACGGCATGTACGATTTGAGCGCCCGAGCGCCATTTGTCAATCATGTCGGGAATTAAGGTCGGCGGGTGTTGAAGGTCGGCATCCAAGATGATGACGGCATCCCCTATGGCAGATTCAAATCCTGCCAACATAGCGCCTTCCTTACCAAAGTTACGGCTTAACGCAATGCCTTTGATTCTAGGGTCTGTTTTAGCCAGCTCAACTACTTTTTGGTAGGTTTGATCTCGACTGCCGTCATCCACAATGACAATTTCCCAATCCACGGCACAGGTATTTAAAATTCTAGCCACTTCGTTGAGGGTTGCTGTTATGCCTTGGCTTTCATTGTAAGCAGGAATAATAACGCTGATGAGCGGCTTTTTTTCGGTTGTTAAATCCATGGTACTTAATGATGAGGGTGATAATGGCTTAAACGTATGCCGAATTTTTCATACAAGGCATGCACGGTTGGACTTTGTAATAACGCTAGCTCTGCTTCCCAGTCATGGTAAGCCATCAGCTTAGGGTCTGAAATTTCACTGGGATCAAAATGCCCAGGATGACACATTAGCTCATAGCATTTGCCTGGTTTTAGCGTTGGAAAGAGTGTTGCTAAATAAGCATAATCAAGTTTTCCGCTACGGCTTAAGCCTAAAAACAGCGGTGTTGGCGTTTTAAGCTTCGGTTGATTAAGACTTTGCATGGTTTGCATCAGGGTATTGCGTAGTATTGCCGAGCCGCCAAACGGTCTAAGCCAATCGGCTTGCGTAACGCGTACATGAGGAATGGCATATTCCTGCGCCAGTTCTAAGGCCAGAGAAAATAAAACCGGCAGCATGTGAATGTGCTCATGGGCGTTTAGAAACAGCACATTTTTTCGCTGACACGCCTCAATCTGCGCGCGCCATTCGATACGCACGTCTTGAATGC
>JAPLRW010000192.1 GCA_026398935.1 Methylococcales bacterium
CAATTCGGAATACCGTATGGCTACCATATCTATAATCCATTTCTTAAACCCGCCAAAAATTCTTATTATACTAGCCTCTAAAAATGGAGATAAATCTGCCCGCCTGAAAGGCGGGGGTTTTAACCTTACATATGGAAATAATATCCCTGAAGAATCCGCCCTGTATACAGACATTGCTAAATACCAATATGCCGATTCGTTCGCAATCCCCTTGCATCGAATCGCTATTGAATCCTGGGAACTTATTCCAGCATTCTTTCAGTCAGCACCCAACTGGGTTGATGGCTTATTCATCCTACGCAATAAAATCTTCGGATGCATTGGCTTAAAAACAGGCCACGAAAATCCCCGCGACTTTAATCCTCCCTATCAAATCCGACAAACAATAGGCCTGTTTCGCATAATGGCACTCAGCGATGCCGAAGTGATTCTAGGTGAAGATGATTCCCATCTCGATTTTCGCATATCACTATTGCTAATTCCTAGCGACAGCGGCACACCACAGCTGGCTATCTCAACACTGGTCAAAACCAAAAATAAAATAGGCACTGCTTATTTCTCTATCGTGAAGCACTTTCATCGGTTAATTGTGCCTATTATGGTGAAAGCGATGGCAAAAAAACTTGATGGCAAATTACTGCCACAACATCAATCGTAAAGGATTATCCCATGCAAAAACCTTTACTCTTTGCTATTGCGCTGAATTGCGCCATATCGGGATTAGCAACCCATGCCGTTGCTGAAACTAAACCGCAATCGCTACTGGACATCTATAATCAAGCACTAGCACGCGACCCAACCCTTGCCTCGGCACTCAGTGCAAACAAGGCAGCACAAGAAATCATTGAGCAAGGCAAAGCACTGTACCGTCCAATAGTTAATTTTAATGCTGGCGCAACGGTTTCGCGCACCGATACTTCCTTTAACAGTTCAAAAGTTCCGTTTAGCGGCGGCGCACAAGCATTCGAGGGCTATCAATATGCTATTGAGGCACGGCAACCACTGTATCGCAAACAAAATCTGGTGCAAATGGAGCAAGCCAATACACAGGTCAGTCTAGCCGACAAACAATTACACCTAAGCCAGCAAGCACTGATGTTACGCACCACCATCAGCTATTTTGACGTGCTGCTCGCACAAGATAAAATTGAACTAAACACGGCACAAAAAGCGGCTATTTTAAGCCAGCTAGAGCAAGCTAAAACTTACTTTAACGCAGGCACGGCGACGATTACCGATGTAAATGAAGCGCAAGCACGTTACGATTTGATTGTTGCACAAGGATTAGCGGCGGATAACGCGTATGAAATCGCCAAGCACACCGTACAGGCAATAACGGGCGAAATACCACAAAAATTAGCGTTGGTAAAAACCGACCTTAAAACCCATGCCATAGAACACAGCATGGCAAAATGGCTAACGGTAGCCTCAGAAAATAATTTGCAGATTCAAATTCAGCAAGACAGCGTCACGCTTTCTACACAAGAAATTGAACGCGCCAACGCCGGGCATTTACCCACCGTAGATGCCGTCGCCAGTTATAACGACAACTATGCCAATGGCGGTGCGTATGGTTTTGGCGGTGATTTTAGTACGGCTACGATCGGTGTGCAGCTACAGATTCCCTTGTATCAAGGCGGCGCAACCAGTTCACGTATCCGACAAGCTGCGCTAAACAAACAAAAAGCCCAAGATGATGTAGATATTGCCCGCCGTCAAACCGAGCTGGAGACGCAACGGGCTTATTTAAACCTGAATACCAGTATCGCTCAAGTGACTGCTTATGAGCAAGCGTTAAACAGCAGTCAAAGTCAGCTGGATGCCAGTAATACCGGCTATGAAGTTGGCGTGCGCACCAGCGTTGATGTACTGAATGCACAACAACAATTGTTTGCCGCCAAACGTGATTTACTGCAAGCACGCTACAGTTATCTATTGAATATCATTCACTTAAAATCCGCCTCCGGCGTCATCACTGAAGCCGATTTAGCGGATATTAATCAGCAACTGGTGTTGCGCTAATTCGCACAGGAAGTATAGACTGGAGATAACCAGCACATCGCTCACGTAATACGTTAAAACGATGTGCTACTTATTTACCCGTACGTGTACTACGAACAATCTGCCGTATTCGCGCTTATTTCTTTGTCCAACGGGGCAACCACATTTGTGCAAATGCTGTTGCAAACATCACCATAGCCGCCAAACTATAGCCTAATCCACCAATCATAGTAATCCAGGCGCAGCCGGGCCAAAACTTAGTCAGCCACCAGGATGCAACGTCCATCACCAGAAAGGCAAACGGCGTCGAGATCAGGATTAACTTCCATCGTTGATTAAATTCTGCCATGCCGAATATCCAACCGACGAACAGAAAAATAAACCCAATACCGAATAAGTGAATATGAGACACACGGGTTAACGAGGCAACGCTCGCCCCATGATCAATCTCAGCCAAGCTTTTTGCTACTTCAAGTTTGCTGACTTCTGGCAAACCGGATTCCGTATCGTGACAAGAAGCACAATGTTTTTCAAACAAAGGCCCTACTTTTTCCCACTCCGCCGTGGGTGCGTCTTCACGCACCCACTTAATCAGCGTAATGTTAACGTCTGCGGGAGCCTTGTCTTTCATTTTACCGGTAAGCGCCGACTCCAGTTTGGAGCCTGAACGGTTACCATAATAACTGTAAACAATGTCATCCATTGATAAACCAGCCTTACCATCGGCCATACCATGCGTGAGCATGATCTGAGCACCCGCCATGCACAAGCCCAAACCGATCACCAATAAAAAACCGGTAAACAGAACGCGGTAGGTCAAAGAAAGCTTACCTAACGTTAAATCATCTTTTGGTTCAATCATTTTTATACGCCTAAAAGCTGTAATTATAAGACAGGCCGACGACATTAACGGTATAACTCTGAGGCTGTAGACCTGTTGGCATAAGAGAATTTGGCGTGTAACCAAACTGTTGTCCGTTATAAAAATAGTCGTTGCTATTTAATTTTTGATACATATACGTCAAAGAAAGCTTGCCATTTTTGTGAACTTTATAATTACCAGTAAATTTTAGACTGATCAGTTCATTACTGATGGGCGATACATTTCCGCACGTAAGCTGAGTGGTATTTCCGCAAGGAACCGTTGTAGCATAAGGCACTTGCGTTGAATAGCTAGAGGTATCCAGTGCATACGACAAATCGCCGATGAGCTCCAAATTTCCATTCAGTAAACCACCCCGTCGGGTCGTCAGACCGACACTGTTACTATTGTCCTCAAGCTGATTATTCCAGATATTTGTCGCTGCCACCGTTTGAGATGCACCGTTCCCACTGGCACCATTACTAAGATTTCTTTGCCCATTCTGCCAATTCCAATAAGCGGAAACGCTACTATTCTCAGCATAGCTGTAGGTCGCATCAACATTAACACCCGCCGAATGCGCATTCTGCACCCCGAGCGTTGCATCGTAATTATCATAGGTATAACGACCATTCACACCCAAATCCAATTTTTCGGTAGCCTGCCAATTAATACCGGCTTTTCCTAAATTTTGATCACGATTTACGTAGGGGTAAGCCGCGTAACCTAGGAAATTACCCGCATTAAACGCAGAACCGGATACTGCCGCCTGTGACGCATAGTTTCCAGCATTCGCTAAGAAATTAGACGTATCGGCACGACGATTAGCATACGTGTAACCTGCGTTAAAATTGACAGCTTCAATCACTTTCAATCGATACGTTAAACTGATTTTATCTTCTTCACTCGCAGGACTGGCAACACATTGCGCGCCGCCTAATACACCATTACACCAGCGCTTTACACTTTCGTGATCGTAGGTCAGATTTATATTCTGTGCCTTAGATAAACGGTAAGCCGCCACTGCCTCGTATTGCGTTTTGCTATTGCTATAGGGCGTATTAACGCCTTGGTAAAGCGCCGTATTAGGCGCAGCACTCGTACCAGGCTTTAAGCTGGACGCAGCCAGATTATAATAGTTATAAGCATTCGAAGGGGTACTGTTGTCACGCTGATTGAATTTAAACCCAGCGCTTAACGTAAGATCATCAATGCTCTGATTGGTCAGCTTTAAATCACCGTGGGTGGTTTCTACCACGCCATTCAGCGAGGAGGCGGGCAATCCCCCCATCATCATATTCGCTGAAGTTCCATTGGCTTGCAAAATATTGGTTGGCGCATAACTCGCATTCTGCTCGTTATAGCCATAAGAAAATCCGCCCGCCACTTTTGTGTTCGACGAAAAATTATAACCACCAGTAAGATTCGCCTGATGCATGGTATTGCTAGGCGCGGTACTCATGGTGTTATTTACATAGCAATTAGCCCCTACGCAACCGTTGCTGGTGCCACTCGCAGCACCGTTGGCCATCGCACTTTGCCAGCTCAGACTGTTGTAGTCATCATGGAATAGTGACCCATAATATCCTCCGGTGATATGCCCTTTCTCGCCAGTCCAGTTCAACGCCGCATTAACGTTATCCGTCGTGTAGCTGGTAGGGTTCATAAGGATATTATTACCTTCTGCTTTCCCTAGAATATTACCGCGACCAACGTTTATCCCGCCCTGTGAACCAGTGCCGATGAGCTTGGCTCCAGACTGATCTAAGTGATTGTAATCAAACTGCGCACTTAATTGCGGACTGAACGTGTATGACGTGCTTACCGAACCATTTTTGCGATTAACATACTCCTGTTCAGTTTGGAAAGCACTGGACTGCGCTGGGGTCAAGGATCTGGTTCCCCCTTGACCCGTCGCTGAGTTAATCGTGCCAAAATTTGCAGGCAGCGTAAAATTATTACCGTCCGGATCACCTTGTTGCGGGGTTTGGAACGAATTAGTGATGTTATGTTGTAATTCGTCGTAGCCCAGATTTATTTTCCACTGACCTTGCTCACCTAGCGACCCATCAAGTGCCCTGGAAGTCGTGCCGAGATTCGATCCACCAAGTTTCCAGCGCAGGGCGCTATCTTTACTGTCATCGTAACCCTCCCCGCCACGCACATCAAAGCCGCCCAGACCATAAAAGCCCTCGTCATTCAAACCATTGTATTGGCCGAATCGAGCCGAGTTTTGGCTGGAATACAATGAGCCCGCTTCTATAGTGTTAGTCGGGCGCTTTAAGTCAGCGGCATCATCTGCATAAGCACCCAATGGCAGAGCCACTGCCGCCATTAATGCACTACGCACCGCTAAGGACAGGATTTTGACATTCATTTTTTCATGACGAATTTTCATGATAATCTCCGTTGTGAGTTTAGCGTTGCAAAAGCGCACCGGCAGGATCATTTGAACCATGCACCATGCTATGACAATTCGTACAAGCCCGTCCGGTATAACTCGAACTTGGATTAGCCGGATTACCTGTTAGTCCACCTTGAATACCTTCGGCAGCTCCCGCAACAGGGTTTTTACTGGCATGTGGGCCATCGTGACACTCATCACACATAAAGGGCGGACGTGACTTGAGCAACGGCGTAATGTTAGAGCCGTGCGGCGTATGACAAGTGGTGCAATCTTCGGTAACGGGCTGATGCTCCCATAAATAAGGCCCACGTTTTTCGGCATGGCAGGTATAACAGGTTTCAGTCACTGTATTTTTAACCAGCAATTTCGGCCCCGCTGAACCATGGGGATTATGGCAATCGGAACAAGCAACCTTACCTTCCGCAATCGGGTGATGCGAAAACTTGCGAACTTGTGCGCGCTGGTCTTTATGGCAAGTAAAACAGACGTCAGGCTGCGTTCTTTTATCGCGAACCTTGTCATGTGCCGCGTGGGTTTCATGGCATGAAGTACACGCTACATCAGCAACCTGATGCGCGCCACCCTGCCAATGTGTACGTTTTTGATCTTTTTCATGACAAGTAAGACAAGCCGTATTCTGGTCTTTTACCCCATTAGGAGTGAAGACACCTTTTTTTGCGCCAAAGATAACGTCTGGAGCTACGTTTTTACTGCTCAGATGTTTTTCACTCTCGCCATGGCAAGACTGACAGGAAGGCGAGCGTGAATCGGCTTTGTTGCCATGTGCGGTTTGGGCAATCGCCAAAATCGGCTTGCTTTCGTTTTCATCGTGACACTTCGTACAGGCAGAATCTTTATCCAAAGAATCGGATGGCTTTGCTGTAGGTGCTTTTACTGGAGCCGCTGTGTTTTCAGCGTAGACAGACATCGATAAAAATCCAAACAGGAGGATTATTTTTAGTAATACCTAAATCCTGCAAGCCAATACACAAATTAACTAAATAGTCATTATAAATCAATGGTATAATATGATAATCAGTTATTTCATAGGTCATTATTTTAATGAAAGCAAAGCCATCAAAAAAACAGCAAAAAACCACCGCC
>JAPLRW010000282.1:0-34235 GCA_026398935.1 Methylococcales bacterium
AATTATTCTTAAATCATCGGTGTTGTAGTGTTTTTGCATGGCGTTTACTGATTCGTTTGTTATCGTGGGAGCGATTAAAAATACGCTATTTTAACTGGTTTGACGCGTAATTGTTAGTTTTTGGTCGTGCAGAACAAGTGGTGCGGTCTGTTAGCGTCTCATAGTGGTGTGTCATGTATGTAACATGGAGGCGTTAAAACGGGTTAATGCGGCAGTTTAGCGTCGATAGCGCTTCTGTTTCATGTTGTATTCCAAGGTTGCTGAAAGCGACTAAAAATTAAACCGTGTTATATGGCGTAAAAGAAACAGGGCATATCACCTATAAAATAAAATATCCCATAAAAATAAATCGTAATTTATTGATTTTAATAAAATATTTTATTGGCTTAATAAGTGCCTTATTTACGTGCGCACTGAATGTGGTTTGGTGTATTCAGAACAATTACTTATAAAAACTGGGGGAATAATGAGGAAAAATCTGCTCTTGTTGGGCGTGATGTATTTAGGGGTTGGAATACTTACCGCATCGGTAGTAAGGCATGCAGGGATAGCGGCAAAATGAACATTAACACTAAAAATAAAATCGTATCCGCGCTGTTGATACTGCCCAGTATTATGGCTTATCCACTGACAGGGCACGCGGCGGGTAAAGCGGTTGGTCAGGCGACCAGTAAGGCTGCTGACAACTCTGACGTGGTGGTCTTGGGGGATATGGAGGTACTTGGTGAACTAGAGTCGGAAGACGGTCGGCCTGAGATCCCCTCAAAAACTGATTTTTCCAGCCCAAAAACCAACGTGACCAAAAAAGACATTGAGAAAACCAATGCCGTCACGGGTTCCGATATTGTTAAGTACGAATCAGGGGTGTTTGTACGTCAGCGCTATATCGGTGATCCTAATGCGCCGATTGGTATGCGTGGCTCTAATCCTTATCAGGGCGGTAGGGTTATCGTCAATATGGACGGTATGCCGATCTGGAACTCATTACAGTATACCTTTAACGGTTCGCCGCGCTGGGGGCTGATTGGTTCCAACGAAACCAAATCTGTGGACATATTAGGTGGGCCTTTTTCGGCGGAATACAGTGGTAATGCCATGGGCGGTGTGGTGAATATCAATACCTTGATGCCACAAAAGCGTGAAATTTATACCGAAGCCACTTACATGTTGCAACCGTATGATTTTCAAGGTACCAATAAAAATCTACAAGGCTTTAAAACCTTTGGCTCTTATGGCGATAAATTCGGTGATCTCAGTACCTATTTTGCCTATACCCATTTGGAGAATGAAGGGCAGCCGATGACAACCTATGGCTATTCGAATTCAGCGGGTGCAAACGGTGGTTCATTATTACCTTACACGAAAGGTGGTGGATTGGTAACGGGCGCTTTTATGGAACAAAACCCCAAGGCCATTGGTACGCAAGCCAATCAAGGCGGCTTTGCCGGGCAACCGCGTATTTCTTATGGTGATAGCGGCGTTTCTTATTCCATCGATGATTTGTTTAAATGGAAAGGTAATTATGCCATTACGCCGAAACTGGATGCGTTGGTTACCACCGCGTTTGAAAATCTTGAGCTCAGCAGTCGAGGGCAAACCTACCTAACTGATGCCACGGGTAAACCGGTGTATGGTGATGGTAAAACGGTCTATAACGCTAGTGGTGTGCAGGTGGTTCCTGTGGCCAGCAGTTTTGGTGACAGCCAGCAAACCCGGCAGACGTTTACTATCGGCGGTGGTTTAAAAGGCAATCTGTTTGGTAATTGGAATACCAATAGCAATGTTAGTGTTTTTGAGGTGCTCAATGACCAATCCGTTACCTCAACCCTCAATCCTAGCGATCCTTTAAATAAAAATCAGGGGCAGGTTGTTAATGTTGATAGCATGGGTTGGGTTAATCTTTCAACGAAAATCGATAACCAAGAGTTTTTAGGGCGTAAGGACTTATCATTTGCGGCAGGTTATGAGTATCAGCATTCAAAAATGTATACCAGTCAATACGCCTCGACTAATTATCTGGCGACTCAGCAAGATACTCGGACGCTAAAAACGGGTGGCACGACCGACACACATGGCTTATTCGGGCAACTGTCTTGGCGCTTTAAATCGGATTGGAATGCTACGTTTGGTACGCGTCTGGAGCGTTGGAATATGTCTGATGGCGTCTATATTATCGGCGTCACCGATAACTCACCCAGCGACCGTCAGGCTTCCGCTTTCTCGCCTAAGTTCTCTCTGGGTTACGAGCCGGGGCGCATGAAATTCCGTTATTCGGTCGCCAAAGCATATCGATTCCCTCTGGTAGGCGAATTATTTGACAACTCCAACAGCTTATCCGGAAGTTCAAGTATCGGGAATGCCTTGTTAAAACCTGAAGACGGTACGCATCACAATCTCTCGGCAGAGTATGATTTTGATAATGGCTACGTTAAGTTGAACCTGTTTCATGAAAATATTCGGAATGCCATTTATAGCTCGTCTATATCCAACTCAGCTCTAGGTAAAACGCCCGCAGGTAACTATACCAGTGCTGTTTCTAATATCGGAGAAGTTGAGATTAACGGTATTGATTTTGATGCCAAGCAAAGCAATGTCTTAGGCTCTAATTTTGACGTAAATCTGAACACCACTATTCTGAAATCAGAAATTCTCCGTAACGATAACGATAAAAATTATGTTGGTAAAAGCTTTCCTTTATTGCCGAATTATCGCGTTAATCTGTTAACCACTTACCATTACGGTAAAGATCTGGATTTTTCAGTGGGTACGCGCTATCAGAGCAATATGTATTCGCAGTTGGATAATCAGGATTTACAACTGGCTTACTATGCCGCCTTTACCGAATCGGTGTATGTGGATTTAAAAACCACTTACCGCTTCAATAAAAACGGGCATATCTCCGCGGGAATTAACAACGTCAATGATTATCAGGCGTTTTTTAACCATCCCTTGCCTCAACGCTCGTTCTTCTTGCAGGCGGGCTATAAGTTTTAAGCCGCAGGCATTTTCAGGTCTGTTTAATGCGGTATTTACAACGCCGTTACGTTATCTGGCGTTGTAAATACACAGGATAGGTGACGATTACTCAGCTGATGACAAAAGTTAGAGCGTCCTGATATGTCTTCATACCCTAATCGGATAGAAAAATAAAGGTGATCATATGCATACGAATCCAGTAGAGATACCTACCGATATAAAGCGTAAGTACGCACAACAGAATGCTTTTCCTTCGGCACGTTATTTTCAAATTCACTTTGACTATTTACATGAGTTGCTCGGTGATATGAAAAATCAATTGGAGGTTTCAAATCAAAAAATAAGTGTGTTGCAGCAGCAGTTGAGCCAAATTGTTCCAGCCGTTGTGGACGAGATTCATCAATAGTATTCATCTTAAATCCAATGCAACTATTATTGATACATAACGACAATGTGGGTTATTGGCTGGGTTTTATATGTTTATAGCCTGCTGTTCAATAGCCGTACCGCCTTTAAATAATCAACCACTATTCAGGATCGGGTAACACATGCGCTCTTTTTTATCTGCGTTATTGGGCGAAGAACGTCCTCGTCCGATGGTTATGTGGCTGACGCTTTTTGTTTTGTTAACGCATGTGGCATTTGCACAGCGGTTATTAAAGCCGCAGCAACCGCTTATCCGTGCAAAACCACTACCCATACAAGTCGCGCTAATTGCAGCCGCTGCGCCAAAGCTGGCTGAAACGGTCACTAAACCCGTAGCTGCACCGCCTAAACCGCAACCACCAAAGAAAAAACCACCACTGCCAGTTAAAGAAAAGCCGAAACCCGTGCTCAAGAAGGCGGCTGAACATCCGAAAAAAACCATTGCCAAACCGATAAAAATAGCCACGCCTGTCGAACCGGAAGAAGNNNCCGGAAGAAGTGGCTGCAGAAGTGCCGCCTGTAGCCGTACCAGCACCAGCGCCTGTTAAACCCTCCCCGCCAAAAGTAGCGATGGCACCGAAAAAAGCAGATGTCTTTGTCGAGGCGAATTATCACGCGAATTACGGCTATAACCCCAAACCGATTTATCCCAGTATTGCCAAAAGACTGGGTTGGAAGGGGAAGGTCATCCTGCATGTACAGGTGTCTGCTGCAGGCGAGAGTACTTCAGTCAGCGTACAGCAAAGCAGCGGTCATGAAGAATTGGATGATGCTGCGGTCGAGGCGGTAAAGCAATGGCGATTTATTCCCGCAAAGCGCGGCAATACGCCCGTGAGTAGCTCGGTACAAGTACCGCTTAACTTTAATTTGAATTACTAAAAGAGGATCGTTTTAATGCCTTATCACATTGAACCAACAAAGATTATTGATGGTACGTTATACACACTGCTGATTTTTTCAGTGATCACTTGGACGCTGATTTTGTTCAAGATTTGGCAGCTCAGTAAAAACAGTTATTACAATCGAGGCTTTAGCAAGTCCTTTTGGAGTGCCGCTAATCTTGCTCAGGCCAAAGCACTACCGGCAAATGTCTCACGCGGCTCACAGGCTCGAATTGCCCGTCAAGGTTTTGCCTGGTTACAAGACTTTGAGCAAACCAATGGCGCCAGTCTTAAATACATAGGCTCACCCGCTGATTTAATGGAGCAATCTTTACTGGAACAATTGCAAAAAGAACAGCGTTCAATGGAAAGTGGTCTAACCATGCTTGCCAGTATTGGTAGTACTGCGCCTTTTGTAGGTTTGTTTGGAACCGTGTTAGGGATTATGCATGCCATGCACGAAATTACTGCCAGCGGCTCTACTAGCCTAGATGTTGTAGCAGGCCCTATCGGTGATGCGCTGGTCGCGACAGCCATCGGTATTGCGGTCGCCGTACCGGCGGTATTGGCCTATAACTTTTTTCTACGCCGCGTTAAGCATCAACGGTCTGGTATGGAGCATTTTGTAGCCAGTTTTCTGCATGTCGCATTACGTGCCGATGCTAAAGGGAGTAATTAACATGGCGTTTAAACCGCAAGGCGAAGAGCAGGATGCCATGAGCGAAATCAATGTCACGCCACTGGTGGATGTGATGTTGGTGCTAGTCATTATTTTATTAGTGACGGCACCGTTATTAACACAATCGGTACACGTTACACTCCCAGAAACGGCTGAAACCACGCCGGACATTAAAGATCAGCCCATGCAACTGGGCATTGATACGCAAGGGTCGATAACCCTCAATAAAGCGCCGATGGCTGATTTGATCGCACTGGAAGCAGCATTAAAAACGGAGCTGGCCAAAAATCCTGAGACGGCGGTGCATTTATATGCTGATCAGCGCGTGGTGTATGCGAAAGTTGCTGAAGTCATGGCGGCCGCGCAGCATGCGGGAATTACCAAGTTAGCGTTTGTGACGCTGGAACAATAGCGAACGACTGACGGTTGAGTCATGGTTAGGGATTCGCCCTTATGCGGGCTGAAGCTAAGTATCTTTTTTAAGGAAGATTATTTGTAATTCTGCCGAGAGTGTAAGTATTCATATCCCCCTAACGCCTCTTTAAAAAGATGAGGGGATGAATAATTAAATTGACGGTGGATAGACAGTATTTATCTGCAAGACTAGGGGCTATTTTACGGTGAGATGACCCATCGTAAAATAGCTATTTTTCACTTTATAACACCTTAAGCAGTGTATTAACTATGCATACTGTTCACGGTACTTTTTTATTAGCCGCTCTTATGAAAACGCATAGCCTACATTTATTGATAATTACTTTACTCTTAAGCGGTTGCGCAACAGATAATGCCGCTATCAAGCCTGTCGTGGCTGCAAAAAAGCCCGCTATGCAGCACAGTGCTAAAAAACACGGTATTTGTGCTGACGCGAAAGCGCCACCATTAAGCCAATGCTCGGAAACGGTTACGGCGACCTTTGATAGTAAGGGGACGTTATGGATTGTCTGGGTGAATAATGACTGGCTCTATGTGCAATCGTCAGCCGATAAAGGGCGCAGCTATTCTGCCCCGGTGCGGGTAAATGCTACGCCAGAAGCGGTTGCCGCGCAAAACGAAAGCCGCCCCAAGATAAAAGTGGATGCACAAGGGCATATTTATCTGAGTTGGGTGCAGACGCTCGACAAAAAACGCAGTACGTATGTACGCTTTAGCCGTTCAACCGATGGTGGACAGCATTTTTCTACACCCGTTACCGTTAATGACAATCTGGAGATTATTCGGCACCGTTTTGACAGTTTAGCGCTTGGGCAGCATGGCGAAATTTTAGTGGCTTGGTTGGATGCCCGCCATACGGAAGCGGCTAAAAAAACGCAGCAGGAATTTGATGGCTTGTCGTTATATTATGCGTGGTCTGATGATGGAGGGCAGCACTTTTATCCCAATAAAAAAATTGCCGATCATACCTGTGAGTGTTGCCGTTTGGATACGGCAATTAACCAACATAATTTACCAGTGATTGCTTGGCGGCATATTTTTGAAGGCGGTATCCGGGATCATGCGGTAGTCACCTTTACAGACTGGAATACGCCCAGTGACATTAATCCTCTTGGGCAAGAGAACTGGAAAATTGATGCATGTCCGCATCACGGGCCGGGTCTTGCCATTGCCGCAACGGGTGTTTACCATGCCGTATGGTTTAGTAATGCTGAGACTAAACAAGGTTTGTTTTATGGCTATTCAACTGACGCAGGAGAAAGCTTTTCAGCGCCGATTAATTTTGCTGGTGCGGGTGCTAGTCATCCGCACGTATTGGCTTTAGGTGCGCGTGTTGGGGTGGTTTGGCAAGCGTTTGACGGTAAAAAGAACAGTGTTCAGTTTATGCAATCAACCGATGCCGGTAAAACCTGGGCGAAACCTGTTACGGTGGCACAATCTACAGAAATGCTAGATGAACCTTTTTTAGTCAGCGATGGGCAGCAATTGTATCTTTCTTGGCACGCTTTGCAACAGGAGTATCAATTAACCTTGCTGTAAGGTTATCGGTCAATGTGATTGTTGTGCCTAGCGAATAGGTATTGGTAGGTATTATGTATTGGATTACCCAATTAATTATAGCCAGACAGGTACGCATAGCGTACCTTTACTGAATCGTCTATGCCGCGTTTAAATCTTCATTTTCATATAAACGGACTTTTTTCCATCCAACAAACTTTTCATCATGAAACGGGATGTCGTGATCAATGGCATGCTCGTAACACATTCTAAACAGTCGTGCAGTGCGAAACGCATGCAGTTCGTCGTCTGCCGTTACGGTAATGACGTTGCCGACTTGAAAGGTTTTGTTGCAGGATTTACGATTATTAACCCAAAACACGGTGTAGCATAAATAACTCTTATCTTTACGGTGATCGTATTTGATGGTTTTTGAAACCCCAGTAACGCCCGTGCTGGTTTTATTCTTGGGGGGTTTGAGAAAGCGGGTTCGGCTGCCTTTTAAGACGACGAGCATTTGGTCGCGCCAAGCAATAGCGGCTTTCAGTGATTTAGTCTGACTTCCCCACAGTTTATGTGAGAAATAACGGCTATGTTCTTTGCCGCGTCTAACAATACGCACCTGATAGCCAAACGCATCGGGCTCTGTGATATGTTTATATTTAATCATGGAGTTATACTATTTGAGTTTTAAATAAGTGCTTAGTAACGGTTTGACAAAATAAAAAGAATAGTGTTTTATAACGGCTTGTGGCGGCCGATAAAAATGATGTGTCTGTACTTTAAATCAGTCGTAAATCGGATTTGCTTTAAGAGAGTGCGAGACCGCCTACTTACTTATCGCGACCCACATCAGGTTATCGGTAACACATTAAAATTCTTTAACAACCCTAGTATTTTGGTGTAGAATAATTTCAAGCCGCTTTATGAAAAAAGTGGTGGTTTTTCTTTGTAACTTTTTGATTTATAATCCAATGGAGTTGAGTGATGAGTGTTTTAGTCGGTAAGCAAGCCCCTGATTTTACAGTTCCTGCCGTATTAGGTGATGGTCAAATTGTGGATTCTTTTAGCTTTTCGGAAGCCACTAACGGTAAATATGCAATGGTGTTTTTCTATCCATTAGATTTTACGTTTGTTTGCCCAAGTGAGTTAATTGCGTTAGATCATCGTATTGATGAGTTTAAAAGTCGTAATGTTGAAGTGATTGCGGTGT
Organism: Methylococcales bacterium; assembly: GCA_026398935.1. Classification (GTDB taxonomy): domain Bacteria; phylum Pseudomonadota; class Gammaproteobacteria; order Methylococcales; family Methylomonadaceae; genus SXIZ01. The sequence continues at coordinate 8,108 of JAPLRW010000282.1, forward strand.
CAATCGATTCACACTTCACGCACAACGCTTGGCGCAATACCCCCATTAATCAAGGTGGTATTGGTCCTGTACGGTATACGATGGCTGCTGATATAGCGCATACCATCTGTAAAGATTATGACGTAGAAGCTGACGTACCTGCTGTTGCATACCGTGGTAGCTTTTTAATTGATCGTAGCGGTAAAGTACGTCATCAAGTGGTTAATGACTTACCATTAGGCCGTAATCTTGATGAAATGTTACGTATGATTGATGCGTTACAATTTTTTGAAGAAAACGGTGAAGTGTGTCCTGCGGGCTGGAAAAAAGGTGATGCGGGTATGGATGCAAGTCCTAAAGGTGTTGCTGATTATTTAGGTAAAAACGCTGATAAATTGTAATACCCTGCGTGTATAAAAGCGCACCCGTTTGTTTGGGTGCGCTTTTTTAAATGCCTGCTAACATCATTCAAGCGTCTTTTTCACATCGGCTAATAGCTTCTTTCTCACCAATACGGCGGCGAGGATGGCGGCGATTGCGGGTAAGTGTCGAATGACAGATAATACCTTCCATGAACCGTTAGGCATGCTGTTTAATAACGGATTGGCAACGGCTAACGTTACAATCCACCAAACCAGCCAATAGCCTACTAAGCCAATAATCATCCATTTAAATGGGTTTTCTTCCTGCTCTTTTGCGGTTTGAAAAAACCACACTAACATGAGAATTGCTGCAATTTTCGCTAGCATCATAATGCTTTTGCCCCTTTATTTTTATAAAAATACCCTGCTACGGATTAAGTATTTGCGTCAAAATCCATGCGCAACCATGCTACTCTATAGCGACTTGTATCATATTACTAAAACGGCAATGGTGAAATAAAAAACCATGAAAAAACCATTAAAAGTCACCTTGGCGGTCTTAAGCGTCCTTAGCGTATTGTTGTTAATAACGATGGTCGTATTCGGGCTAATAATTAATCCGAATACCTTTAAACCTGAGCTTTCAACGCTGATTAAACAACGCACGGGCAGAGAGCTGAGTATTCCTGGCGATATTACGCTGTCTATTTTTCCGGCGCTGGATGTCAAAATAGGCGCAATGGCCTTAAGCAATGCCGCCAACTTCCCTGATAAGGCGTTTGCTGAAATGACAGCCACTGAATTACGGGTTAAATGGTTACCGTTGTTAAGCAATAAAATCGAATTGAGCCAAATAAGCTTACGGGGTTTATCGCTGAATTTATCGAAAAATAAACAAGGCGAAAATAACTGGGATGACCTAGTTAATTATCAGCATGCACTGGCTAAGAACGCGAAAGCGCCCTTAGCTGGCAGTACGGGAGATAAAGCCAATGCTGCGACACTGAGTATTGATGTGTTAAGAGTCGAGCAGGGAAGTATTCTCTGGGATAACCAGCAGGCAGAGCGAACCATTATGGTAAGCGATATAACGCTGAATGCTGATAAGGTGGCATTTGATCAGCCCGTTGCGCTAGCAGTAAATTTTAATGTCAATGCGGGACTTGTGCATAAGGTTGATTTAAACGCACAAGTGCGTGTGGATAATGCCTTGAATGATTTTAAAATAGACGATTTAAAGCTTGATACTTTATCGACTGGCGATGGACTTCCGGGAGGGCATTTAGCACTGACGGGCTTAATTAAAGCGATTGAATATCACCATCAGCAACAAAGCTCCAAGCTGACTGCCTTGCAGTTGAATGCGCATAATTTAAGTATCAGCGCTGATTTCACCGGACAGCAATTACGGGATAATGCAGATATACAAGGATCGCTGCGTGTGGCGGAATTTAATGTGAAACAATTTTTACAGCAACAGACTGCCGCATTACCGGTAACGCAAGATCCCGATGCGTTAAGTCTTTTTGCAGCGGATGTTGCGGTACATGCCACCGATCATTCAGTGACGTTGAATGATTTTAACGTTAAGCTGGATAAAACTACCTTGAAAGGCTCGGCGGAACTGCTTGATTTTAAAAATCCCGCTATTACTTTTGTCGCTGAAATTGATGCGTTGGATGTGGATGGTTATTTTGCACCGCAAGCCAATGTACCGACGCCGATGTTATCTTCAGCGGTTATTCTTACGGCGACCGATCAAGCCTTGCAGCCTTTAGAACGCCTCAAAAATGTTCAGCTTAATGGTAATGTATTGCTTAGACAGTTAAAAATGAATCACTTGGAACTGCAAGATGTCACGCTCGCATTTCAGGGAAAAGACGGGCAGTTGCAAACACAACAAACCATTAAGCAGCTGTATCAAGGATCTTATCAGGGTAATGCATCTCTGATGCTGCAGGATAATATGCCGCACATCAGCGTTGATGAAAAAATAGCCCATATGAACTTGGAAAAGTTACTCACGGCGTTAAATGCACATGCGCCATTGAGTGGTCTTGTTGATGTCACTGCGCAACTGCAAGGGCAGGGTAATACGCCGCAAGCACTGAAAGCCTCCTTGGCGGGTGATATTCAATTTCTCATTGAAAGTGGCGCGGTTAAAGGTTTTAATTTACAGAAATTGTTGAATAATGCTAAATCGCTGGTTCGTGGTGAGGCCGTGCCGCCGGAATTTAAAGCCGACCAAAGTGTTTTTAGTCAGCTTAAAGGCACGGCGAAGGTAAGTCAGGGCGTGATTGAGAATCATGATCTCGTGGCGGCTTCCACAAATGTCGCTGTTAATGGTGAAGGTTCCATTGACTTAAATACTGCGCAAATAGCCTATACGCTTAAAGCGCAGATATTAAAGGCTGCAACGCCGATTAAAGCCTTAAAAGATTGGCCGCTTACGCTGAAGATTAGTGGTGATTTGAGCAACCCCACTTACACCATAGACAGTATCGGTGGGCTGTTAGAAAAAAATAAAGTGCAAATAGAAGAGAAAAAAACTGAATTACTCGAAAAATTAGATAAAACGCTACATAAAAAATTAGGGATTGGTGCGTCTGAATTACTTAAAAAGTTTTTTTAATGCGGCTATCTCTCAAGTCCGCTACTGTTTTGAGCATACATGCAAACCCACCGTTTTCAACATAATCTCCTGAGTTGGTTTGACCAGTTTGGGCGTAAAGACCTGCCTTGGCAGCAAAATAAATCTGCTTATAGCGTCTGGGTGTCCGAAGTGATGCTACAGCAAACGCAAGTCAATACGGTTATCCCCTATTTTCTGCGCTTTATTGCGCAATTTCCAACCGTTAGTGCTTTAGCGGCTGCCAGTCAAGAAGAAGTGTTGCATTTATGGACGGGCTTGGGCTATTACGCCCGTGGGCGCAATTTGCATAAAGCGGCGCAAATAATACAAGCGGATTACCAAGGAAAATTCCCTGAATCAATAGAGCAATTACTGGCATTGCCGGGTATTGGGCGCTCAACAGCGGCGGCGGTTTTATCGCTGAGTGTTGGGCAGCAGCATGCCATTTTGGACGGCAATGTAAAGCGAATTCTCTGTCGTTTTTTTAAAGTTGAGGGGTGGTCTGGGCGTTCTGATGTGATAAAGCAACTGTGGCAGCTGGCTGAGCAAGTGACACCTGATTATCGCTGTGCAGATTTTAATCAAGCCATGATGGATTTGGGCTCTAGTCTTTGTAGTCGCAGTAAGCCGCAGTGCGAGGCTTGCCCGCTTAAAGGCGACTGCCAGGCTTTTTTGCTCGGTAAAACCGATCAGTACCCGCAGGCAAAGCCTAAAAAAACCTTGCCGGAGCGGGAAAGTTATTTTTTAATAGTGAGTAATGCTAACCAAGAAATCTTGCTGGAGAAGCGTCCATCCAGTGGACTTTGGGGCGGCTTGTGGGTTTTTCCGCAAGTCGCTAATTTAGATGAAATAGAGGCTTGGCTACATGCTCAGCAGTTAACGTCCACTACTCCGATTCGTCTTTGGCAACCATTCAGGCACACCTTCAGCCACTATCATTTACAGGTAAAGCCCGTGCATATTGCTGTTAATACGCTTAGTCAGCAGGTTGATCCTGAGCTTTATTGCTGGTATAGCGCAGATAAAAACAGGGCTTTAGGTTTACCTTCGCCCGTTGTGCGCTTATTACGGCAGTTACATGTAGAGAATACTGGCATGTTGTCTGGGGCGTAATCATTTTTTGCAGAGGGTTGCTGCTGATTACGCGCAGACCGGGAAAAAGAGGGTTATTTATTAGCGGTAGTATTAAAGTTGTACGATCTTACAATGCCGCTGCTATCAAAACGTATGACTAAATCCTGCGTGCTGGGGTCGCCAAAGACACGGTACAAATAACGCCCGTAGCTCCATGTTTTAGCGCCGTTTTCATTGCCGACTCGCCAAGGGGGGCCGAAAATGGCTTGTACGTCATTGATGGTGGTTGTGCCAATTTTAAGCTCAGTGATTCGGCCTGCAGGAAATTCCTTGCCTACGGTTGCACAGCCGCTTAGGGTGTGGACGCCCGCTAATAAAACCAAGCATAAACCGACTGGTCGGCAAAAATCAGATAATACGCGCATTTGCAATACTCATTAAAGCCTGAAAAAAATCATTCTAACACATTTTACTAGCGGTTTTTTTGGGCAGAAATAGTGCTGGCGGTGTCACTTAAAATCCAGGGGTTTTTTCAATACGATGAGGGGGTATATTATTGAATGCAATCCAAATAGACCTTGTATCCAAGCTTGGTTTGTGGGTATTTGGTTGTATACTACAGCCCTTTTCGATCACCTTATTAAACAACTATGACGACCAACGTTAACACCGAAAAACTCTCCAGTGCGCGTTTTGCGACGGCAACCGATGCTTTTGTTGAAGTATTCACGGCTTCGGTTGATTTTGATCAACGCATGGCCTCGGAGGATATTCAAGGCTCATTAGCGCATGCACAAATGCTTTGCAGTATCGGTGTTTTAACCGCAGATGAACTCGATGCTATTCAGCGTGGGCTGCAACAAATTGCCACTGAAATAGCGAACGGCACTTTTCAGTGGTCGGTTAAGCAGGAAGATGTACACATGAACATCGAAGCCCGTTTGACGGATCTCATCGGCATTGCAGGGAAAAAATTACATACGGGTCGTTCGCGTAATGATCAAGTCGCAACCGATATCCGCCTGTATCTACGCGCTGAAATTAACCTGATTATTGTTCAGTTACACCGTCTGCAAGTGGCTTTACTGGACTTGGCAGAAGCACACAGCGATACCATTATGCCGGGGTTTACGCATTTGCAAGTGGCGCAACCTGTAACGTTTGGACATCATTTGATGGCTTGGTTTGAAATGCTCAAGCGTGACCATGAGCGGTTACAAGATTGCACGAAACGTCTGAATGTGATGCCCCTAGGGGCTGCTGCGTTAGCGGGTACTAGTTATCCCATTGATCGACACATGACGGCTGCCTTGTTGGGTTTTAGTCGGCCTTCGGCAAATTCCTTGGATTCGGTTAGTGACCGGGATTTCGCGATTGAATTTGCGGCAGTGGGTAGTATTATCATGATGCATCTGTCGCGTTTTTCAGAAGAATTAATTTTATGGTCGAGTGCGCAATTCAATTTTATTGAAATGCCGGATGCTTTTTGTACGGGTTCATCCATCATGCCGCAAAAGAAAAATCCTGATGTGCCGGAGCTGGTGCGCGGAAAATCTGGGCGAGTGACTGGGCATTTGGTCTCGTTATTGATGTTAATGAAAAGCCAGCCATTGGCGTACAACAAAGACAATCAAGAAGACAAGGAGCCGTTATTTGACACGGCGGATACCTTGAATATGTGCTTACGCGCTTTTGCGGATATGATGCCGCATATTCAACCTAAAAAAGCCAATATGTATAATTCGGCTAAACAAGGTTTTGCAACTGCAACCGATCTTGCTGATTATCTTGTGCGTAAAGGTATGGCATTCCGAGATGCGCATGAAGCTGTTGGCTTGGCGGTGCGTTTAGGGTTAAGCAGTCAGCGTGACTTATCGGAGTTATCCTTAGCGGAGTTACAGCAATTTTCCAGCACCATCAGTGATGATGTGTTTAAAGTGTTGTCTCTGGAAGGTTCTGTAGCTTCGCGGCAACACATTGGTGGTACAGCGCCGGATACTGTTCGTAAAGCGATTCAGACGGCTCGTGAGCAACTGCTTTCAGAATAAGGCGTTTAGCGCGGACATAAAGAAAAAAGTAGCGCTACGCTTGATGTTTATCAAGCGTAGCTTGGCTTAATTATTACTCGCTTGCGTGGTCTTTGACTGGTTCTGCCACTTTTTCATTTTTGATAGTCACTGTAGGTTCGGCGGTGTATCTTGGCTCTACGGGGGGCTTGGCGGCCACTCGTTCGGCAAAATCTTGTGCATAAGATTTTGGTGCAGAAGCCTCTGTGCCGAGCTGCGGCGTAGTAATGCTACTGCTGGCAGTTTCTGCTGTATCGATGGGTTTTCTAGGGGTGTGCTGACGCGGAGTATGTACGGGTGCTGCTGTGCCAGGCTCATTTTCACCTTGATGCGCGGGCTGATCACCATTGCTTGACTCGTTACCTTCTGTCCCTTCGGCCGCATTGCGTTTTTCACCATTATTCGGATTGCGTGAGCGTCTTCTGTTCGATCCTCTGCGCGAATTTTTGCGAGCAGGTGGTTTTTCGTCCGGTGCTGCATTTTCGCCGTTATCAGTGCGTATTTCCTCTGTTGCTTCGGATGTGCTAACACGGCTTGTTTTTGAGATTAAGTCAGCATTCTGCGCGGTAACTGCCTCGGATTTATGTTCGACATGTTCAGCGCTGATTGCGGGTGAGCTAACCATCGGTGCGCTTGTACCGTCCGCGGCTACAATTGCGGCTGGATCTCTGGGTGGCCGATTATTTCTATTGCTGTTGCGGTTGTTGCGATTATTTCTATTATTGCGTTTTGACGGAGGGCGCTGTTCGGTCGAACCTGTCGCGTCACTCTGTTCTACGCCATCGGTTGTCGCGGTTTTTTCTGGAGATCGCCGTGGTTTTGATTCGTACGGTGATGTCGCTGATTCTGCTGGCAGCGTTGCTTCCTCCGCGCCGCTGTTATTATCAGTACCGACTGCTGTGCCGACCAATTTATACCAAAAACGCTTGATTAAGCTGTCGGCATTGTTTTTATTTTGCAGGGGAGCAGGGGAGTCATGTAAAAATTCTTTGACCGCAGGCTGGGTAGACTGTTGTTTAGCATGATGCACAAAATCAGGAACTTTAATGACTTCTTCTTTAAGGTGTAAATAACTGCTTTTTTCTTCAGTGTCCTTGGTTTTAATGCGTTCTATTTCGTAATCGGGTGTTTCTAAATGTCGGCTTGGTAAAATAATAATACTGACACCGAGGCGCGATTCTATTTGCTCAATGGGTTTTCTTTTTTCATTTAACAAGAACGTCGCACATTCAATCGGTAAATGGGCGATGATTTTTTCAGTGCCTTTTTTCATCGCTTCTTCTTCGATAATGCGTAGTACCGATAAGGTGACTGATTCAACATTACGAATTGAGCCTTGGCCTTTACAGCGCGGGCAAGGGAGTTGCGAGGAGTCGCCTAAAGAGGGGCGTAAACGCTGCCGCGACATTTCCAGTAATCCAAAACGTGAAATACGGCTGGTTTGAATACGCGCGCGGTCAATTTTTAAAGCATCCCGTAAACGGTTTTCAACCGCTTTCTGATTTTTATTCGCCATCATGTCGATAAAATCAATGACAAACAAGCCGCCTAAGTCACGCAATCTTAATTGTCTGGCGATTTCATCCGCCGCTTCAAGATTGGTGTTTAGCGCGGTTTCTTCAATATCACTGCCTTTAGTGGCTCTGGCTGAGTTAATATCAATCGAGGTGAGCGCTTCTGTGTAATCAATGACAATAGAGCCACCTGAAGGCAGCGGTACGTCACGATTGTAGGCGATTTCTATTTGTGATTCAATCTGATAGCGGCTGAATAACGGCACGTCATCAACGTATAATTTGGCTTTGGGTAGGAAATGCGGCATAACTTGTTTTAAGAAGTTTTGCACTAATACGAAAGATTCCGCGTTATCAATTAAAATTTCGTCAATATCGTTACGTAGATGATCGCGTAACGCTCTAATAATGACGTTACTTTCTTGAAAGACTAAGAAAGGTGCTTTTTGCTCATTGGAATAACGATCGATCGCTGTCCATAATTGCATGAGGTAATTTAAATCCCATTGCAACTCTTCGGTGCTTTTGCCGCAACCCGCTGTGCGCACAATAAGCCCCATGTTCTCAGGTATTTCCAAGCCGCTGACGGCTTCGCGTAAATCATTGCGCGTATCGCCTTCAATACGGCGCGAAATGCCGCCCGCTTTGGGGTTGTTGGGCATTAAGACTAAATAGGTTCCGGCGAGGCTGATATAAGTAGATAACGCCGCACCTTTGTTGCCGCGCTCTTCTTTTTCAATCTGGACGACGATTTCCTGGCCTTCATGAATGAGGTCTTTAATGGCGGGTCGGCCTTTGGTTTCAATCTCGCCTTCGGCGTACTGGTGGTAATTGGGAATAATTTCTTTAAAGGGTAAAAAACCGTGTTTATCAGCACCGTAATTAATAAAAGCGGCTTCTAAGCTTGGTTCAACACGGGTAATGATGCCTTTGTAAATATTGGATTTTTTCTGTTCTTTGGACGGGATTTCAATGTCAAAATCATACATTTTTTGACCATCGACTAAAGCAACCCGCAGTTCTTCTGCCTGCGTGGCATTAATAAGCATTCTTTTCATTCGTTTTCCTTGTATGTCCCTGTTCCATTGCCAGATTTTATTGCATAGACTCTATTCGTAATACGGTGTCCTTGAAACGCTTTAGTCTTTAAGCGTGGTTGTATTATGCTATGAAGCGTTAAGTCACACACTCACTCCAGTGGAAAAAGCCGTGGATAATGTCCATCAAGGCATGATTTTTCAGCACGGTAAGGAGGTTTTTTCTGGTGCGAAGAACAGTCAGTAGTTTATTCTGGAGTCTGGTTGTAAAATCTGTAGTAAACAGTCATCGTAAATCGCTCATCGTGGGTCGAGCGACAAAACCCAAAAATCTTTTGGACGCAGTAATGAATGATAAAAAGTCATTTATTAGCGCCACTTGGCGTATAACTTGTCAAAAGCAACACTGTAAAAAGGCGCAACAGTCTCAAAGTACGCTTAAAACCTATCTAATATAGCAATCTTATTGCTTTACAGCAACACAACAACCAAACATGTCCACTTCAATGGTATCATTTACAGATGGAACAACATCAGAATCAGACTAAATTAGAGGTGCAATGGGTGGTTATTACCGACGCCCATGCAGAACAGCGACTGGATAATTTTTTAATTACCCGTTTAAAAGGCGTGCCTAAGAGCCTTATCTATCGCATCGTGCGTAAAGGAGAGGTGCGGGTTAATAAGGGGCGTGTCGATGTTAAATATCGCTTGGTCATTGGGGATACCGTTAGGATACCGCCGGTGCGCGTGGCTGAAAAAGCCCAAGAAAATTATGTAACGCAAGGTTTAAAAAAGAGCCTTGAGCAGGATATTTTATTTGAAGATGATGTCTTAATTATCTTGAATAAACCAGCGGGTTATCCTGTGCATGGCGGCAGTGGTGTTACGTCGGGGGTGATAGAAAGCTTACGGCAGCTTAGACCGGATGCGCATTTTCTTGAATTGGTACACCGTTTGGATAAGGACACCTCTGGCTGTCTTATTATTGCCAAAAAACGCAGTGCTTTGCGTAAATTACATGAGATTTTTCGAGATGATCAGGTGCGCAAACGTTATTTAGCGTTACTGTCCGGTCGTTGGGATAAAAAAACGCTGCTGGTTAATGTGCCGTTGTTGAAAAAACCCGGTGAAGGCGGTGAGCGGGTGGTGGTGGTCAGTAATCTAGGCAAGTCGGCTGAAACAGTCTTTAAACGTATACAAGCCTATCAAGATACTACCTTGGTGTCTGCGACACCGAAAACGGGGCGTACTCACCAGATTCGAGTACATGCCGCTTGGATGGGGCATCCCATTATTTCCGATGAACGATACGGCTCTTTTGAGTTAAACCGTGAATTTAAAAAAAGAGGCTATAAGCGCTTGTTTTTACATGCTGAACGATTAGAATTTGTGCATCCGGTTTCAGGAGAAATCGTTGCTTTTAATGCACCGTTACCAAAATCATTACAGGATTTATTGGCGAATGAAAAACCGCTTTGATGTCATTATTTTTGATTGGGATGGTACGTTAGTAAACTCAATTGATTGGATTACTGGTTGTTTGCAGTTAGCTGCTGAGCAATGTCAGTTACCTAAGCCGCAATCCCAAGCGGCTAAAAACACCATTGGCTTGAGTATCGACAAAGCCATGCTAAGCTTATTTCCTGATGCAGATCAAGCCCTGATTGTAGAGTTAGTGGCTCACTATCATCGGGCTTATCAGTCGAAGCCGTTCGGGCGGGAGCATTTTTTCCCCGGCGTTTACGATATGTTAGTTACGCTAAAGCAAGTTGGCTATAAATTGGCGGTAGCGACGGGTAAAACACGCGGCGAGTTGCAAAAAGTATTACAGACAACGCACACCGAAGCATTATTCGATATTACACGTTCTGCTGATGAAACGGCCTCAAAACCATCGCCACAAATGTTGCATGAAATTTTAAGTCATTTTTGTTGTCCTAGTGAGCGTGCGCTGATGGTAGGTGATTCGATTTATGATCTGGACATGGCGCGTAATGCCAATATGGCGTCGGTCGCCGTTACGTGTGGCGCACACCCAAAAGAAGAATTACAACACTATCAACCGTTGCTGTGTTTGCAGCAACCTGCCGAATTACTGACATTTATTAACAGAGGTTAATGTTTATGGATAATCAACAAGACAGTCCTAAAAGTACACCGACACCCGATTGGGAGCGTGGTATCGTTGAAAAGTTGGCGTTTGCCGCGCTGAATGAGCAGCGCACTACGCGGCGCTGGGGGATTTTTTTTAAGGGACTAATGGCTGTCTATTTGACGGCTATTTTTGTTTTGGCGGTTTACCCAAAAATGAAGTTTGGTGAATCTGACAGCGATAAAGAACATACGGCTGTTATTGATTTGGTTGGCGTTATCGCGGAAGACAAGGATGCGAATGCTAAAGCGATTATTGACGGACTACGGGATGCGGTAAAGGATAAAAATACCAAAGGTATTATTTTGCACGCCAATTCTCCTGGTGGCAGTCCTGTGCAATCGTGGGATGTTTTTGATGAAATTCGGAAAATTAAAAAAGAGCATCCGCAATTACCGATTTATACCGTTGTCAGCGATATTTGCGCGTCAGGTTGTTATTATATTGCTGCAGCGAGTGACAAGATTTTCGTTAATCAAGCCAGTATTATTGGCTCAATTGGTGTGCTTATGGATGGTTTCGGGTTCGTTAATGTCATGGAGAAGTTGGGCGTAGAGCGTCGCTTACTGACGGCTGGCGCGCATAAAGCCATGCTGGATCCCTTTTCGCCTGTTAAAGAGGGGGAGACTGACTATATGAAAGGCATGTTAAATGAAGTGCATCAGCAATTTATTACCGCGGTGCGTACCGGGCGTGGTGATCGCTTGAAAGAAACGCCAGATATGTTTTCCGGTTTGGTGTGGAGCGGTGAGTCGAGTCTAAAATTGGGTATTGCTGACGCGTATGGTAATGATGATTACGTTGCCAAAGAAATTATAGGCGCTAAAAAATTGGTTAATTTTACGGAACAAGAGTTATTAATTGATCGGCTTGCCGGTAAATTAGGGGCGTCTTTTGGACAGGCTATTTCGAGTATGGCGCAACTGTCATTACGATAAGCCAGTATTCAGCCTAAATTCACACTTTTCTGGCTAGGATATAGCTGTTGCAGAATGGCGTCTGTGTTGTCGAGAGAGCATTGCCGTTACAGTTTTGGTTTATAGTTTTAATGAACGCCGAGCGTATTATGAAAATTTTTAAGGGAATATTAATCGCTTTAATCGGTTCTGGCACTTTGCTGGCTGACCCTGTTTTAACTGGCACAGCAGTGGGTCTGGAGCAGGCGACCAAACAGGTTATTAGTAGTAATTATGCCAGTCGTGTCTTGTCGGCCAAAACAGAAGAAATTGATGGGCGCAAGGTACATATTATTAAGACGTTAACACCCGATGGCCGTATTCAACAGCAAACCATTGCTGCGGATACCGGTGCATTGCTGGATATTGATAACAATTAGACCGTAAAGGACTATTATGCGAGTATTGATTGTTGAAGATGAAGTTGTTTTGTGTCAACAGATTCACCATTTTTTTGCTGAAAAAGGCTTTGCGGTTGATATTGCGCACACGGGCGCTAATGGTTTATTTATTGGTCAGGAATACCCTATTGATGCTGCGGTGATTGATATTGGTTTGCCGGATTTTTCAGGGGTTGAGTTAATTAAAAGACTGCGTAAAGCGCATGTTGATGTACCTATCTTGATTTTAACGGCGCGAGGTCGCTGGCAAGAAAAAGTGGAAGGCTTGGAAGCGGGTGCGGATGATTACCTCGTTAAGCCTTTTCATTACGAGGAGTTGCTGGCGCGTATGAATGCGCTCATTAGACGCTCTTCGGGCAATGCCCATCCCATTTTAACGCTGGGTAATATCGAGTTGGACACCATTGCACAACAAGTGATGGTTGGGGGGAAGCCCTTAGAATTAACCGCCTATGAGTACAAAGTCCTTGAGTACTTAATGTTTCGTAAAAATACAGTCATCTCTAAAGCGGTTTTAACGGAACATATTTATGATGAAGATTTTGAGCGCGATAGCAATGTTATTGAGGTTTTTATCGGTCGATTGCGTAAAAAATTAGATCCTGACGGTGTCTTAAGGCCAATAGAAACCTTACGTGGACGCGGCTATAGAATGTCGGAAATTGCTTCTGAGTGATTGGTTTTAAATGCATAGGTTAGCGTTATGAGAACACAGTCGCTCAGTTTTAGACTGCTGATGTCGGCTATCTTGGTGATGGTGTTTTTTTTCGCCTTAGTAGCGATTGTATTGGGTCGCAGCTTTTTAGAAAGTGCCGAGCAAGCTTTAAAAGAAACCTTGCAGGTGCAGGTTTATGCGTTGCTGTCTGACGCAGAACTGCCTCGGGCGGGTGGCTTGTTGAGTATGCCGCCCAGCCAGCACGAGCCTCGCTTTGCGAATCCTGGTTCCGGTTTGTACGCATTTATTACCTATAATTCCAAGCAGATCATTTGGCGCTCGCCTTCTGCTATTGCCCAGGAATTCACCGTTCCCGCCAGTATTTTGCCGGGGAAAGCGGTATTTGAAAAAGATTCTGCGCATAATCGGTATAACCTGCATTACAAGGTTATTTGGGAAACTAATCGCAAATCAACCCGTGAATATGTCTTTAGTGTCACTGAAGACGCGCATTTTGTAACCCAGCAAGTGAATCGTTTTAGAAAAACCTTAGTGCTCTGGCTGGGTATTGTCGGCTTCTTGTTAATATTGATTCAGCTTGTCGTGCTACGGTGGAGTCTAAAGCCCTTACGTACCATTGTCAGTGATTTGGAAAAAATAGAGGCGGGCTTTAAGCAGCAACTAGATGGGGTTTATCCAGCCGAGCTGCACGGCTTGGCCGGTAATTTGAATATTCTCATTAACAGTGAACGGGCGCATCTTGAGCGTTATCGCAATACATTGGCGGATTTGGCGCACAGTTTAAAAACACCTTTAGCGATATTGCGGGGGTGTGTTGCCACCGCAGGATCAAATCGTCCTATTATGGAAGATCAAATTAGCCGCATGAATGAAATTGTGGAATACCAGTTGCAACGAGCAGCAATTAAAGGTGGGAAAAAAATATCCGCTAAAGTGGATCTGGTAGAAATTACCCATAAAATTATTGCTTCGCTTAATAAAGTATATAGCGATAAAAATATCCAGTTTGAATTGGATTTGCCTGAACAGTGCTGGGTTTACTGTGAAGAAGGTGATGTGTATGAAATTGTAGGCAATTTGTTGGATAACGCCTGTAAATGGTGTAATCGCCGCATTGCCGTCAGTTTGAATAATGCCCATCGCGCGGTGGGTTCCAGTTTAATACTGCATATAGAAGACGATGGTCCCGGTATTCTGGCTGATAAATTAAACGCCATTTTGGGGCGAGGGGTGCGTGCTGATGAAAATATCCATGGGCACGGTATTGGTATGGCGGTTGTGTATGAGCTGATTAATTTATTGGGCGGGCAGTTACAGGGTTTGAAAAGCCCTCGGTTGGGTGGAATGTATTGGAAGGTGCATTTGCCTTAATGTTCTTGTTTATGCTGCATTAGTGGGTACTCAATGTGGCTTAACGGTAATATAAGCTAAGAAAAATAATTTTTTGGTTGCATGATGCGCTTAATTCATAGATAATGATGAATCTTTAGTGAGGGCTGCTAAAGCGTAATGGAGGCTGTGTCTGTCCTCTCGCAACGATACCCTGCGAACCCCGCCAGGCCCGGAAGGGAGCAACGGTAGTAGGGGATTCGTGTGCCGGGATGTGGCTGGCACAGACTCCACCATCTCTCTCTTCTCTACCTTTAGTCTCTCATGGCTTACCAGGTTCTTGCTCGAAAATGGCGTCCGCATAATTTCACGGAAATAGTTGGTCAAGCGCATGTTGTGCAATCATTAACGCACGCATTGCAACATGAACGGCTTCATCACGCTTATTTATTTACAGGTACGCGTGGGGTAGGTAAAACTACCATTGCCCGCATCCTCGCGAAAGCGATTAACTGTGAAAATCTACAAGATTTTAATCCCTGTGGGCAATGCGATATTTGTGTTGCGGTGGATAATGGCTGCTTTCTTGATCTGATTGAAGTAGATGCCGCCTCCCGTACTAAAGTCGAAGATACCCGTGATTTACTGGATAACGCACAATATGCGCCGAACCGTGGTCGCTATAAAGTTTATCTAATCGATGAAGTACACATGCTTTCAGGGCACAGTTTTAATGCCTTACTTAAAACTCTGGAAGAGCCGCCTGCGCACGTTAAATTTCTCTTAGCCACCACCGATCCGCATAAGATTCCGGTGACCGTGCTATCCCGCTGTCTGCAATTTAATCTGAAACGCTTATCGCCCGTGCAAATCAGCGCACAAATGGAATTTATCCTACAGCAAGAACAAATTGCGTATGAGCTACCCGCGCTGACACTCATTGCGCGTGCAGCAGACGGTAGTATGCGCGATGGACTCAGTTTGCTGGATCAAGCCATTGTTTTCGGTAGTGGTCTCGTTAATCATGTGGATGTACTTGCTATGTTGGGTACGGTTGCACAGCAACCTGTAACCGATATTTTACGCGCACTAGCCGATAATGATGCGAATGCCGTACTAACGCTTGTTGCTGAAATTGCGCATTTAAGCCCAGATTTTACCAGTGTTGTGCAGGAAATTTTACATATACTGCATCGCGTTGCTTTATATCAAGTAGCGCCAATCAGCTTAGAGCAGGAATTTGACCCTGAAGCGATTATTGCGCTTGCTACGCTCTTATCGCCTGAAGATGTACAGTTATATTACCAAATTGCGTTAATCGGACAGCGAGATTTAGCGCTGGCACCTGATCCGCAAGCAGGATTTGAAATGATTCTGTTGCGCATGCTGACCTTTAGACCAGTGTCTGATCAAATACCTGCTACGTCAAACGCTGCTGTCCCCACCCAAAGTATTCAACGTCAACCGTTAGTTAAGGCCGCGCCATCGGACGCAGTAAGCAATAATGCGCCTTTAGTGACTAAGGCAGAAGCCACTAGCGTTGTTACTTCTAAGCCGCTTAACGCCACGTCGGGTGATGTGGTGACGAATGACTGGACGACTATCATTCATGCCATGAAGCTTGAGGGCATGACCCGGCAATTAGCCAATAATTGCATCCTGGAAAATATCGACGATAATAGCTGTACCTTGATTGTTGATGTGGGGCACCAGCATTTATGTGGGGGAGTGCCAGAGAGCAAGCTGCAGCAAGCGTTGCAAACATTTAGGGGTAAACCTTTAAAATTGCTGATTAAAGTAGCTAGTGCTGCTTTAGAAACGCCCGCTACCGTGATAGTCAAGGTGCTGGCCGATAAGCAGCAAGCTGCTGCAGAGTCTATTAATAACGACGAAAATGTACTGGCTTTAAAAGAACATTTTGATGCACGGATTATGCCTGGCACGATCGAACCCTTATAACCACACTGGAGAGTAATATGAAAAATGCCTTGGGCAATCTAATGCAACAAGCTCAAAAAATGCAGGAAGACCTAAAAAAAGCGCAAGAAGAGCTGAGTATGCTTGAAATACACGGTGAATCGGGCGGCGGCTTGGTAAAAATTGTTATGACTGGTAAACGTGAAGTTAGAAAAGTATCCATTGATGATTCATTGCTCGGCGATGATCGCGATATGCTGGAAGATTTAATTGCGGCAGCATTTAACGACGCCGTACATAAAGTCGCCAAAATGAAAAAAGAAAAAATGTCCAGTTTGACGGCCGGTATGCCGCTCCCTCCTGGGTTCCAAATGCCGTTTTAATATGCTCAACAAAGGCTTGCTCGGTCAATTAATTCAAACATTATGTTGCCTACCCGGCGTGGGGCCTAAGTCGGCACAACGCATGGCTTTTTATTTATTGCAACGTGATCGGCAAGGAGCGCAACGTCTGAGTAACACCTTACTGACAGCCTTGGAAAAAATACAGCATTGCCAACATTGCCGTACTTTAACCGAACTAACCGTGTGTGAAATTTGCGCCAGCAGCAGCCGTGATCAATCCTTATTATGTGTGGTAGAAACACCCTCGGATGCGTGGGTCGTGGAGCAGGCGGCTTTTTTTAAAGGCGTTTATTTTATTTTGCATGGCCGATTATCACCACTGGATGGCATTGGGCCGGATGAGTTAGGCTTGGACTTACTCGAACAGCGCTTTGCCACAGGCAGCATTAAAGAAATTATTTTAGCGACCAACTCTACCGTTGAAGGCGAGGCCACGGCGTATTATATTAGTCATTTAGCTAAAAAATATCAGCTACAAGCCAGCCGAATCGCCCAAGGTGTTCCCATTGGCGGCGAGCTGGAGTTTATTGACAGCGGCACATTGTCTCAGGCATTTATGGGTCGTAAAAATTTGGATTAAGGAGGAAGTTATGCATGATTGCTTATTTTGCAAAATGGTTGCCGGAAGTATTAAGCCGGATATTGTCTATGAAGACGAGCAGATATTAGCTTTTCGGGATAGTAGTCCGCAAGCGCCCGTGCATATCCTGATTATTCCAAAACGCCATATCGCCACGCTGAATGACTTGGATGACCTGCAACTTGCCGGGAAATTGCTACAAACCGTCACTGACTTGGCCTATGCTGAAGGGTTGGCCGAAGCGGGGTATCGGACGGTGATTAACTGTAATAGCGATGGCGGTCAGGCCGTCTATCATCTGCATGTGCATTTATTGGGTGGTCGACAACTTGATTGGCCGCCCGGCTAAAAATTGCGCCTTATGCAGCAAAGGGCATAGCTTGCCACTCAGTATTTTCTACGATGAACAAAGGATGGCGCTATGAAGCCACACGTATTGACACTGACCGTTTTGACAATAGGGGTGATTGGCGCGTTAACGGGTTGTGCTGTTGTTGCAGATAAGCCGTTAGCGTCTTTGCAGCAAATTGAAACCATCGTGGTTATTTACGCCGAAAATCGTAGCTTTGATAACCTTTACGGGCTTTTCCCCGGTGCAAATGGCATTCTTAAACAGGCCGATGGCAGTCGCACCGATGTAAAACGTTACCAACAAGTCGACCGAGATGGCCGCACGCCCTTGGCTAAACTTCCTGCGGTATGGAATACTAAAGGCGCTGCTGCTGACACCTTAGCGTTTGTTGCCACATTACCCAACGCTCCTTTCCGTATTGACGCGCCTCCGGGCGGCTTACCGGGTGGTCTACCGCTAAATACGGCAACGCCGGATTTAGTCCACCGTTTTTACACCAACCAAATGCAGATTAATGACGGTAAAAACAACGCGTTTGCCGCTTGGTCGGATGCGGGCGGTTTGTCGATGGGGTATTACGATGGCTCCTCAATGCGCATGTGGCAATTGGCACAACAATATACCTTGGCAGATAACTTCTTTATGGGTGCTTTTGGAGGGTCTTTTTTTAACCATTTTTGGCTGGTGTGTGCCTGTGCGCCAACGTTTGCCAATGCACCAAGCGGCAGCATCAGTCGTGTAGACAGCAGTGGCGTTAGACTGCTGGTGGCTAAACATTCACCATCCAGCGCTGTAGACGGTGAGCCACTGTATGTTAGCGATAAAAGTGTGACGCCCGATGGCTATGCGGTCAACACCATGCAGCCGCCTTATCAACCCAGTAACATTTCTCCGCCTGCTAACGGTGACAGCCGTCTTGCTGATCTGACTGAAAACCCGTTACCTGCACAAGATTCCTCTAAGGTTAATACTATTGGTGATACCTTAAGCGCAAAAAACATTAGCTGGACGTGGTATGCGGGGGCTTGGAATGAGGCTTTACGTTCACGTAGCGCCATTGGCAATAAAGGCGCACCTAATTTCCAGACACATCACCAGCCGTTTAATTATTTTTCGCGCTTTGATCCCAGTACTCAAGAAGGTGCTGCAGAGCGAGCGGCGCACCTGAAAGACTATACTGATTTACAACGTGATATGACCGCAGGCACATTACCCGCCGTGGTATTTTATAAACCACAGGGTAATTTAAACCAGCATTCCGGCTATACCGATGTTATGTCCGGCGATGCACACATTGCCGATGTCGTGGCAGCGTTGCAAAAAAGCCCGCAGTGGCCGCACATGGCCATCATTGTGACCTACGATGAAAATGGCGGTTACTGGGATCACGTCGCACCGCCTAAAGGGGATCGTTGGGGGCCTGGTAATCGTATCCCGACACTAATGATTTCCCCGTTTGCCAAAAAACACTATGTCGATCACCGCTATTACGACACAACCTCCATACTGAAATTTATAACGCAACGCTTTGGACTTGAGCCATTGCCGGGTGTGCGTGCTAATGCGGGTGATTTGAGTAATGCGTTTGAGTTTTAGGGGACTCAAAATGGTTGTCTCGATAGGTTTATTCGTAAAGGCGCTAAACTTAAATCAGCGCGGTTGGGCTTCTCTACGTCAGCGCCAACCTACAAAATGCCCAATATACGGGATGTTGGTGCCTGCGCTCTTGGTCTGTTGTCGGAGGAACGGCAGGTTTAGTAATGATTGCTCAAGCTAAACAATTATTTATACTACCTCACTTCGGCCTATGAATAAATCCTTACCTACCGACAGCCATATTTTTCAGTAAGCTTCTGAGTCTTTTCATTGATGCTGTCTGATCGCTTATCGATTAGTTCAATAAGGACATGCTCAAAAATTTCAAGTGCGCTTAGAAGATCGTCTTTAGTTACTTTTTCCCCATGTGTTCCAGAATTTCCAAGCCATTTCAGCGCCATCAACTTATCCGTCATTGTTAAATTTTCTTTAGCAAAAATCTCCAGACGTTGATGAAGATTAGGAGCATGAACGCCAATGTGATCCATGAGATTTTCCAATGCAACCCTGATTTTGTTGGCACAAGCATTGTGGTCTAACCAAAAAACCGCGAAAGCCGCCCTTAACTCTTCTTCCACTTTCTGAGGGCATTTTGCTGGAAAATTAATCATATCAGGCATCGGGAAACAAACCAGTGGGAAGAAATACTTCTCAAATTCGATTCCACCTTCATAATCTTGTACTGGTTTCAAATCACCTTTTCCGGAAATTGAAAAGAGTTGTTTACATTTGGATTGCTTACATTCTGCCCAAGCGGTAAAGGCATAAGTAGTAGTATCACAATGGTCAAATAGATCATCACTGAGTCTACCTTTTCTTTTAGACTCAATTGTCTCACGATAAATAAGCGAATCCTTTACCAAGCTTAGAGTTCCGATTTGACAGATGGGGCAAGGCCATTTTGGGCATGAGTTTTTTCCGATAGATTGTTTCCAAATTTTAGGATTCATATTTCCCCCCTATGCATTCCATTCAAAAAACCATTAAAACTATTCAACAGTACCCATTACTTCCGAAAATGACAAATCACCCGCTAAAAAACTAACCAACTTATCACCATCCCATAACTCAATATCATGAGATTCAGCCAGTTTAACCGCGCTATTAAGAAATGAATTATTAGTAATGACTATACCCATATCACCAGCATAATGCCCCATTGCTCCAACAACTTCTTGTACGGCTTGTAGATTGACTTTTGATTTGAAACGCTTGCATTGCACAATAATTCTGGTGCCTTCGTTATTTTCGACAATCAAATCGGCACCAAAATCTCCCGACTTTGGTGTAGATTCAGCTTTAAATCCCAGTGAAACAAATTTATCCAGAAGCAAATTTTCAAACGCTACGCCGGATAATTCATTCATTTCGGAAAAATCAATTGAGAAGTTTGTTTTTAATTGATGTCGTTGCTCAAGTCGCTTAATTTCAGCTTGAAGGTTTGAAATGGCTGGGTGATAGGGTTCCTGTCCAATCAGTTTTGCGATTAATTGATTGGCTTCATCCAATTTTCCGAATTGAACGGCCTTCTCAGCTAATAAACTTAAGCTGTTTGAACTATTAAAAATTCTTTCATCAATATTATAAAGTTTTAAAGCACTGTCTATGGCACCCATTTCAATTAACAGATCACCAATAAACTCGTCATGCTTAAAATCTGTATCCACAAATAGAAAGTTAAGAAATGAACAAATAATTACCACTAAGGCACTGGAATAAGACTTTGATTTTTTCTTAAGCTTTATTTCTTCACATAGACGGAACGTATTCCGATTACAATTAATATCCCCATTTAAATAATAAAAAGTACTATTACCATTAGCCATAATACATGGTAATTTGTGATCATCAATTATCCATTTCGGTATTTTAAAAAAACTATGTCTTCTCAGGTTAAGGTTTGTAATTTTTAATGATAAACGTAGATTTTCTGCATCATTCTTATTTATATAAGAATGCGAATTATATCGTTCTCCAGTATATGCACAATATTCTTTATTGGCAACGATGTAACATTCCCATCTGTCATAAAAGTTGTTCAAAAATATTTCAGATAGTAATTGATCATCAGCATCTCTATAAAACGCCTGATAATTATATTCAACTCGAATCCTTTCGGCTATGGCGGCTGGAATTAGCTCACTACATAAGTCGATAATTTTACTTACTTTTATAATATTTGGCTTGGTATCCTCGAAGGAAGCGATTAATTCACTTTCTATTTGTTCCGATATAGCAATGTTTTTTTTCTTTCTATATTGTATGGCTTTTTCTAATCTTATTTTTTCAATTTCAATTGCATTTTTTAATATTTCTTTTTTCTCTTTTAATATTGCTTTTTCCTCTTCGGTTTTTTTTGGTGTTTTTGGTATTTTTGTTTTTCTAAAAAATACAGACAACTGTCTTCGCATATTAGGATCAACAAAATCATTGGCATTACACTTATGACCCGAGTTTTCCAAAACCTTCAAAACTTGGTTTAATGGAATTTCTGAAATTTTTGAATATTCCCGTATTGTTTGTTCTTTAAGGTTAAACACTATTCATTATCCACAAATATTACTACAATTTAACTTCATAAAATTGAGAAACGGCACTCGCGCTTTTATAGGTAGGCCAGAACTATCTGTATTTTTTAATGCCGTTTTTTTAGTATAAAATATTGATTTTTATAGAACATAATGTATTTTATTTATACTTTTTTTATAAAAACTAAATTATTCATATTTATATATTTTAGAATGGTTTTCAAGGGCGTGTAAAGTACTTTATAGCTGGTGTAGAACTGATTATAAATAAGAAATAATTGAATATAAAAAATTAATATTATTTAAGTGAATAACATTCAAGTAGTTACTAGTCTGATGTTTAAAGTTTATCAATTAATACCTTTCTTTTACTTTCATACTCACTATTAGTTAATAAATCAGCGTCCTTTAATTCTTTAAGTTTCTTAAGCTGATCAGGAATATTGTCTTTGTTTTTAATATGTATATTTGATTTAATATCTTTTTCAAGTGTAATAACTTTTTCATTAGGATTTTCAGTGTTTCCATATTTTGAATCAAGTGTGATGCTAATAAAGCTGTTAAAGCTATTTAGTTCTTTAATGTAATCGCTACCTTCACAGGATGAGTCTAATGTTATTTTCCACTCATTAGTTCGTATTGGAACTTTCTCAACAATATAGCTTGATGGGTAACAATGGCTATTAATATCACTATACGTTTGTATGATTGCAGATGTTGCGGTCTGAATTTTCAATAAAGAATTGTTACTTAGCCATACTTGAGCGGCTTCCATCATAGCATTACATTCTATCTGTGAAAAACACTTTGGCGGCTGATTTTTTAGTTGTAAAATTTGTTGCTGTACTAATCTCACATCAGCACAGCCTGTAAGTTGAATTAAAACTATTATAAAAATATAGTTTAATTTTTTTATTATTGGTGACATAAAATACGCCTTTTAGTTTAGCTATTAATACGTTCTATTTTCATTGGCTGCATTGAAAAGCTTATGCTATATTGGCTAACATTCTTCGAATACAATAATTATCGGTTGCACTTATTAGTTGAATATTATAAATCTATAAATAGATTAGCTCTGTTGGCGCGATTGTTCTTGTTAAGCATCCGTTAGTTATTAACTTTAAGTGCCAGTGTATTTCCCATAAAAATAAATACATAGCGTATTGTGAAAGTTATTTGTGAATTTACACTTAGGCTGTATGTATTACGTTTTTAAAGCCTGTCAGCCAATATCTTTCTTTTACTTTCATACTCGCTATTAGTTAATATTCCTAAGTCTTTCAAATTCTTTAGCTCTTTAAGTTTATCTGAGATGTCGTTAATGTCGTTCGGGTTTTTATCTTTAACAGGAGGTGTCGTAATGTTTACTTCTGGCGATTGTCCATGGTTTACATCTTCTTTTGTAAATGGATATGATTTTTTAATTTCTACTTGATTTTCTATGCTAATCGGTTTGTAAGGATTTGGTTTATGCTCCATCATTGAATAAATATTATTCATAAATTTTTTTGCAGTATCTTCATTTTTAGTAAAATACCTAAATAATAATCTGTTAAAGCCATCGCCTTTCTTGACAAGTGACACAAGAAACCATTCGTTTTTATTATGTAATGTTAAATTAGTAATCGTATTAAAACGAATAAGGGTATAAGATTTGTCGGTAAGGCTTTTTTCGCCTTCAAAATTTCCGCTAAGTTTAATAAAACTTTCGGTAATATAGGCTTGAGAAGGCGATCTTCCGTCAGGTTGTGTTAGTATTTTTTCTTTTATTGATTGCATAGCGTCAAGAATATCCATATTAACCGTTGGGTTATAGGATAAAAGCGTAGCAGAACAACCACAGAGAATGCCAAGATAAATAATTATAAAACCCCATGTTAGTTTATGATATGACATTACCTTTCCTTGAAATTTTAAGATTATGAATTTATTAAAAGTTACTACACTAATAACGCTGTTAATTCTAAGCGGTTGTGCTACTACAAATATAACTCCAGAAGAGGTTCCGCCTAATCAAAAGTCTTCTATGAAATTTTCTGAGTATAAGTACGTATTTATTAAACCTCTCACAATAGCAACTGAGTTTAAGGATTCTAACGATAATAAAAAAGCTGTAATCACAATAGAGGAAGAGTTATTTAAACATATGCTACCAGTATTCCAAAATCTTAGTGAATTTAAAGCTTATGATCCTTCTAAACCAGGAAAAACACTAATCATTGAACCACATATCGAAAAAATGAAAGCTGTAAGCGGAGCAGCAAGGCTTTGGGGAGGCGTTCTTGCTGGGAGCTCAGCTGTTATTCTTAAAGTATCCTATATTGATGCAACAAGTAAAAATGTAATCGCTGCGCCTTCGTTCTACCAACATGCTAACGCATGGGGAGCGGCCTATTCCAACGGCAAGCATGACCGTTCAATGTTCACTAGAATCACCGAATTAGCTAGCGCTTACGCCGCAGATAATTTCTAAATTTCTATTGGAGTGCAGCAAGGGGAATTAACTTTACATAGTTGGTGGCTAATCAACATACGTGATGTGACTTCTCCACGATAGGGTTTTCAAGTTAATTTTATTGACCGTAACTCGGATACGACAACGATTCCTTCATTTTCGAGCCATAAGGTTTAGTACCAAAATAACGTTCCTTTATTTGAACACTAAATGGAGGCAGAAATTATTGCTTGTGGCCTGAAAATGAAGGAATCGTTGTCGTACCCCAAACAGGCGCTTCATGCACAGGCACTTTATGATAACGTGTCCAGTTTACATGATGCCAAATGCGCTTATTTAATCGCCAAGCTATATAGGCGAGGATGCTTTAACCCTAAGTGTTTTACGGCGCGAATATGAAATACACCAAGAGCAGTATGAACGTAACCGCAATCGTTTAGATGCCTACAAAATACCTAACATACGCAACTATGGTATTGTTATTATTATATTCTAATATTAAAAGCATAATTACGCTCATATAGATTCTCAGATAAATAACTTCCATTTTTAAGAATTAAATGCACAATATAATCAGTGTCTTGATTATATTGTGCATGGAAATTAATTACCTGAAAGTGTATAGCTATAGCGAAGAAACTAATAATAGGTATCTGTAATTTTTCATTGTCTTCTTTTTCTTTTTTTCGATGGAAACTATACCATCTAACTCACTTCCGAGGTGTTGCACTTTATTATATGAATTCGCCAATTAAAAAGGGCTGTCTGGATGGATTTATTCGTAAAGGCACTCACTTAAATCGGGTGTTTTTTGCAGCTTTAATTGACGAAAATGCTCAGCGTCACTATAGAGGGATTCGCCGCTCGTTGTTACACGGGAAATAGTATTTGCGTGAATCATTTGAAAAGCCTTGTCGAAATCGGCATTTACAAAACCCCGTGTGAGATGGATACATAAGCAATAAACCGCTGAGTAGTTGTCTGAATGTCCAGAAGTACAGTGATTAATGTTGTCGGATATAATCTTCATGACGGACAGCACATAGCCATCCTGTTGCCAAGCAACGGGCTTATCAATAACCTCGGCTCCTTGCCGAGCAACTGCCGCTAAAGCCACATAAGCAAGATTGACCAGTCCAGCTAATATTTCAACCATTTCTCCCGCTTTAATAGCGGTTAACACATCGGCGCCAGCCTCCATAAGCAACGCTTGATAGTTAACAATCTCCATATCTGATAAGCGCCGATTACTGTCTGGTGCAGTGTGTGGAAATGCCAAGGCTACATGGAAAGCACTGACTGATTTTAGATGTTCATGCATAATCTTCTCCCAACTTCGCTACGGTTAACAAAATGCAGTTCCATAACGGCATTCTCTTTCGGCAACGTCAAACGCTACAAAAAAACCTGTATTGATTGGTAGGGACGCTTCCGCTAGATGGGGCATGCTGTTTATGCTCGATATTACGGTGCTTCTGTGAGCGTACAGGTTTTTAAATTCCCTGGTTATTTTCGTTTATCGAGTGCCGGGTAATGATGTTTTCATTACCCGAACGTCGTCTTTTAATACTCTTTTTTAGTCACTCCGGCTCTACGGCGACTTTTCATCTATTTTATTTTAGAAAAGAATATTTTCTGAAGTGATGTCCTAATTGCAATCAATTTTCAAGGATTTGATTTTTTGATGGAAATTGAAGTCACTCAGGTCATGTATTTTTGCGTTAGCTTTAAAAATAAGTTCGGACTCTTCTTTAATGTCTTTCTCTGTAATTCCCCAGGAACGCATTAAACCCGGAGATTTAGCCATTTCGGTTGCGGTCAATACGAAATCAACATGATCAAAAACCGTGATAGTTGCTTTAGGGCCGACTTTCATACTGCTAATGCGCGAGTCCCAATTTTCACCGTTTACCTGAGCTAATTTTGCCAACTGGATGGGGCCTTCAAGTTGCGTGTGTTTACCGGTGTACTGCGCGCCGTCAAAAAGATCAACCCAGCAGTCTTTATCCTTAGCATTCACGTTTGAATACTGACCCAATAAAACCAGTATGAGTGACATTGTTTTGAAGCTACGTACGATAAATCGAATGTGTTTCATGTCCATTCTCCTGT
>JAPLRW010000282.1:34263-37049 GCA_026398935.1 Methylococcales bacterium
GTTTCCCATTAGTCTAAAATTGACGATTATTTATTGTGCTGCTTTTAGGTGAACCAAGGCTTCCTCTGCGGCTTTTTTAGCGACGTCGGAATGCCCCAGCTTTCCATGTTCGATGGCGCTATCCAAGCTTTTTACACCTGCATCCAAGTGTTCATCAGCCACTTTTGCGTGTGTTTTAGAGGCCTCTGCATGCTCGGCGATTGCTTTCCCATCCGCCGCTTTAGTGGCCGCTTCGGCATGGGCGATGGCTTGCGTAATGTGGCTTTCTGCCGCATAGGTAGAAAAAGAACCTAAGCTGAGGGCGATACCAACGAATAATCCGGTTAATTTCATGTTCATATAATTATCCTTTTTAGCGGGTTATTACTGCAAAATCCCTTGTATGATCAAGGGCGTATTTTAATTTACAAGGCTATCAGTCAAAAGTAAAGCGAATAAATAGGTGTAAATTTTTTCAGTTAAGGCTTTAATTAATTTGGCTAAAATCTTTTAAACGCCATAGCAGTTGTCCACTCGCATTTTGTCCCGCATATTCCAAATCCGCCCATAACTTTATGTTGCCAAGGCCGCTTTGATAGGTTGCGGTGGGGATATGAATATCAAGGTTTGATTTGACCGTTGGTGTTTCGCAATTGCTGGGCTGCGTACCATCGGGTGTGTAATAAGTAATAGCAGCCAATACCGGATTCGCAGTCGTTTTAAAGGATACAAAATCAATAGACGCAATTTTTTTACTGGGTGCAGGGTTTTGCCAAACAAATTCACGAATAAGTGTGCGTTTTTCGGATTGACTGGCATCTTCCCAAGCTAATGAGGCTTTGGTTAAATCTTTTGCGCGCCAGTTGCAACAGTGGTCGTCGATATTCCATTGCGACGAAGAGGAGTCGTTATCTAATAAAACATCGATGCTGCTGGCATCTTCAAAATTAATGCTGTATTTACCAAGGATTCGGTTATTAGGCGTTTCAAAGTGGATATGTCCAAAGAAATGAATTTTACTGGCATAATCGTTCAGCGGAATATTAACGGTATCAGGCATATTGGGAATGTAGCTGCCGCTCGTCAATACAAAAATCTTTTTATTCGCATTCTGATGGATAACAAAAGGCGTCGCGTTTTTTGCGGAAGAAAGTACCTGTTCGCGAGGTAGATTATTGTAACTTTTCCCCAGTTTTTCTTGGCCATCATGGTTAGCCAGAGCGCTCAAGTTGACATATTTGACGTCTGCTGCGGCATTATTTAACACCACACTCGCGAGCAATGCCGTTGCAACAAGTGTTTTTAATAATAGTTTCATTTTGATACCTTGTAGTAATGTCCGTCGGAATAGCAGCATGCGCTAAATGATCACTTGCGCACTTCGTTTGCTGAATACTCAACAGTATCAGGGGTTTTTTCTGATTTTACTATTAGTATAATTACGATAGGTAATATGACGTATTCCGGTAATAAGGCGTTGTTTTTTAAGGTAATACCGATTCTCTGATAATCTCGGTTAAGCGTCTAACGCCGGAACCTGCAAAATCAGGATCGGCCATAATCAGGTAGAGGGGTACTTCACGTACACTGCCTTCCTTTAAGGGTAAGGGTTTTAGTGCGCCCGTCCGTAATTCTTCGCCTATATGCTGTACAGGCAACCACGCAAAGCCATAGCCCTTAACAACGGCTTGTATTGAGGTGGCAACATGCCCTACTGTCCAGCGTTGATTAACGTCGACGGTGACGGTTTTTTGGTCACGTTTGCTGCCTGAATCCCGCACGACTATGTGGCGATAGGCTTCCAGATCTAAGTAGCTTAACTCCCTGCCGAGTTGATGTAAGGGATGGTCGGTATGCGCGACGGCCTGCACATGTATCCGCATCAATAGATCCCCTAAAAATCCGGGTGGTAGTTGCGGTGAAATGGCTAAATCTACATCACCGTTCAGCAGAGCATCTGACGTACCACCCAGCACCGACTCAATCAATTCAATACGGGTATGTGGACTTTCCAGCCCAAAGCGATCTAAACAATGGAGTAATAGCTGCGAAGGAAATAGGACTTCAGCGGCAATAGTGATAACCGGTTCCCATCCGGCTGATAATCGGTGTGCTGCTCGTTCCAGACCATTGGCTTCGTCAAGCAATGCTAACGCCCGCCGATATAGCATCTGTCCCGTGGGCGTGAGGATTGCTTTACGGCCTTGAATTTCGAAGGCTTTGACGCCTAATAGAGATTCTATTTTTTTTACCGCATAGGTAATAGCCGACTGGCTTTTACACAGTTTTTCAGCGGCTTGGGCATAGCCGCCAGCGTCTACGACCATAATCAACGATTGCCATTGCTCTAATGTTATATGCGGCACGATGCTTACCTATCTAAATAATAGATTGTTATTAGCAGTATATTATACTTTTTTATCTATTCATTAAGGTGTTTAATAGCATCACGTTCACTGATGAGGATCACTCATGAAAAACTGATTGCTTCATCTATGCCGAAGGACGTAGTAAGGGCGCGGACAGTAAGGATATCGCCCTTGCAAAAGCCACTTCTCGGCTGCTTGAATTAGCCGCTTAAACACCTAATCGTCAATAACGCACATTACTATTAATCCAGGAGTATTCCCATGAAACACATGCTTTTTATTACGTTAGCAAGCACTCTCTCTAGCGCAGCACTGGCCGCTTCCGAAACTTACACGCTCGACGGTAATCATACCTTGCCACGCTTTTCATACAGCCACTTTGGGTATTCAACACAGTTGAGTCGCTTTGATAAAGCCTCTGGCAAAATCGTCATTGAT
>JAPLRW010000145.1 GCA_026398935.1 Methylococcales bacterium
CGGAAGCGGTGGTGGCAGCATAGGAAATATATCAACAAGTGCCGCAACTTTTTCTGCGGTAATCCAATCGACTAACGGCTGATGCCAAATTAACGTGGCGCGGCTCACTTCAGCATTTTGAATTTTTTGTTTAAGTGTTTCAAGATCAAACGGCCCGGTTTTTTGACCATTGATGGCGACATAAAACTGCAATGGTTGAGGTATCGGCGGCGGCCCATTAGGCACTTGCGTATTACTGGCATTAAAGCTTTTGCTTAATTCATTCGCCATGGAAAAGCCCATGCCCATTTCAACACCCGCCGACGCAAGCCCCGATGAATTCTGCATCGATTCGGCAGCTTGAAAGCGCATGTAATCATTGAGATTACCAACGATCCCCATGCTGGTGCGTTTATCCAGTGCTTTTTCCACTTCCTCTGGTAAGGAAATGTTTTCAACCAACAGATTGCTTAACTCCAAACCGTATTCAAGAAATTCCGGGGTTATTTTTGCGCTGATGAATGTACTTAAGTCATCATAATTACCCGCTAAATCCAATACAGGAATACCCGACTCACCCAAAATGGAGCTAAAACGCGAGGTGATTAGATTACGCAATTGATCACTGATCTCTCCCGTACGAAAATGCCCGTTAGTACCGACAATTTCTTTACTGAACAGCGTAGGATCTTTTATTTTCATGGAATACGAGCCAAATGCACGCAAACGCACCGCCGTAAATTCTTTATCCCGTAACATGATCGGATTTTTAGTGCCCCATTTTAAATCCGTAAAACGGCGCATATTGAAAAAATACACCTCCGCTTTAAAGGGACTGTTAAAGCCATGCGTCCAACTTTCCAAGGTGGTCATAATCGGCATATTGTTAGTTTCTAACTTATACAGACCCGGTTCGAATATATCCGCAATGCGTCCCTCATTCACCAGAATCGCCACTTGCGATTCCCTAACCGTCAGCATTGCACCGTATTTTATTTCATTACCGTAGCGCTCAAACCGATAAACCATAGTGTCATTGGAATCATCTGTCCATTCAATAACATCAACAAATTCGCCTAAAATCTTGTCAAATAAACCCATTGCTATACTCCTGATTAGGCATTATTTTGGGTGGTAGCGTTTTTAGCCGTCGCCGTCGCTAAGGTTTTACGCAACGCCGCTTCGCATTCCTGTAACTGCGTGACCGCTTCGGAACGGGCTTTTTTACCCGCATCCGCAATCTCTAAGCTTTCTTCAATCGTCGCAATTAACAGCTGATTCGCCGATTTAATGGTTTCGATGTCAAACACGCCGCGTTCAATTTGTTTCCGTGTTTCCGCATTGGCTTGTTTTAACGTTTCCGCATTGCTTTTCAATAATTCATTGGTTAAATCAGTTGCCGCTTTTACGGTATCGGCGGCTTGCGACGAACGGTAAATGGTTACCGCTGTGGCCAATTGTTGCCGCCACAAAGGAACCGTATTCACAATGGTTGAATTAATTTTATTCACCAAGCCTTTATCGTTTTCCTGTACCAAGCGAATGCCCGGCAAACTTTGCATGGCAACTTGACGGGTTAATCGTAAATCATGCACACGTCGATCTAAATCATCGCGCGCCGAACGCAAATCCCGTAATTCTTGTGTCGCCAAAATGGCGTCAGTGCCTTCGGCTTGTTTGGCTTTTTCAGGAATAGTATCGTTATCCAGCTCTTTGAGTTTTTCCTCACCCGCAGCAATGTAATGCTCCAAACTATGAAAGTAATCAAGGTTCGCCGCATAAAGCCTGTCGAGCGCAGTAATATCCGTCAGTAACGTGGTCTTATGCATTTCAAGCTTATCGGTTATGCCATCAATCTGTTTACGCACATCTTCATACTGTTGCAAAAATTTTACGACGGGCTTTGCCTTACCCAGCAAACGATCAAAAAAACCGGGCTTTTGATTTGGGTCAAGATCATCAACATCAAAGCCTCGCAGGGTTGCCACCATTTCACTTAAATCATTACCTGCCGAACCCATGTCTTTATTTTTGACACCGTCCAGCATTTTGTCTGAAATAGTCGTTAGCTGTTCCTGCGCTTTGCTACCAAAAAACATAATGGATTTTGTATCTGCAATATTGATCTCAGTCAGCAACTGGCCAATTTTGACCTGATCAACGGTCAGTGCTGGCGCATTCGCCGAGGTTTGTACGCTGGCTAACGCCGTATCCAATGAAGGAGGCTGATCGACAGGTGCAATAGGGTTTGCTACTGGTACAGCGTCAAGCGTTACAGCGGTAGTCGAATTTTCTTCATTCATGCTCTGTTCCTCGTCTGGTTGAGTGTTTATTAAACAACGCCTTCGTTTTTAAGCTGTGTAGCCAATACTTCCATCTGCACATCCAAATCAAATACATCTTCTTCCAACAGCTTTTCTTTTTGCTCTTTAAAAACTGTTTCAATACTGTCCAGCACATTCCGAAAATTTTGCTCCAAATCAGCACTTAAAGCCGCTTGTTGATGCGTACTGGCGTAGCCGGTCGTCACCTTGCTCGCGCCTTCCAGATACACTAACAAAAATTTGCGCGAGCGGCGAATAGCGGCAGGATTGGCTTCAATCTCTAGCAATATTGTTCTGGCGGTGTCACAAATCCGGTCAATACGTTGGTTAAATTCAGTATTACGGATTTGATTATTCGCATTTTCAATCATCAAAATAACGCTGGTTGCGTCATCAATCGTTTGCCTAATCTCTTCCGTACTGTAGCCATGACCGCCAAGGCTGCCTTTTTCA
>JAPLRW010000189.1 GCA_026398935.1 Methylococcales bacterium
AATTACTGGCGCAATTAATCGCTTCTTACGTTTTTTAAATCAAAAAGAATACGGTGATTAGGTAGGTGAGCAGCGCTTTTCTGCCCATCATTTATACTCGTAATATAAAGCCTAACATTACGCTCAAGCGGGACGCGCCTTTTCGTGGTAGTCTTGAAGGTTTGTAATAAGTTCAGCTTTGGTGGCTTCGTTGATCGTCTGTGGAAGGCGCGCCCCTTAGCTTTACGTTAGGCATCTCATTACAGGCATACAACACTATGATCGAACAGCCCTCCTTCGAGCAAAGCGATATCGTGCAGGAAACATGCCATGTCCTTGTATGGCACTTCCGAACTCTGCTTCGACTGAACAAGGACGAGCTTGGGTTCCACACACGGCTGTTTTCGCACGTGCTGCATCCCGAGAGAAACTTTGTCTACGCAGGCAAGTCGAAGGACAGCCTGTCCGAATCACGACCACATCCTGAACATGTCGTTCCATGCGCGATACTCATAACGGAGTGCAAACGCCTGATCAAGGCCGACACCCACTCGGACAGAGACATTGCTGTGATGCTGCAGAAGCACTGGAAAGTCGCCGACATCTCAAAGCGTGAGCAGCGACTCCTTGACATCGAACTGCGCCTCAAGTCAAGAATGCCGGATGACGACTGGACATTTGAAACTGGTGACACCTATGCAAGACTGAAGTGCGCTGGCATTGTCCTACTGCCTCTGCCCATCGTGCGAGATGCCTAACCCATCATTCAACACGGACTGGCGCGATAAAGCCGCGCCAGCCGGTTAATTCAGACGTTAGGCTCTACTATTTAATGATATGCCACTAATCTTAATAATTATGGTGCTTGGTGCAACTTTGTCAGGATGTTCAGTACTTGAATATATTTGGCTTGTTCCACGGGCTAGTGATGAAGTAAGCTTTAACCCAGTATTTTCAAATACAAAAATACTCGATACATTTGCACAAGTGGCTCTACCAAAATTAAAGTTTTATAGCCAACCATCCGAAACCTATCGAAATGTAGATGAAGGTATTATTGAAATTGGTCATTACCATAGTAGAGCGGGCATTATTAAATCAAGTATTGCCGGATTTTCAGCACGCGCTGAAATTGACCGTAAACAGCATACCCTATCATTTGTTGTAAAAGGAGCGGAAGCATATTACCAAGCCCTTCCGGTCGATGAAGTAGTACAAAAAATCACTTACGAATTGTCGGAAAAATTAAAATAATCAATGCGGGAAAGATGCTTGCAATCACTCATCAAGCCTAACATTACGCTCAAGCGGGACGCGCCTTTTCGTAGCGGTTTTGAAGGTTTGTTGTTTTTTCGGTTTCGGTGGCTTCGCCAGCCTTCCGTGACAGGCGCGCCCCTTAGCTTTACGTTAGGCGTTCTCATCAAGTCGTGAAATGATATGATTGTAAAATATCTAATATCAACACTTCAATAATATGCCGATTCAATTTCATCCAGAACAAGGAACAATTCTAATATGCGACTTCAAAGGTTTAAACGCACCTGAAATGACAAAACGCCGACCTGTTATTGTCATTTCGCCAAGATTTAAACATCGCACGAAACTTTGCACTATTGTCCCATTAAGTACCACCACCCCGAATAAAATTGAGCCATATCATCATAAGTTAATCATTACACCCCCACTTCCCCCACCTTACGATTCATCTTATGCTTGGGTGAAGTCCGACATGCTCTACACTGTGTCATTCGATAGATTATTTCTACCGTTTAGCAAAAAAGATACTTCTGGAAAACGAGAATATGATGTTAGAGTTATTGATAAAATTGATTTAATAAAAATCCAAGAATGCGTTATTTATGGCCTTGGATTAATCACATTGACAAGCTAGTCACTATGGTCTAATCTAACGATGTCCCTGCTCTGCAAAAGCATCAGGCGCTTAAGTCCACCTAGGTGGCCGTCGTACATCGGAGATTGCAATCCAGTATGGTGTCTTTATGAGGCTCTGTATATTTATTTATGCAGGGCCTTTTGCTTTTTATATCCCAATATAAAATGCCTAACATTACGCTCAAGCGGGACGCGCCTTTTCGTGGCGGTTTGGAAGGTTTGTTGTTTTCCTGCTTCGGTGGCTTCGCCAGTCTTCCGTGACAGGCGCGCCCCTTAGCTCTACGTTGATGCACCTCAGTATGCTTCGCTACACAAACCGGAGTTTTACAAAACTTGGCGGCGTTTTTGTTTATAAGGATACGCAGAGTCGCGTGGCATAACGAGTCGTTCAAGCACCTCCTTGGTGTCTTTTGATGTATTTTAAATTCGTTAAGCACTCTTAAAGCTGTTGTTTTTAAAGTTCAGTGAGGGGATGTGCTTAACTCCAAGTTATGCGCCAGTTGAATACAAGAGCATGGAAGTATACGAACTTTTGAACAAGCTAGTTCGAACTGAGGATAATCTGATTCAGTCTGCTGATGATCTTGATTTGGCCATCAATCATATTGTACAGTTGCTTACAGACGCAACAGGCTTATTCATGCACGGGAGTTACGCAACATCCGCATTTCTCAGTATTACTGCCTGTGACTGTTCCTATGGGAGAACGACTCCAAAAAGCTTTGGGCAATAAAGAACTGACTCGAATCATGAACATGGCTCAAAATGGTGGCTTTGTTCAAACAAGAGAGAATGCATTATATTTTCAGCGTGAAAATAGTAAACTTGTTATACCTATGCAAAAAATCGACAAAACATTTGCTAGGTCTTTGGTATTGTTTTCAATCGAAGTCTTTGATGATGGGTTGGTTGGTCTTACCAACCATTCTATGACTATTGTTAAATGTACTGATGCATTATTCGAGCAAGTCGCAAACGCATAACATTGCGCTCAAGCGGGACGCGCCTTTTCGTGGCGTTTTTTGGAAAGACCGTTGTAATCTGTTATTCTATGCGCATGAAAGTAAATGACTTTTTAATCATGTTGAAAAAAGATGGTTGGTATCTTGTTACAACGCGAGGAAGTCATCGCCAGTTCAAACACCTAATCAAAAGTGGTCGTGTAACCGTTCCTGGAAAACTTAGCGATGATTTAGCACTCGGAACTTTGAATAGCATACTTAAACAAGCAGAACTAAAGGAGTAACCAATGCGTTACGCAATCGTTGTCGAAAAAGCGGCAAACAATTACTCAGCTTATGTCCCGGATTTGCCCGGCTGTGTTGCCACTGGCTGTACAGTTGAGGAAGCAGAGCGAGAAATTCGTGAAGCAATTGAATTTCATATCGAAGGAATGATTGAAGATGGCTTGCCTATCCCTCTACCAACAAGTACCGTTCAATATATTGAAATTGCTGCCTAATAACATTACGCTTAAGCGGGACGCGCCTTTTCGTACCAACAGGGCATAAATGGCAATTTTGAAGGTTCGTTTTTTCAGCTTCGGTGGCTTCGCCCGTCTTCCGTGACGGGCGCGGTTCTGAGCTTTACGTTAGAATAATATGCGTCCAACTATATTTCGTGAACGAGGTTATCGATGCTACTTTTTCTCGCGAGAAGAATCGCAAATGCATGTTCATGTTTATCACTCGGATGGTGAAGCAAAATTCTGGCTTGAGCCCGCCATCGAACTGGCACAAAATTTTGGGCTATCTGCGAGAGAATTAAAGGAAGTCGAGGATTTAGTCAGGTTACACAAACAGGAAGATCCAAGATGCTTGGAACAAACATTTCCCAGGTTGAAATATCTGGCGTTTCAAAACATGGTTTTTGGCTTCTTCTCGATGAAGAAGAGGAGCTTTTTGTCTCATTTTCGGAGTTTCCTTGGTTTGGCAAGGCATCGGTAGAGCAGCTATTTCAAGTCGAACGCCCACAAGCACATCATCTTTATTGGCCAGATTTGCATGTTGATTCAGTTCGTCATCCCGAGCAATTTCCTCTCGTTTCGCGGATTGTGTCCTAACACTATACTCAAGCGGGAGGCGCTTTTCATGGCGGTTTTGTATCGCATTTGACGTACGGAAGCCCAACAATTCGGCGCGTCAACTGTTGGGGTTTCGTTCCTTACTCCAACCTACAATTTTAACACGTCAAAGTGGTTTCATCGACAGAAAAACCATCCTATAAATGCACCCCGTAACCTAGCGGCATCAATATCTGCCGCCGTCAGAGGGGCGTTGACACAATATTAAACCCATTGATTGTATTCAATCATGATTACGCGCTGTAACAGGTTGCAGCGGATTTAATTAAACCCTTGTAAAAGTAAATAATATTCCTTACCATTAGACAGGTTTAATTAATGAGGAGTTTATAACATGCGCGTTGAAGAAATAATGACGACCAAAGTTTTTACGGTCAAAGAAAATGATTTAATAGATCGGGTATTTTTTCTCATTAATTATGAAAAAATTCGCCATCTGCCAGTTGTTGAGAAAGGAAAGGTTATTGGCATCATTTCAGACCGCGACTTATATAAATCGTTAGGGCCAAAAAGTAATTCCAATGTCATTGATGGCTTAGCAAAAACCAGTGAGCTGCAAGTAGTTGAGACGCGCGTTCGAAATATTATGCGCCGCGGTGTCATTACGACCACACCGGATGCTTTGCTTTCCGTCGTGGCGGGGATTATGGCGGAACATAAAATAGGCGCTCTCCCGGTCATTGATAGCAACAATAAATTGGTTGGTATTGTATCCGCCACGGATATTCTCAGGGTTTTTTCAAAACTTGAACATATCAGAGAAAACTGTAAAAAAAGCATTACTGAAGAAGCCAGTCATAGCTAAATGGGATACGACAATCATGCTTAGAGCATAGGACGGTGTGCGGCGACAATTACCCAGTGCGTTGTAAGTTTTAGGGTTATTGGTTTTTCGCCGCTGCTTTGCCCCAGAATCCTGCGCAGTTTTGTCTGCTTTTTAACAATACAGCGCCTTAAAATTTATCCATCCTGTTTGCGTACTGCTGATAAAATGCATTCTCGTTATGTTGTTATTGCAACAGGCGAAGGTATAAAAAGGCATTACGTCGTGTCGCCATTTTCATCACAATAACGTTAGCGCCTTTTTATTAAGTCACACAGGATTATGCCTTTGCAGTGCATAACCACCGGGAGGTCTTTTTATGAAAAAGTTAAGACACAAAATACAGTATTCCATTGCGTTAGCAGGACTGTTATTGCTGTATAACAGCAGTATCTACGCCCTATCAATCGTCCAGACGCCGTTTAACAAAATCCCCATCACTGCCGTTAAGCCATCCCTTCAAGATATTCTGAAACCTATCTTAATAGCGACGCCTATTACATCATCTTGCAGTAAGATTTATCCAGCTCCAGAGCTGTTTTATACCGGAAAATCGGAAGGAACGGTTGGTGGTGTCGATTATATTTACTATTCTTTGGCGATCAATAATAAGGAAGCGTATCCAGATTCTCTGTTTGCAGCCTCTTCCAGTTTGCCGCCTTGTGGCTTGAATACCAGTGCCTCGCGAACTTGGGCGCAGATCTATGATCAAAACGAAAATTATTTATACGGTTTTTGTGCGCTTTCTTCGGGTAGCCAATTGGATGGGCTTTGGTTTGCACAGAAAAAAACCGATCCTGCGCCCGGTATGGTACACGTCATTCTAAAAGATCGTCTGTGCAACAAAGAGTATAAATCAGCGCCCGTTTCGTTAGTCGATGTTTCGGTTGCCTCCGATGCGCCAGTGATAGAAGGCATTGGGCTTGTACCCAAAACGTTTATCAATCAAACCAATGGACTGGCTACCACCGGTGCGGGTCATCCCATCAATGTTAAGGATGCGCCATTCGGTAATAGTTTGAGATTTATCGGTAATCTTGATCGCTTAAGAGGCTTAGGTATCACCCGATACGCCATCGGCTATTGTGATATGGAGTCCTATGCGTGCGGGCCTTTGTTTGGTACAGGGTTTAATTTGACGGAGTGGAAATTTGTTGATGATGTCAGAACCAATTATTTCTGGAACGCAACGCTGGGGAAATATGTTTTACAACAAGAGTCGCCCACTGAAATATTCAATGATGGTACGAATATTTATAAAACGTACCCGGTTCCTTCCGCCAGTCTAAACTGGTATTTTGATAATCTTTTATTTGACTGGGCTACACAAGGAACGGTTAAAGTACCTTCCGGTTTGTATAAAATGCATCTTTTTGGCTTTAACGGCCCGACGCTCGCTAATATTATTAGTGTGTCGCCTAGCGATAGTACGATGGTGGTCAGGGTGGATAATACTCCGCCGAACATAAGTATTAACTCTATTAGCTATAAGGGCTCACCCGTTAGTTCGTGCAGTATTGTTAACTTGGATAATGCGGCTGATTCCATCGAATTTAATATTACCGCGAATGATCCTGACGGCTACTTGCTTAACTATAATGTACGAGGGGAATACGGCGATAATCAAACGCTGAGTTGCGTTGCAAAAGATTATGCCAGTTATTTGGCTGCGGGTAGTGCTGGGCCGAAATGGTCAGGGGTTTCTGCAACCAACCAAAGCTGTAGCGGCTTTCCACAATCGTGCGCCTATTCATACCATATCTCTGGATGGGATAGAGCCATTGATGGTTACCAAAACATTCACTATGTGGATTACTTTAAAACCTTAACGATACAAGTACCCAGTAGATTGATTTTGACTACCCCCACTATTCCATTATTAATAGGCAAAAAATTGGACGCGTGTGGTAAGTAGTGTGAGTTGAGGTAACATTAAGCGGCTTATTATGCCGTTGCAGTCGGAGCAGGGTAACGGGTGAACATTCGTTACCCTGCCCTCTCACAAAAAAGCTATCCATCCGTTTTCTCGCTACGATTTATTGCTGATCTCCCGCTGTCCAAGACGACTAATCCAGCGAATAACTCGGCTACCAATATGTTCGACGTCATCAATATAGGTAAAAATAGCAGGCACAACCAATAAGCTCAGCAAGGTTGACGTAACCAAGCCGCCAATGACGGCAATCGCCATGGGGGATCGAAAGCTGGGGTCTGCACCATAACCGAGTGCTAACGGTAACATACCCGCAATCATGGCAATCGAGGTCATTACAATCGGTCGGCTACGTTTGTGACAGGCATCAACCAACGCATCAAAGCGGCTCATGCCTTCTCTACGCGCAACAATGGCGTATTCAACTAATAAAATGGAGTTTTTGACGACCACACCCATGAGCATAATCAAGCCAATCATTGAGGGCATAGACAGTGCGCTATGCGTCACTAACAGCGCAACAAACGCCCCGCCGATGGATAAGGGCAAGGCCGCTAAAATGGTCACTGGTTGCAAGAAATCCTTAAACAACACCACCAACACGCCATAAATACACATCACGCCAATGCCCATCGCCAAGCCAAAACTGGCAAATAATTTCTGCATTTCTTGAGCATCGCCTAGCTCCACGATCTTAACCGACGCCGGAAGATTTTTGAAGGCAGGTAATAGCATGGCTTCTTTGTAAAGCTCGCCTAGACTACGCCCGCTCAACTCTACTTCCAAGGTGACATTGCGCGCCCTATCCAGACGTTTAATTTGCGCAGGTCCAGATTCCATACTAATGTTTGCCACGGTGGATAGCATTACTGGCTTATTTTTGCTGGGCAGCATTAAATGCTCTAACGCACTAAGATCCGCGCGTACCGCATCGGGTAATTTTATGCGAATCGGTATTTGGCGCTCACTTAAATTCAGTTTGGGTAAGTTGTTAGCATAGTCCCCCGCCGTGGCCACTCTGACCGTTTCACCAATACTGGCGGCAGTAACGCCTAAATCAGCAGCGCGCGCAAAATCTGGCCGTACAATAATTTCAGGACGAACTAAGCTGGCATTCGATGAGACACCGCCAATACCATGAAGGGTGCGTAAGTCCCGTTCAGCCGCGCGTGCCGCGGCTAATAATTCAATGGGATCATCACTACGCAAAACAATTTGCATTTTGACGCCGCTATCTGCCGGCCCCACCTGAAATTTACCGCCCGGTAACTCGGCCAGTGTCGCGCGGATTTGCGTTTCAATGGCTTTAAGTGATTCTGCTCTATCATTACGGTGGGTGAGCGTGAGCGTTAGAACCGCTCGCCGTGCTTCAGCGGCGGCTCCCGGCGCAAAAGCATCGCCGGTAGAGCCGCCCCCTATCGAACTGAATACGGCTTTAACCGCTGGTACGCTTTGCGCGCTAAGCCTAGCACGTTCTGCCAGCGCCCATGTTTCAAGTAAGGTGCTGCCCGGAGGTAGCTCAAGATTAATTTGGGTTTGACCTCGGTCAGCGGCCGGTACAAAACCAGTCGGTAATAACCCAACCAAACTGAGTGATCCCGCCAAAAAAGCCGCCGCGCTTAATGCGGTTAATAAGCGCTGCCTTAAACATGCTTGCATACAACGGAGATACCCGCGCATTACCCAGCTATCGACTGTGGCTTCCTGATGTGGTTGTGCCTTTAGCATGTAGGCGGCCATCATGGGTGTTAATAATCGCGCGACCACTAATGACGCTAAAATAGCGAAAACAGCTGTCCAACCAAATTGTTTAAAAAATTTTCCGGGTATACCACTCATAAAGGCGGTGGGTAAAAATACCGCTACCAATGCAAATGTCGTGGCAATGACGGCTAAACCGATTTCCTCGGCGGCTTCGGTGGCCGCTTGCAGGGGTGTTTTACCCATGCGTAAATGCCGCGTAATATTCTCGATTTCCACAATAGCATCATCCACTAAAATACCTACCACCAGCGCCAGCGCCAGCAATGTAACGGTATTGAGCGTGAATCCATATGATTGCATGCCCAAGAAAGCAGGCATGACCGATAACGGTAAGGCAGCACAAACCACCAAAGTAGCGCGCCAGTCGCGTAAAAACCACCAAACGACTAACACCGCTAATAGTGCGCCTTCATACAGCATTGCCATTGAACCGTTAAAATTTTCTTCCACCGACAAGGTATTATCAATCACCTGCTGAAAAGTCATGGTCGGGTATTCGTCTTGTAATTCTTTAATAGCCACCAGCACTCCCGCTGCTACGTCAATTTCACTCGCCCCTTTGGTGCGCAAAATCTCTATTGCCACCACTGATTTACCCGCTGATAGTGCGACACTGCGTCGTTCACTAATGGTATCGCTGATTGTCGCTACGTCGGCGAGCTGGATTTTACCGCCATTAGGGGTAGGTAGCTCCAGAGCGGCTAAGTCGGCCGCAGATTTAACCGTTGCCAAGGTGCGTACATTTTGTTCAGCACCACTCACATCCCCTCGCCCGCCTGGTGCTTCTTGCTGTACTTGTTTAAGTTGTCGCGACACCTGTAAGGCGGTTAAATCCAATGCCGCCATTTTGGCGGCATCCAGCTCTATGCGAATTTCCCGATCAACGCCGCCTCGTCGATTAACCTTGCCGACACCCACAACGGCCAACATCTTTTTGGTAACGGTATTATCCACAAACCAAGATACTTCTTGTTCATCAAGGGTCTTAGACGCTGCTGTAAAAATCAGTACTGGCATCCCGGCGGTACTCACTTTATTGACAACAGGATCCAGCAACTCTGGCGGTAAATCCGAACGTACCTGCGCGATGGCACTCCGTACATCATTGACGGCATCGGAGGTATTTCGTTCTAGCTCAAACTCAATGGTGATGCTAACGGTGCTATCTTGTATGGTAGTGAAAATGTGTTTTATGCCTTCTAAGGTTGCGATAGCATGTTCGATTTTGCGCGCCACATCGGTTTCCAGTTGCGCGGGTGCTGCGCCGGGCAACACTGCGCTAATCATCACCGTCGGTAAATCAATATCGGGGAAATCTTGCACAACACTTGCTTTAAAGGCCAGTAAGCCCGCAAAGGTCAGCAAGATAAACAAGACAATGGCGGGGACGGGATTTTTAATAGAGAGTGTTGAGAAATTCATGATGTTGGTGCGATTTTTGATGAAGGTTGTTTTTCGACTGAGAGCGCCGCGGGTGGACTGGTATCAACCACTTTTACGATGTCACCATCATTTAAAAACCCCGCACCGTTGACAACAAAAACGGCATCTGCCGCCAGTCCTGCGCGAATTTCGATGCGCTCGCCGCTACGACGTCCCACCTCCACTTTTACCTGTGTTACACGATTATCTTTGTTTAAACGAAACATATAATTAAAACCGTCTCTAATAACCACCGCTTGTTGCGATACGGTTAGCGCTTCTGAGCTACCCAAAGCAAACGTGCCGTTGAGAAACATACCCGCTTTTAACTCTGTAGAGGTTGGCAAGTCCACATAGACCAAGCCTAATCGGGTTTGTGGGTTGATAGTCGGTGCAATCATTCGCACTTTACCCTTAATAGCATGGCTATTGGCGGTAAGAATGTCCACCCCTGCTCCCGTCGGCACATGGGCTAATTCTGCGGCCGTAACTTCCGCTCGCCATTCCAACCGGTTTTGACGAATCAGGCGAAACAGCTCCTGCCCTTTCGGTAGAACCGCCCCCAGTGTTGCGGTACGCGCAGAAATAACACCGCTGTCCGGCGCTAATACCTGAGTTTGCACTAAGCGCAGTTGTTGCGTTTTAATGGCCGCCCGCTGTGCCAAAAGCTTCGCGTTGGCGGTCTTTTCCGCCGAAAGGTATTGGTTAATCTGTTGCTCACTGAGCGCCCCCGTTGCCGCTACGCTGTGCGCACGGGCGGCATTTGCTGTCGCCTCGGCGGCGGCAGCTTCTGCTTCCGCTACATTAGCCTGAATTTGTGCAAGATTAGCCTGTAACATGTCAGTGGCAAAAGTGGCTAACACTTGTCCCCGCTTAACGTTGTCACCGACATTAACCCGCACTTCATTTAAACGTAAGCCGTCGGTTTCGTTACCAACAATGGCCTCTTGCCAAGCCAGTACATTGCCATTAACGGTGAAATTATGCGCCAACTGATTTCGTTGCGGCGTATCAACGGTCACGGTTAAGGCAGGTTTCGGCG
>JAPLRW010000042.1 GCA_026398935.1 Methylococcales bacterium
GCTACCGACTGAAGGGCCTAAAACCATTAATGGTTTAATCGTTGAATATATGGAGACGATACCCGAACCAGGAACCA
The DNA here is from genome assembly GCA_026398935.1 of Methylococcales bacterium. Classification (GTDB taxonomy): domain Bacteria; phylum Pseudomonadota; class Gammaproteobacteria; order Methylococcales; family Methylomonadaceae; genus SXIZ01. The sequence goes on from JAPLRW010000042.1 coordinate 78, forward strand.
GTGTGAATCTTCATGGATACCATCTGGAAATAATTGAGCGTGATGAGAACACCGTTAAACAGGTTCGCTTTCATCCAAAGTGATGGCAGGCGGTCTTTACCTGATCGCCTTAATCAGTTGCATTCATCATTAGTTAAAGCGGTTAAATAGTATGGTTTAAAAAAATTAACTATATTGATTAAAATGAACATCAAGGTGAGCGGGTAAGCGGGTGATATATACAATGGGTTGATGGCTGGAAAAGACATAGCATCAATAATAGCGAGTATTATAATTCTGATAGTTATCGCTAATAATAATGACGCGTTTAGTAGCCATAATATATCGAGGCTTTTATTGCTAAACATCAGTTTTATTTTGTAACTAAAAAATAGTGTACACACTAATAATAATGGCGTAAAAAATAACTGATAGAGGTCTTCTAACATACACAATATCTTAACCTGCTTATTTTCCTGCATATTTTTGCTGTAGCGTGTGTGCTCATTGGAATGTTCGAGTGGTGCAATAGGGTCATGAATGATGGTTGAAAAATAGTCAATAGCGCTGTTATCACCACTGCTACCAAAAAGAACCCAATATGCCCGCATTGATTCAGACTGATAAATAGTAGGGCGTATTATTTCGTTTATGCCCGTAATAAATGCCGTAAATATATGGCCTATATCATCGCGATTAATAACAGGGAGCAAGGTCTGTCTTTCGGCTGAACAAGTCAGTAATTTTTGCTCACAGGCGTTATCAATTTCTTGCGTTAATCGCCAGTAATAGGTAGTTGCAGCAGCGCCGGTTTTATAATAACCCGCTTTTGCAACGGCATCCCGTAAAGCCCACATAAAAAATCCACCTGTGATTTCCCCGCACGACGTGCTTGGTGAGTAATCGTTACAGGTAGTGCGCCAAGAAGACGATTCTGCGTCTAAATAGGGACTGATCTCTCGGTATGCAGGACTGACGTTATAAATAGCTGCCCGTGATGTTTTAGTTACAGGAATGAATCGTTGTCGACTGTCTGGATTAACACGGGAAAGACTGCCATAAGCACTGATAAATTCAGCGGATTTCATTTCAACGACATTCTTGCTTTGATAAAGTGTACTATTGATATTGGCAATAATGGTATTTCCCATGTACAGTACTATAAAAGGCAGAGATAATAATAAAAAAGGGCGGTACATAGTTAGAATAGTTTTTTTTTGACGGTATATTAAATAAGCCAATAAAAAAATATTCATTAATAATGAGGGTATTATCCATATACTTTCTTCTCTAATTACCCAATACCAAGCCAGAAGAGCGCTAAAAATGAATACGCCAGCTAAAGACAATTCTTTCTTTACGCCATAATAAACGAGTTGTAGAGTAATTAATGAGAAAAGTAATAGCGTTAATGGCGCATAAAAACTTTCCCTCACGACTCGATGATTAATATCCATATTAAACACGAGTACGGCATAACAAAATAAGGCTAATAAATAACTGCCCGTTAATCGATTGATAGCCCAGCTAAAAATAGTGGCAGCGATAATAGACAGTGCGCTGTTACCTAAGATAAGCGGGATGCGGCTAGATTGATAAATAATCGATCATCATGCCCCGCCCACGTTGATGCCAAAATGGCGATTGCACTCGCCAGCCAAAGCTTAAACGCAGCAAGAATCAATAAGGCTGCGCAATAACCCAGTTTGGGATTGCGCAATGTTAAGTATGACATTATCGATGTACCTGTAAATTAATAAGGGCTCTTAAAAAGTCAGTTATGAGTAAAGTAACGCTGTAAATTAATGGTCTTATAATCCTTGCAGGTTTCAAATGACCAAAAGAGTGCTACCGCTGAGATAGTAATACTTGAATCTGCTCGGCCTCATTACCTTCACATATCTTGTCGCGATATTTCGTAATCATTCAGACCTAAACTAAAGGTACTTATTCACCTCCCCCTTTTTCAAAGGGGGATTTTATCTAATAAATCTCCCCTAACCCCTCTTTTTCTAAGAGGGGGATTGAATAATTACAAATAAAGTAGTCAAAGAATGAAAATGAAATAATTTGGGCAAAATGCTATTAATCAACGTATGCTGTATTTAATGGTTCGTAGTGTTTACTGATTTTGCTAATGGGATGATGAATCGTTTGTTAGGGATGTTAGGTAATACGGTTTAAAAAAATTAACGATATTGATTAAAATAAACAGTAAGGTCAGCGGGTAGATAGGTGAAAGATAGAGTGGATCAATTCCTGGAAAAGAGGTGGCATCAATAATGGCCAGTATCATAAGTCTGCTTATTATGGCTAATAAAAGTGAGCTGTTTATGATCCATAGTAAATCGACACTCTTGTTGTTGAGCATTGATTTTATTTTGTAAACGAAAAATAACAGGCTAACCAATAATAATGGCGTAAAAAATACCCCATAAAACTTACTGAGATCCAACAATATTTTTATTTGTAAGTTGTTTTGTATAGTTTGATTATGAGCCATATCTGTATTATCCAGCGGAGCGATAGCTCCATAAATTATTTTTGAGAAATATTCTAGCGATGCACTTGTTCCGTGGCTATATTGAAGCGTCAAGTAAGGTCGCATTGATTCGGGTTGATAAATAACGGGGTGAATAATTTCATGTGCTCCCCTAACAAATGAGTTGAAGATATTCGCTATATCGTCACGGTCAATAATGGGGAGTAGTGAATTTCTTTCATTCGCACACGTTAATAATTTTTGTTCGCAGGCGCTATCGATTTCTTTCTTTAATCGCCAGTAATAATCGCTTGCAGTGGCACCGTTTTTATAATAGCCAGCGTTAAAGACGGCAATCCGAAATACCCACATAAACCATCCTCCTGCAATTTCCCCGCATGTGCTTGGATAAACGAGACAGCCACTATTTCCTACGTTAGGTGCATCTAAATAAGGGCTTATTTCTCGGTATGCGGGACTGATTTTGTAGATTTCTGCTCGTGAGGCTTTGGTTACAGGAATTAAGCGTTGCCTTGCTTCTGGGTTAACGCGCGAAAGACTGCCATAAGCACCCAAAAATGCGTCGGATTTCATTTCAACAACATTCTTGCTTTGATAGAGTGCGTCATTGATATTGGCAATAATGGTGTTTCCCAAGAGTAGCGCTATAAAAGGTAATGTTAATAAAAAAAGATGTATGTATACGTTTAGTGCGTATTTTTTTTCACAGTATATTAAATAAGCAAATACGCCAGCATTAAGTAATAGTGAAGGTATTATCCATATGCCTTCTTCTCTGATTACCCAATACCAAGCCAGAAGGCCGCTAAAGATGAATACGCCAATTAAAGATAGTTCTCTCTTTTTAGCATAATAAACGAGTTGTAGCGTAATTAATGAGAAAAGTAATAGCGTTAATGGGGCGTACAAACTTTCCCTCACGACTCGGTGATTAATATCAACATTAAACACGAGTACGGCATAACAAAATAAGGCTAATAAATAATTGCCTGTTAATCGATGTACCGCCCAACTAAAAACCGCCGCAGCCATAATTGATAATGCGGTATTACCTAAAATAAGCGGTACATGTAGCCCATGTAAAAAGGCGAGCCAAAATGAAAATCCTGGGCCTTTAATGAGTGTGGTGAGGTTATAATCGCCGAGCCAGTGACCCTGTATTAAATTTGCAGCTAAGTTAACAAATAATAGATCATCATGATGCGCCAAGGTTTCCCCGAAAATTTCAACCGCACTTACCAGCCAAAGCTTAAAAGCCGCAATAACCAATAGCGCCAAGCAATAACCCAGTTTGGGATTACGCAAGATAAGGTGTGGCATTATTGATGTACCGGTAAATTAAGAATGGCTCTTAAAAAGCCAGTAAGAATGGTCTGAAAGCCAACAATGAGCAAGGTAATGCCGGGAACCAATAGTCGCATAATGCTTGCGGGTTCTAAATGTCCGAATGCTTGCTGCTGCCAGAATGACACACTGTACAGCACACATCCGCCACCGATTAAAATGGCACTGCCGCCGAGTATTAATAAAAATTCCAGTGATTGTTTGTTAAACCAGGTCACGTAATTAGGTTCTTCAAACAACAGGCCAAATTTGAGCGTAAATTGCTTGGCCAGTAAAAAAGCAAAAACGGTTTGTACGCCAATAATAATAGCTGTGGCAGACAGGAGTAAGGTATGAATGTCCAGTACGACGCTACCGATAGCTAATGGGCCGGGCAGGATAAGTAACATACCGAGGCTGCCTAAGAAGGTCACGGCTAAGCCAGGGTACAAAAATAACCAGCGGGGGGCGTACATCAGCAGAAAAATCAGATGTCGCCAGCCATCACGCCACGTTCTTAAGTGCGGTGCTCGATTTCTGCCGTCAGGATGAAGGATGGTGGGGACTTCAGCCATTTGTAATTGGTTAATGCTGGCTTTAACAATCATTTCACTGGCGAACTCCATGCCTGTGGTTTTTAAGTTAAGCGCTAAAATGGCTTGGCGATTAAAACCACGTAAACCACAATGAAAATCATTGATAGCACTTTTGAAAAATAATCGCCCAATAAAACTTAAAACAGGGTTGCCTAAATAGCGATGTAAAAAGGGCATTGCGCCGGGTTTGATGCCACCTTTAAAGCGATTGCCCATAACCAGTTGATCGCCCGCCCGTAATCGCTCTAAAAATAGCGAAAGATCGCTAAAGTCATAACTATCATCTGCATCACCCATAATGACATACGTGCCTTGTGCCGCATGGATACCGCCCATTAATGCGCTACCGTAGCCTTTTTCTTGTACGGAGACTACTCTTGCGCCAGCAGCAGTGGCAATTTCAATAGAGCGATCTGTGCTGCCATTATCTGCAATAACGATTTCGCCTATAATCTGTTGCGTCTCGAAAAATAATTCCTCATTCAGGCACGGCATGACAATGGATAATTCAATAGGGGCGTTATTCATAAAATAATAGTCAGTGGGGATATTTCTTTAATGGGTAATAAAACGGCTAAGTAACTTGAATTTGGGGCAAAATGACCGAGTAACATCGCACGGAGAGGCTATTTTGGAATACTCCCGCCCAATCGCGGATGATACTATAAAATAACTGTTGGATGTATAGGTAAAAATACATATAGATTTATCCCGAACCCACGTTCAATAGCCTGTGCATTCTTAAGGTAAAGGTACTGGAACAGTAAAAACATGATCGTTATCTTTAACCGCAGCGTGGCAGGCTACACATTCTTGTGCAAAGTCTGCTGTAGTACCATAAGGTTTTTGATCAAGTCCTAGCCAGCGTGCAAAACCCCATCCAGCGGTATTCGGGTATTTTTTCTGGTCTTTAATCATAAACTCGGCGTGTTCGAATGCTCCTGGAACGATTGCATCCGGCCATTTGGGGTGTTGCGTTTCCTTCCAGACTACTTTGGCAAGCACCGTACCTTCAGGCCAAGGATTGGTTTGATGGGTATTGACGGCATTGATGGCAATTTGATTGCCGAGAATGACGCGCAACGAGTGTTTGTCGAGTCGATGTGAGGTGCCGATGATCTTCCAGCTTTTATAGTTCGCCGGAATTTCAATACCATTCGGTGCGGGCGCAACGTTTTTTTGCAGTTGTGCCGCATTGGGTGCCGCGCAGGATAAAAGTAGCAAGAAGCTGAGTAAGTGTTTAATAGTACTATTCATCATGGTTTCCATAAGTGGGGTTATTGCGTAATGATAAATCCAACGGCTGGTTCTGGCGACTCTATTGGCATGTCTGACACCGTAACGCTGTCAACTTTAGCGAAAAGTGGGCCTTTATGACACCAAGCAATTAATTGGTCAAGCTGTTGGCTGTCTGCGCGTGCTCTAATTTCAACACGCCCATCTGGGCAATTTTTAACCCAGCCGTCTATCTGATGGATAAGCGCTATCTTCTGCGTGTTGGCGCGAAAACACACGCCTTGCACCCGGCCACTGACAATGATTTGAATCGTTTTTATCATTCCTGTATTTTCCAGCAGGTGTGAATTCTGGGGTTTCTGGCAAAATCATCGGGGATAGTTGCCGCGCTAATGTCTTCAATGATTAAATCTTCTAACGCATGTGTGTCTAATTTAAAGCGTCTAAAGTTCGTTGAGAAATATAATACTCCACCCAAGGCCAGTAGTGTTAACGCATTTTGGATGAGAATGACATGATCCCGTTGAATATCAAAAACATTTTCCATGCGCTTAGAGTTTGAAAAGGTAGGCGGGTCAAGGAAAATCAAATCATATTGGCGTGGCTGGGGTAAGGCGGCTTCTGCTGCCAGCCACTCCATACAATCGGCTTGAATAAATTCGTGATCGCCTTGCAATAACTGGTTGCATTGCAGATTCTTTTTCGTCCAATCTAAATACGTGTTCGACATATCCACGCTGGTGGTTAATGTTGCGCCGCCTTTAGCGGCATGAACGGTAGCACTGCCGGTATAAGCAAACAAATTGAGAAAGCGTTTGTCTTTGGCTTGCTGCTGGATCATTAAGCGCATGGGGCGATGATCTAGGAATAAACCGGTATCCAAATAATCTTCAAAATTGACGCGTAATTGGCAGCCACCTTCATTGATAAGGTGAAAATGCCCTTGGTCGTTGTGTTTTTGATACTGATCCGTACTTTTTTGTTTGCTGCGAATTTTAAGAAACACTTGTGCTTTGTCAATGCCGAGTACTTTGGGGATTTCTTGTAGTACCCCAGCTAGACGTTGATTTGCTTTGAATGGGTCAATATTTTTAGGTGGGGCGTATTCTTGCACATTGACCCAGGTTTTTTCGCCTTGATAAATATCAATGGCTACCGAGTATTCAGGCAAATCAGCATCATAGATGCGGTAACAATTAATCTGGTGTTGCTTTGCCCACTTAGCCATTTTTTTAAGATTTTTTTGCAGGCGATTGGCAAACATTTCCGCCGTGGTGTCGTTCTCTTCCAGTTCGGCAGTTTGTGCAATTTGTTCTAGGCGTTCCTCGGCGCTTTTTGCTTTAGGAATAAAGAAATTAGCCGGCGTAATATCCATGCGTAATAGCTTGCATTCCAATGCGCCGTTATACAAGGTAATGGGCTTATGCGAACGAATGCCTAAGCGAAACCCCAGTTCAGGGTTGCTGATAATCATTGCAGCTTTCCAATCGATAAAATGGGCTTTGAGTGTTTCCCCAAAACGATAATATAAATCGGCGGTTATTTGCTCGTCACCTAATCGTTCACCGTAAGGCGGGTTACAAATCACTAGCCCTACCGGCCAGCT
>JAPLRW010000241.1 GCA_026398935.1 Methylococcales bacterium
AATACCCCAAGTTGACTTGCAGTATTTCCAGCTTGTTACGGGTGATTGCCGGGAAATCAGTATTTTTCAGATACGGTAATGAGTCGCGCATAAGGATTCTAGTCGGTTAATGTCTACGCCAAGCATGATAACGCGCAACCCATTTCAACAGCGTTTGCGGCGCATGGTCACGTTTCCATACGCCAGCAACGTATTTATTCGCTTCAGCCATGGTCGGGTAAATATGGATAGTGCCTAGCACTTTATTCAGCCCCAAATTATGTTTCATTGCCAACACAAATTCAGCCATTAAATCTCCGGCGTGATCGCCAACAAGGGTGACCCCTAATATTTTATCTTTTCCCGGTTGCGTCAGTACCTTTACAAAGCCATGCGCTTCGCTATCGGCAATCGCTCTATCTAAGTCATCAATGGCGTAGCGACTGACGTCGTAAGCGATTCCTTGTGCTTGAGCGTCTTGCTCATTTAATCCCACGCGCGCCACTTCCGGATCAATAAAAGTAGCCCATGGAATAACTGAATAATCAGTACGAAATTTTTTAAAATGCCCAAATAAAGCATTCACGGCAGCATACCAAGCTTGATGAGCCGCGGTATGTGTAAACTGATAGGGGCCTGCCACATCACCACAGGCATAAATAGTCGGGTAATTAGTTTCTTGAAAAGCATTAACCGCAATGGTTTTACGCGGCGATAAGGTAATGCCCATTTCCTCTATGCCGTAACCCGTTACATTCGCTGCACGACCAATGGCTAATAATACCTGATCAAAACCAATACGCACATCTTGCCCTTTATGTTCCGCGTATAAGTATTTTTCACCGTTTTCAAGCAAAAATTGCTTCGCGGTATGTTCCAGTAAAACAGTAACTCCTTCTTGCTTAAATTTACTTAACACCAAAGCAGAAACATCGGTATCTTCGCGCATTAACAGTCTTGGCAATTGTTCAACTTGCGTAACGTGACAGCCTAAACGCGCAAATGCCTGCGCCAGTTCACAGCCAATCGGCCCGCCACCTAAAATCAGTAAGCGTTTAGGCTTTTCTCGTAGCGCCCAAATGCTATCCGAGGTGAGATAACCGACATCCGCTAATCCTGGAATAGGCGGCACAAATGGCTTAGCACCCGCAGCAATGACGATGCTACGCGTCGTTATAATCTGTGTTCCATCCTGAGTTTTAACCTCGACAGCCCACGGCGAAATGATTTTGGCTGTGCCGGTTATAACCTCTACGCCTAGCTCGGTATAACGCGCAATGGAATCATGTGGGGCGACGGTTTGTATGATGGTTTGTACGCGTGTCATCACCTCGGCAAACTCAAAATCAACATGTGCAGATTTAATACCAAATTCAGCGCAACGACTAACGTGTGATAAAAATTTAGCGGAGCGAATAAGGGCTTTAGAGGGAACGCAGCCAGTATTTAAACAATCCCCGCCCATTTTATGTTGTTCAATTAATGTAACCTTGGCCTTAACCGCCGCTGCAATGTAAGCCGTAACCAATCCCCCGGAACCCGCACCAATGACCACAAGATTATTGTCAAATCGCTTAGGTTTACGCCATTTTTTATAGCTGTCAGTGGGTGGTTGCAAATTAGTCACGGGGGAAATTCTCAATAAATTTTTTGGTTATCAGTGGAAAGACCCCTAATAAAACCAATGAGCCCACTAAAGCGGGCGACAAGATATCCGATAGGGTTTCAATTTTAGCCAGCTGTGTACCGGCATTCACATACACCAGTGTACCCGGCAACATACCTAGTTGGCTAACCCAATAAAATGTGCGTGTTTTCAGTGTTGTTAAGCCCATCAATACATTGATGACAAAAAAAGGAAATAAGGGGACTAAGCGTAAGGTGAATAAATAAAAAGCTCCATCACGCGTTATGCCCGCATTAATGGCCTTAAGCCGCTCAGAAAATTTGGCTTGAATACTGTCCTTAAACAAAAAACGTGCGGCTAAAAAAGCCAAGGTTGCGCCGATAGTTGAGGCAAAAGACACCACAATGCTTCCCCAAAACAGACCAAATAGCGCACCTCCTGCCAAGGTTAGAATGGCAGCACCAGGAAGAGATAATCCCGTTACGGCAATATATAGCAAGCCATAAAGCGTAATTGCGAGGGTTGCATGCGCATTACGAAAAATTGTAATGTTGGCTTGTTGCAATTTAAGCATGTCCAATGTCAGATAGTGTTGCCCATCAACATAAAAAAAAGTAGTTACGGCACTGGTGATAAGAAGCAGTAAGGTAATTTGTGAGGTATTCATAAGCATCGTTTAACCGTTAAAAATAGTTTTCATTGTATGCAAACGGCTGTATGGGGGATTACTCATACATAACCGCGTACTTTAACAGGTGTTTATTAACGTACTCTCTATGACAAGATAGCGGAGTCTGATTCTAAACGAATCAATATAATAATATAATATGTTTTTAAACCTATTATTACTATTAGCACTGTTTTGTACTGTGTATAACTGCTTCAAGGATACAGCAGCTATAGGGTTGCGCGGTCAATAACCTTGTGTATGAAATAACAATAGCCTGTCTGTAACATGTCGATAAGTTACCCTTAAAAATGTATTCGCAGGTTATCCACACCATAAACAATGGGATAATCATGTGCTAGCCGTCGTATTTTTAGCGCTTTTTATGGGATTATGAAAACAGCTTGATTCAACAGGGCTACAGGAAGTACAACGCGTTCGGCAAAAAAAATTAAAATCTGTTAAAATCTTGGTTAATTTTTGACTCACTAAATGACCTCCAAAATAAATTTATTTTGGAGGTCATTTTATCTATTGCGTGGTTAATCAAGCGCATCACCTACACGGGATCAGACATGGCAGCAAGCGACTTATCGGAAGATTCAAAGTCTAAGGGAATTATCTGGGGCTTTGGTGTGTTCATTACTATTGTTCTGGTTATTTTACTGGTTCTCGGTGGTTGGTGGGGCAGTGAGCCAAATACGTTCAATGTAGAGGAAGAGGCATTAGAGCGCGCCAAGCTAACCGATATAGGTGAAATGCATGTTGGTTTTGTGTATACCAATACTTTGGCGCATATGGCTGAAGTATTAATGCATAAGCCTGGTGGTTATATTACTAACGATGTTGCCCCTCCCGGCGTGTTTCTCGATAACATTCAAAGTTGGGAGTACGGTGCGTTAGTGATGCTGCGTGATGCTACCACCGCATTAAGAAATCACTTTGCGCGTAACCAGTCCCAGTCAACTGAAGATCCTGATTTGACTAAAGCAGAACCGTATTTTTATTACGAACGTAACTCTTGGGCTTTGCCGTCAACCGAAGCAGAATATGAAAAAGGCATTGAGGCACTGCATGAATATATGCTGCATCTCAGTAAGCCTGATATAAATAATAAATTGGCGCAATTTTATCCTCGCGCGGATAATCTTTGGCAATATATCGAAGTGGTTATTAAGCGCTTAGGCGGACTTAGCTCGCGCTTAACGGCTAGTACCGGTGGTGCTTTGCATCCGTCGCTGCTTAAAAAAACCGATAAACAAGACGATTTTGATGTGCAAATCGCTTCTTCCTGGCTGCAAATAGATGATATTTTTTATGAAGCGCGCGGTGCTAGTTGGGCGCTGTTGCATATTCTGCAGTCGATTAAACACGATTTTTCATTAATATTATTGGATAAACGTGCGATGAATACCGTGGATATTATGATTCATGAGCTACAGAATTCATTGCAACCGATTACCAGTCCTATGATTTTAAATGGCAGTGGTTTTGGCTTATTTGCCAATTATTCACTTTCTATGGCTAACTCTATCGCCCGTGCCAATGCTGCGGCGTTAGATTTACGTGACGTTATGAACAGAGGTTAAACAGACACTATGACGGATCTATTAAACAGTAATCTTCAGCAGATCGGCACATGGAAGCGCGTTTTTTTTATGTTGATTTTTACCATGATAGCGGGCTTGGTTCGAATCTTACTCTGGGTGGTGATTTTAATCCAACTGGGTACGGTTATTTTTACAGGCGATGTGAACCAGCATATTCTTAATTTCGGTCGTAGCTTAGCGGCTTATATGTATCATATGCTGTTATTTTTGACGTTTAATACCGATGATTTAGCGTTCCCTTTCGCCAGTTGGAGCTTAACGAAAACACCTGACGACATTAAATCGCGCTCATAACTGTAGCGTTGGCAAGAAGGGGGAGTGGTTATTTTTAAGATCCCCTCCCCTTTCTAGCAGTAGATACTACTGGCCAAAGAGGTTCTAAAACGAGTAATCAAGGCCAACTCTATCGTGCCTGCTGGCACGCCGCACACCACACCTTCTTTATAAATCAACCTTGTCTTTGCAGTGTATATCTACCTGCATTTTCCTCTATTCCCTGAGTTTATTATGCAATCCGTTAAATTTTCAAGCACCACTATTGATGCGCCCTTACTGCAAAGTCTTGAGGCGCTGGGTTATACCGAAATGACGCCCATTCAGGCTAAAAGCATTCCACTGATACTCGCGGGTAACGATGTTATTGCGCAAGCTAAAACCGGCAGTGGTAAAACAGTCGCCTTTGGGGTGGGTTTGTTATCCAATCTCGATGCCAGTCTTTATGAAACGCAGGCCTTAGTGTTGTGTCCGACGCGTGAATTAGCCGATCAAGTGAGTAAAGCGATACGCCGTTTAGCCAGTTTTATGCCGAATATTAAATTGTTGACCCTTTGTGGTGGTGTACCCTTACGGCATCAATTGGCTTCGTTGGATCAACATGCGCCGCATATCGTTGTCGGTACGCCGGGACGTATTAAGGATCACCTTAAACGCAATAGTTTAAACCTCAAAACCTTACGCATATTGGTCCTGGACGAAGCGGATCGTATGCTGGATATGGGTTTTGAAGATGAAATTTCGTATGTGGTGGCTCGCACGTCTACTGAAAAACAAACACTGTTGTTTTCTGCAACGTATCCAGACACTATACAAGCCATGAGTCAGCATCTTCAGCGCTCTCCTATCGAAATCAGTGTTGATGAAGTGCATGATCACGGTCAAATTGAGCAATTTTTTTACAGCGCGGAAGAGCATCAAAAACCACAAGCACTGGTGGCATTGCTTGCAAAATACCAACCAGAATCTACGGTGATTTTTTGTAACACCAAGTATTCTTGTCAAATAGTCGATGAGTGGTTAACGGAACAAGGTTACGCCGTTTTAACTTTAAATGGCGATCTTGAACAGCGGGAACGCGATCAAGTATTATTACGTTTTGCCAATAAAAGTTGTTCTATTTTGGTTGCGACCGACGTCGCCGCGCGTGGCCTAGACATTAAAGATTTATCCGCGGTGATGGTGTATGAGTTATCTCATGATCCTGAAGTTCACGTTCACCGTATCGGGCGAACAGGTCGTGCCGGTCAAAAAGGCTTAGCGTTTAGTCTGTGCGCCAGTAACGAAATGGAACGCGCGAAAGCCATTTCCGCTTATCAAAAAACACCCCTAGCGTGGGATAAGTTTAATGCGGCAAAGATACCTAGAAATACCAGCCTGAAACCGGAAATGGTGACGTTAGTTATTGATGGCGGACGCAAAGAAAAAATTCGTGCGACGGATATTTTGGGCGCACTGACGGGGGATGCCGGTTTATTGGGGAGTGATGTGGGTAAAATTGATATTTATGATGTTCGTACCTATGTTGCCATTAAACGTGCAAGCGCCAATACAGCGCTGTCACGTTTACAAGAAGGCAAGATTAAAGGGCGTAAATTAAGGATTCGGGCGTTAGGATAGGCAGTGTCGTTAAACGCTGTTACCGCGTAAGTGTTCATCTATCCTGCCCCGCCTTGATCTATAGATCTATAAAAAGGCGGGCGGGTATTTGAACAATACACGCTGTTGCTGAAGATGCATCATTTACGCATGGATTTACCAGTTACTAAACAGTCAGGTAGCGTGCATTCCATGCACCAAATAACATTATTAAATCTTCATTTCTTAGTCTATTTCATAAAATCCCTTTTATTGGCGGCCTTCCGTTTATGAGTATTGCATCCCATCCATTCTGTGCTTTGTGTTTGAGTATTGCGCTACTCACCCAACCGTTAATGGCATGGGCGGTTACAAACGCGTCTATGGATGACGACTCGCAAACACCTCGTCGGTTAACGTCTCAGGATAATCAGCCTGAGACGACTGATCAGGTGCAATTAAGTCTTGCTCAACAAACCGTTGCAGGACTTAAAACGCAGGTATTGCTCAGTAGTCACTATCTGCCCGAAGTACATGTTTCGGCCAATGTGCTGGATATTCAACCGTTACTAACCCTGCGGGAACAGTATTTTTCTGCGCAGATTGAAAACCAGAGTGCGAATACCGCGTTAACCTTCACACAGCAAGCTATCGCCCGTACCCAAGAACTTTATCGCAATGGCGTCAATTCACAACGTCAAGTGCAAGAGCAGCAAATGGCAAGCGGTGCAATACAAGCACGCGTCAGTAATAGTCATGCGCGCCTGCAAAGTATTAATGACCAATTGATGGCGAATTGGGGTATTACCTTAAGCAATTGGGCTAAAGACCCGCAGAATAGCGACTTTGCGCGCTTTATTAATGGTCAGCAAGCGTTGTTGCTGATTAGTTTACCGGCGGGGCATTCGTTGCCAAAAGGCTTAAGCCATATTGATGTAGACCCCAACGGCGAACGTCAATCACCGCAACAGGCACAATTTATAGCCAGTGCGCCACAAGGTAGCGAGCTGAGCCAAGGTGAAACGTATTTTTTTAAGACATCACGGCGCAATTTACGCACAGGAATGCGCTTAAGTGCCTGGATGGCAAAGCCGGATAAAGCTCTGACAGGCTTTACTATTCCCGCTTCTGCGCTCATTTGGCACGGCGGGGAGGCAACGATTTTTTTAAAAACCGCCCCCGAACATTTTACGCGACTATTACTTAAGCAGTATTACCCTATCGCCCAAGGCTATTTTGTGGCAGAAGCGTTACCTGCCAATGCTGAAGTGGTTGTTACGGGGGCACAGCTATTATTATCGCATGCCTTTCGCGCACTTATCCCCGCCGAAGATGGCGATGGTGATGATTAGCGGCGTTTTTTAACGTAATTTTAGCCTTCCTTGTGTTTGTTCATTGCAGTAATTGCATCAAAATCATCTTCGTTCATCGGTAATATGTAAACTACGTAACACCGTCTTGTGCGTATGGATTCCTATTCATGCCATTTCCGACAAAGTGCATTCAATGGCTTTTCCGTCCCTCGTATATGTCCAATCCGTATTCTCACAAAGTTGTCAAAACAGCTTTATTTTGCAAAAGCATTAAACTTGTACGCACACAACAAGGATATAGACATGAAACATCCCCATCAGTTTACAACAAGAATTCTGCTTGCCGTCAGCGGATTATCACCACAAATTCTAACTGAAACGCTATATGGTCTAACGGTAACAACCAATACACCCTTTATTCCTACAGAAATTCATTTAATCACGACGATAGAGGGCGCTCATCGAGCAAAGCTGGATTTGTTACATCAAGACACTGGAAAATTCCTAGCGTTTTGCGAAGAATACCAAATGCCTGACATTCAATTTAATGAAAGCAATATTCATATTATTACTGATCATGCGGGGCAGTACTTAGATGACATTAGAAACCCGGAAGCGGATGGTCAGTAAATTAACCCAAAATACGGATGCGGCTATTCATGTTTCTATTGCTGGAGGGCGTAAAACCATGGGCTATTACTTAGGCTATGCACTCTCTTTGTTTGGTAGAACCCAAGACAGATTATCCCATGTGTTAGTCTCTGACGGCTACGAAGGACATCCAGATTTTTACTATCCCAGCAAAAAAAGCAGAGTGATTTATACGCGTGATAATAGGCCGCTTGATACGCAAGCGGCAAAAATAGCATTAGCTGAAATCCCCTTTGTTCGCTTAAGAAATGACATCCCAGAAAATTTATTACGCGGAACGGCGGGTTTTTTAGAAACCATTACTTTAGCCAGAAAAGCAGAACTTCCACCGGAATTAATTATTGATGTAGCCAATAAAAAACTATCCGCCAACGGCATTGTGTATACCTTGCCAGATATTTTATTGGCCTTCTATTGCTGGGTGATCAAACAGACGCTGACAAAGCAACGCATCCTTTACAAGCCCAATGATATGGAAGCCAATCCAGATTATGCCCGGCAGTTTATAAAGGAATACCGCATGATTGCGGGCGAAATGCGCGACACGGATAAAACCCAGCAAGGCTTGAAATCAGGCATGGACAGCAATTTTTTTGCTGAAAAAATTACCCGTATTAATAAAGAACTGGAAAGTGTCTTAGGGAAAAGGCTGGCTACCCTGTATAAGATACAGAGTAGCGGATCAAGAGGCAACTTACAGTACGCCACCGGATTAAGCGATGCACATATCCATTTTAAGCCGATTCACCAGCAGGAGATAAAATGAATAAGGACGAGATTTTACACGCCTCATGTCGCATGGCATTAGCAGGATTCTTACACGATATAGGCAAGTTTGCCGAACGGGCGAAAATTACCGTAGCACCACAAATGCTGGAGGACAATAAACAACGCTATTGTCCACACCACAAAAAGTATGAAAAGGATAAGGGCTGGTTTAGCCATGTCCATGCGGCCTACACAGGTATGGCGGTGGATATTTTAGAAAAACACGCGCCAAACTTAGTGGGCGACAATGTTTATCCATTTGGCAGTTGGTTGACCACCAATGTGGATGATTCCTTAATCAATGCCGCTGCCGCGCATCATAAACCCGACACTTTTTTACAATGGATAATCGCCACCGCCGACCGTGTTGCTTCTGGTTTTGAGCGTGAAGCCTTCGAAGAATATAACAAAGCAGAAGAAAAAAACCATTATCAAAGCCGCCAATTAACCTTGTTTGAGCAAATCGGCAAAGGCGATGAGAATTTATCCTATCGCTACGCACTCAAATCTTTAAGTCCTGCGTCAATTTTTCCTGTTAAAGCGAAAGACTGCGAAGCCAAGGATGATAAAGCCGCGCAAACTGAATATCTAAAACTTTGGGAAGAGTTTACTACAGGTTTGAAGAAAATCCCCCCGTCTCACCGTCAGCAATTACCGCTCTGGCTGGATCATTTTGATAGTTGCTGGCAAACCTACACGCACGCTATTCCGTCTGCTACGGCGTTTGGTACTAAGCCGGATGTGTCGTTATATGACCATTCCAAAGCCGTTGCTGCGTTAGCGGTGGCTTTGTGGCGTTATCATCATGACCGTGGTGATGATACCAAACAAGCAACCGTAAATATGCGTGAGCATTTAGACTGGAAAGAAGAAAAAATACTGTTGATTCAAGGTGATTTTTTCGGCATTCAAAACTTCATTTTCGCAGAAGGTGGCGACAGCACTAAAAAAGCAGCAAAGTTATTACGCGGGCGCTCGTTTTATGTGTCGCTGATTACCGAATGCGCCGCGCTAGCCGTTTTAGAGGCATTAAACTTGCCATCTACCAGTCAAATTATAAATGCAGCGGGTAAATTTCTGATCGTTGCGCCGAATACGGATGAAGCCAAAGATGCTTTGAACGCCATACAGAAAAAATTTAATGACTGGTTTTTAAGCTACAGCTATGGACAATCTGGGCTAGGCTTGGCATGGCAAACTGCTACTTG
Source organism: Methylococcales bacterium (assembly GCA_026398935.1). Taxonomy (GTDB): domain Bacteria; phylum Pseudomonadota; class Gammaproteobacteria; order Methylococcales; family Methylomonadaceae; genus SXIZ01. The sequence goes on from JAPLRW010000241.1 coordinate 9,675, forward strand.
TGAAGATTTTGTCTGTTCCAAAGAAAAACAGGGCTTTAAAGCCTTAATGGATGAACTGCACAAGAAATTGGAACGCAGTAAATATGCGCATTTTGATTTATGTGGTGAAAGTCCCGCTCCAGCAGTGTTTGAGGATTATTTGAACAGCTTCAATGCCGACTTTGGTGTCTGTGTGGTCAATGATAAAGCCCCTGCGGCAGGGAAAAATCAACCCAGTGAATTGGCACAAGATCAAATCAACATCGGCACTTGGTTAGTTAAGCATAAGCAACAGCGTTTATTAATTACGCGTGAGCCATTGACGGGGTTAGACAGCTTAACCATTCCCCTATTCGGTTACAGTATCCACTTTACCGGTTCGGAAGAGGACAGCGGTAAATTTGGTCGGGAAGTCGATAACGGCAATATTCGCCGCGTATTTGATTTTAGTCCGGCTGTTGCAAACATAAACCAAGCCTTATGGAACGGCTATGCACGCCGCAATATCAGCGGTTATGTACCCTATTTTCAACACGTCAGTGAATGGGAAAACCCAAAATATAAAAATTGCGAAATAGATGACGAGATCAATGTCTTTGCCCCTAAAACCTTTAATTACCTCGCCTGTGAAGATTTAAGCTGGGATAACGATAAACAAAAATGGCTGTGTATTCGGGCTTTGGCGGTTTTAAAAGGTGATATAGATGACTTAGGCGCGATGTTCCAAAGCGGTTTAGAACAACCCACTTTTGCAAAAATGGCGGCCTTATCGCGGCAAGTGAACAACTTTTTTGCGGTGTACTTACCGTACTTGTGCGAAACCAAATACCCGAATACTTACATTGTGTTTGCGGGCGGAGATGACTTCTTTTTGCTGGGTTCATGGAAACAGTTAATGCAGTTGGCGGCAGAGTTGAGAAGTGAATTTACGCGTTATGTAGCGGACAATGCCAAGATTCATTTTTCAGCAGGATTAAGCGTCACTAAACCCAAAATTCCGATTCCACAATTAGCCGTGCTGGGGGAGTCGGCTTTAGAAAAAGCAAAACACTATGTGGGTAAAAATGCCGTGACTTGTTTTGGGGAAACCGTATCGTGGCATGACTTTGATAACGTGTTTGCGAAACCAGACAGTGCAACCGAGCATTTGGTGTTGTTACGGCAACAATACGCGCTTTCGACCGCCTATATTTATGGCTTACTGCGTTTAACGGATATGGCAGCAGACCACCATAAACCAGAAAACGCGCTGTGGCGATCACAATTGTATTACCGGACTTACCGGTTTATTGAGAGCAACAATCGCAAGTCAGAAACTAACCAGAAAAAAGACATCTGTTTACAATTAGTAAAAGACATTGGCGAAAATGGCATTAAGAAATTTGGCGGCGGCTATCGTATTGCCTTACACGCTCATCTTTATCAACATCGGGAGCAAACATAATGCCGACCATCTCTGTTTTTTATGGCATTCAAATCATGATGTATTTTTATGATACGGGAAAGCACCACACGCCACACATACATGCCGAATATCAAGATGACGAAGCCGTATTTTCCATAGTCGATGGTGAAGAGCTGTCGGGCAGTTTGCCCCGCAAACAAAGGCGATTAGTGCAAGCATGGATTGAGCTACATCAAGAATCTTTACTGATCGATTGGAAATTAGCGGTTTCTGGTCAAGAACCCTTCCGTATTGAACCTTTACGTTAAAGCGAGTTTTGTATGAAATTGATAGCGGTAGAACCTAAAGACAACTACATCGTGCGCGTTTATTTGGACAACAATGCAATGATTGATTTTGATGTTAAAGCCGAGTTAGAGCGCATTCCTTGCTATAAACCGTTATATGACCCAGCTTTATTTAAACAGGTTGCGTTTAAAAACAAACGCATTTTTTGGAATGAGCAATGTGATTTCCATTTAGATCAAATTTTAGAACGCGGGCGTTTTGTTCATTCTGACGCAGCACCAAAAGCAAGTGATACCTGATGACGTAATCAACGGCAAGCGTATTACTTTGCACACCGACGTGGTGCTTATTTACTTCCCCCTTTGAAAAAGGGGGATAGAGGGGGATTTTATCTAATAAATCTCCCCTAGCCCCTCTTTTTCTAAGGGGGGGGACTGAATAATTACCAGACGCGCATTAACACCAAGATCAAACTGAGGAGAAAATGATATGAGTGAATACCAACGATCAGCGCCAAAAGACTATACCCCGTCTAATCCTTTAAATTTAACGGCAATTAACTTTACTGAAATGAGTCCCAAGTTATACGATGAAATTGCCAATGAAACAGCGATTTGTATTGCGAATTCGGAGAGTAGAGATGCCAACAAATCAACGCAATTGCGTAAGTATTATGATGAGCTGTGTATGTGGGATCAAAAAATCAAACAAAACCCTGCAAAATACGTTGAGTATTTGCCACTGATAAAAATGCTTAATGCCAAAGTTGCTTATGCTAACGGACGTAAATTAGTGGATGACAATTTCGTCAAACTGATGCGCCATTGTTTAGGGCAGCTTAATGAAAATGAACAATCATTTAAAACCTGCAAGCTCTTTTTTGAAGCCTTCATGGGCTTTTACAAAATGCACAAACCCAAATAACCAGCGCTAAGGAATATACAATGCAATTGAAGCAATTGAAAGCAATCAAGCAAATCACCGGAAAAATCCAATTGGTTACGGGTTTACATATCGGCGCAGGTAATGAAGAGGTACATATCGGCGGCATTGATAATGGCGTGATTAAACATCCGCACACCCAGCAGCCTTATATCCCCGGCTCCAGCTTAAAAGGCAAAATGCGCAGTTTACTGGAGTGGCGGGCTGGTTTAGTAGGTGTCGCAAAAGGCAAACCTATTTCCATTGATATGCTTGAAGATAAGAGTTTGTCAGTCAAACAAAAAGAACAAGCGCAAATAATCATTCGCTTGTTCGGTGCTGCAGGTGACAATGAACAAGCGGCAGCCATTGGTATTACGCGGCTGTCGTTTTGGGATTGTGGCTTAAACAAAGATTGGTTAGAAAAGGTCGATAAAAATAATTGGCTCTTCACCGAAGCGAAAAGCGAAAACACCATTAACCGTATTACGGGCACTGCCGATAATCCACGTCAGACTGAACGCGTACCCGCCGATGCAGTATTTGATTTTAAACTGGGCATCAAAGTTCTGAGTGATCAAGAGCAGCATTTTATTGAAACCGTATTGGCGGGCTTGAAACTCTTAGAACTCGACGGCATTGGCGGTTCAGGCTCGCGTGGCTATGGCAAAATAAAATTCATCCTTGATGATACGGATTTACAGGCGCAATTAGAGGCGATTGATCCCTTCAAGGCGGCATAATGGCGCGGCTTCTGTTCACGCTTACCCCTAAAACCGCCTTCGCTACGCCACTGACGGGTGATACCTTATTTGGGCAATGTTGTTGGGCACTGCGGCATTGTTTCGGTGCAGAAAAACTAACAGAATTGTTAGTGGGTTACACTGAAAAAAAGCCGTTTATGGTGCTAGCCGATGCCCTGCCAACAGGTTTTTTACCGCGTCCGACGCTGCCGAGTGCGTTATTGGGTTTTGAACATGACCCCCAACGGCGCAAGCTCCAAAAAGCTAAACACTGGTTTCCTGAATCGGTCTTAGCTGCGCCTTTATGTGCATGGGCAGAAGCGGCATTGTCTGAAACTGAAATGCTAAAAAAAATCGGCTTAACGGGAGATTACTGTTTAACCGATGCGCAAGACCACAACAGTTTAAACCGTGAAACCGGTACTACCGGAAAAGGCGAAGGCTTTGCACCCTTTCAACGGCAAACGTTTTGGTATCACCCTGACATAACACTGTCGCTACGGGTTGAATTAGACACCAACCGCTTAAGTGTTGATGACTTACTCGAAGCTTTACAGTGGATCGGTTTGCATGGTTACGG
>JAPLRW010000247.1 GCA_026398935.1 Methylococcales bacterium
AACTAATTTCGGTAGATAAAATCATGGTGATGATTGGGCGTTTATCTGAAAGTGAATTGAAAACGTTGTTTTCAAAAATTGGACAGTAATGAAATTTCTAATTATTTTTTCCTTATGTATATTTATTTGTGTTCATATTGGGGCAATTTATATTAAATTACATAGCATCAATAAGGTAAAACCATTTAAGCAATATTTTTCTAATTTTGTCGAATTAATAAGCTTAATAATTTTTCTGATATTAGGGATATTGTTTTGGTTCAAAATAGGGTAAGGCCGCACAAAGGGGTCAGGTCTTGCAATCAAGCAATAATGATTTATATTCCTTCATGGCAAGACCGCTACGAATTGAATCTGCAGGGGCGATCTATCATGTCACTTCCCGAGGTGATCGTCGGGAGGAAGCAATGAGTGATTGCAAGACCTGACCCCTGCTTTTCCGCTGAGCAACATCCACCATGACAGCGCCACCCTGCAAGAAATTCAGGACGCACTCAATGTGGGAAAAGAAGTGATTACCCACACCGATGCCGTCAGCGTGCCGGGATGGACAGGGGCGGGTTATATCATTATTGACCCGGATACGGGCAGTGAGGCTTATAAGATTGCCAGTGGGGCGAATGGGGCTTGGTTCTCACTAGTAGCTCACAGTGCCTCTTCACTCTCAATGTTAAAATGGCAAACATACGGCGCTACTGCATTACAAAATTATGTATGTCTTTAGAAAATACAATAAGGTATGAGCATGCATAATTATAAAAAACAAAGACAAGAAAATGCAATTCCTATGTTATTAACAACGATTTTATGTTTGGTGCTGATGTACTTTAAAAACACAATGAAAGTTATGCTTCATGTGCAAAATGATATTTATATGAATTGGGCTATTTTGGCTATTGCTATAATGGTCAATTATTTCCTAGAGCGCATTATATATAAATAACCACGTCCGGCGCGTAAGCAAATATTACCTCATCCCGTATGTTGGGCATTTTGTAGGTTGGCGCTGACGAAAGGAAGCCCAACACATCGAAGCCTTGAATGGTGGGCTTCGCTATCGCTCTGCCCAACCTACCGTGCTAGCCCGCGTAGGGCGTAATAGCGATAGCGTATTGCGCCGTATGTTTGCCATTCTTGCGGCGCAATGCCCGTTGGTTATTGCGCCCTACGTGGGCTTTAGGTGTGGCTGGGATTTTTCGCCGTACAACATCCACTCTATGCTGGGATTTTTCGCCGTACAACATCCACTCTATGCTTATCGTGTAAGTGATTGTAATGGAAGTATTTTTTGGCTACGGCATTATTTTCATGAAATAAATTTTATTTATATGAACAAAGCAATATGGAAAATTGCTTTACGTGAAATGCTTCACAGAATTTTATAAAAAACTTATAATGGGCGCGTAAACCACCCGTTGTTAGGGGGTGTTTGCTTTTGTGCTTATCTATTCAAATAATTGAATGCCAATAGAATTATTAGCGTAGATTTTGGTTATGTTTAACACTAAGAATTAAAATAAAGGTAATAACAAATGAATACTTCTATGTCTTCCAAAAAACTGTTTTTATGTGGTGTATTACTCTTAAATGCCACGGCAGTAGCGGCACAAGAGCCTGTTGATATTTGTCCGGATGCGGCATCCAAAGCCAGTATTAATGTACTATTAACCTCATTATTAAAAAGTGCTCAAGCGCAAGATAACGGCGGTTTTGGTTTTCACATGTGGGCCAGTGTTGTAAACCGTGCGGGTCAAGTGTGTGCGATTGCGCGCTCTGGTGATAACAGTGATTCACAATGGCCGGGCAGTCGCGTTATTGCGGCTCAAAAAGCCAATACAGCCAATGCGTTCAGTTTGCCAGGTTTTGCATTATCAACGGCTAATCTCCATGATGCAACGCAAAACGGTGGTAGTTTGTTTGGTCTACAGTTCAGTAATCCAGTGGATACCAGTGTTGCTTACGCGGGGAATGCTAGCGATTACGGTACGGTAAATGATGCGATGCTCGGTAAAAAAATTGGCGGCATTAATGTCTTTGGGGGTGGTTTAGCCTTATATGCCAGCAATGGCGATCTACTGGGTGCTGTGGGTGTCAGTGGTGATTCATCCTGTGCTGATCATAATATTGCTTGGCGTATTCGCAGTGCGGCGCAATTGGATTTTGTTCCAGCAGGCCCCAGTCCTACCGGCAATGATCAAATTATCTACACTGGTGAAACCGGTAAAGGCTCTAAAGGGTTTGAACATACTGATTGTGGACATACTGAAAAAACCGTTGCCAGTAGTTTAGCGCCCACTAGAAAGCAGATTAAATAAGACTTCTGCGTCGTATTAAAAAATCTATTTATAAGTTAATTCAATCGACGAAACACGCTGTAGCATGGTGTGTTTCGTTGTTTTAAAGTACTTCATGTTAAACTATTGCCTTACGTTGCTAAATGCGTTTTAGCGCCAATAAAGGAAATACCATGCGTACTATTCTGATTTTTACTTTAGGTTTACTGGCCTGTAGCGGCTTTGCGCACGCTAAAAAAACACCTGAAAATAATCCTCCCATTGAGATTGTCGTTTATCGCAGTCCTAGTTGTGGCTGTTGTGGCAAATGGCTGGAGCATTTAAAAAGCAATCAATTTAATGTTGTTGATCACTTGGTTGAAGACGTTCAAAGTGTTAAAGACCGTTATGGCGTATCCGCTGAGTTAGCCTCTTGTCACACCGCCTTAGTAAATGGCTATGTGGTTGAAGGTCACGTTCCCGCAAGTGACATAAAAAAATTATTAGCGTCAAAACCACCGGTGGTCGGTATTTCTGTACCGGGTATGCCGTCAGGAACGCCGGGTATGGAAATGGGCGCGAAAAAAGACGCTTATGACGTAGTCAGTTTTGATAAAAATAAGCAGACGCAGGTTTTTAGTCACTATGGAGCAGAATAATGATTCTGGCGGGTGATGTTGGTGGTACCAAAACGATACTGGCGTTATATTCTGTAGAACCGGGTGTTACACGCTGTATTAAAAAACAACAGTATTTAAGCCATGACCATGCGTGTTTTGCGGATTTATTAACGGTATTTCTCGGTGATGTTGCACCTGTGGCAATTAAAGCGGTGAGTATTGGCGTGGCAGGGCCGATTATCAACGGTGATTGTCATGCGACTAATTTACCTTGGCACATACAGCGGTCGGCTATCCGTCAGCAGTTGCAAACGCAACAGGTGACGTTGTTGAACGATTTAGAAGCCACTGCTTGGGGTGTTCTGGGTTTACCTGCCAGTGATTTTGTTGAACTCAATGCTCAGGCTGAACAAAACTTAGGGCATGTGGCTATTTTAGCGGCGGGCACTGGATTGGGTGAAAGCTTGTGTTGTTGGGATGGGCAGCGTTACCATGTTATGCCGTCCGAGGGTGGGCATGTTGATTTTGCGCCGACCAATGAGCGTGAGATTGAATTACTGCGCTTTTTAATGCCGCAATACCCAGGGCATGTCAGCTATGAGCGTGTTGTATCGGGCATGGGCTTGGTTAATATTTATCAATTTCTAAAGCACAGTGGTTTTGCTGTTGAGCAAGCAGATGTTGCACAGAAAATGCGTGAATGCGATCCGGCGGCGGTTATTGGCGAGGTTGGTATAACCTTAAGCGATGCGTTATGCACAGAAACGTTACGGATGTTTTGTCGGCTTTATGGCGCTCAGGCGGGTAATCTCGCCCTGACCAGTTTACCGTATGGCGGGGTATTTTTGGCGGGTGGTATCGCGGCCAAAATTTTACCGTTTATTACCCAAGGTGATTTTCTGCAAGGATTTTTAGATAAAGGCCGTTATCAACCCGCGTTGCGCAAGTTGTCGGTTAAAGTTTGTACGAATCCTGAAGTGGCGCTTATTGGTGCAGTTAATTATGCGTTGCAATAAGTTAACTCTTGCATGATATGGCGCGTGCCTCGCATAGCGCATTGTACCCAATGATACTCTTTCAAATCCTTGGGGATGGTGCGTATTGCTTAAAGCGACTTTACTACTGAATTATAGTTACCTTGTACACTCAATTTTTTCATCTTTCTGCACAACCTTTTTCAATCGCACCTGATCCGCGTTTCATGTATGAAAGCATCGGACATCAGGAGGGCTTGGCGCATCTGCTGTATGGTATCCAAGTTGGCGGTGGCTTTGTCGCGTTGACTGGCGAAGTGGGTACGGGCAAGACTTTGTTATGCCATTGCTTATTGCAACAGCTGCCTGCAATGGTAGATATGGCTTTAATTCTAAATCCTAGATTGGATGCTATCGAATTATTAGCGAGCATTTGCGATGAGTTGGGCATTCAGTATACGTCACCGCTGTCGTTAAAATGTTTGGTGGATGCATTAAACAAGCATTTACTGAGTGCGCATGCACTGGGTAAACGCACGGTGGTTATGATTGATGAGGCACAAAATCTAAGCCTAGATGTATTAGAACAAATTAGGTTGCTAACTAATTTGGAAACAACCACGGATAAGTTATTGCAGATTATTTTGGTGGGGCAGCCTGAGTTACAAACATTACTTAATCGTCCGGCATTGCGACAGCTTAATCAGCGGATTACCGCGCGATACCATTTACAAGGGCTGGATGTGCATGAAACCAAAGCGTATATTCAGCATCGTCTTGGTGTGTGTAGCGGTGATGTTCAGTTGTTTAAAGCGTCAGCTATTCGTAAAATATTCAAATTGTCCGGCGGTATTCCGCGATTGATTAATCGGTTGTGTGATCGCGCCTTACTGGGTGCGTACGCGTTAGAGCGGCAACAGGTGGATGCTACTATTGTTACTAAGGCGGCCAAAGAAATTGGCTTGGTAGCGTTTAAACAATCACCCGCGACTGTACCTCGCTGGCGGTCTAGGCTGCTGTGGACATGTTTGGCGGTTAGTCTGTTACTGGGTCTGCTGGACGTGATTAAGCGTGCCGAAGTCGTTCGGTCTGTAAGCCCGCCAGTATCGGTTGCGGTTGTCCCGCCAGTGCCGACACTGGAAAAGCCGTCCAATACGCTGGCCACTTTAAGTGAGCAGCATACGTCATTAAGTGACGCACTGGGTAATGCCTTAAGTTTATTTTCAAAAACGAACACCAGCCAAAAGCCGCTTGATTGTGAGGCAATGGCCCGCTTAGGTCTGGCGTGTTTTTTAGATAAAACAAGCTGGAAAGAAATGCTAGCGTTGAATCGCCCGGTCATCTTAGAGCTGGAAGTGACGCCGCAGCAAAAAATCTTTGCGTTACTGACAGGCGTGTCTGGGGATAATGTTGTTTTTGAACAGGGCGGGGTGACCAAGGTTTCTTTAAAAGACGTCCTGCAACATTGGAATGGTTATTATTTGCTGGTGTGGGAACCGCCTGTCTCCGAAATGAAAGAACTGGTTCCGGATCAAGTTCATGCGGGTGTACTGTGGTTGCGGCAGCAGCTAGAGCAGCCGATAAACCTACCCGCCAAAGCGGTTGTTTTTGATAAAGCGTTAGCGCTAAAAATCATGAACTTTCAAAAGCAGCATCAGTTAGAAGCGGATGGGGTTGTGGGTGCGCGTACTTTTATCCACTTACAAAATCAGTATCAAGCAGGACGCTACCGTACCCTTACCGTGAGTAATTAACGATGTCGTATATCTTAAATGCGTTGCGTAAATCTGAGCAGGCACGTAGAGCGTTGCAAGTGGATGCCTTGCCGTCTGTTCCTTTAATACCTGCTAAAAACCACTCTTCGCGGCGCGTGTCACCGATAATGGGGTTGTTTGTACTGCTGAATGTGTTTGCCTTGGCATATTTATTTATTAAATTACAAGCGCCGCTACAGGCGGTGGTTGCTCCCGCGCCAGTTAATAGCTTGCCGATTATTAAGCCTATTGAACAGCCAAGTATTGCGCGTGATAAGGTGGAGTCAACCTCGCTGTTACTACCCTCAGCCAAGGATTCTCAGGCCATTTCTGCATTATGGAATGCGCAGCAAAAACAGGTGCAAGATGACACGTTAAAAATGCTTGTAAGTAAGCCCGCGCCAGTGGTTAAAAAGAAAGTGCTTTCAGTCGTTGTGCCGAAAGAACCTGTAGCAGTGGTTAAGCGCAAGGTAGCAGTAGACACTGTCAACGTGCTGCGTAAGAAAGTGGCTGAGTCGCTTGTGGTCAGTAATGCCGATCAATCAGAAGAAACAGCCGAACCTGTAAACAATACGGTGCGTGAAGCGCCTACGGGGGTTTCTAGTAACAAAAGTAATGCGCCATTGTTAAGTGAGTTACCGGTTGATTTTCAGGGCAGAGTGTCGTTAGGAACCCTTAATGTGTTTGCTTATTCGGATAATCCCAGTCAGCGTTTTGTCATTATAGACATGGTCAAATATAAAGCAGGGCAGCGGATTAAGCAAAAAGCCAGTGTGCTGGATATTTTGCCGACGTATGTGCTGTTACAGTTTGAAGGTCAGAATTTCAGACTGGATCGACCTTAAGCCTGCATTAACGTGAGCGATTTGCTTATACAGTTGCCAATATCTCTTTTAGGGGTAGGGTTGCTTTAAGAGGCGTAAGCACCACAATGGTTTTACCATGAGCCTTGATTAAGTTTTTGTCTTCCAGTTCTTTTAAAATACGTCCTGCCATTTCTCTGGAACAACCTGCAATTCGGCTAATTTCTTGGCGTGAAATATAAATTTGCATTCCTTCTGGGTGCGTAATAGCTTCCGGTTCTGCGCATAAGTCGATCAATGCACGCGCGACGCGGCCTTCAACATCTAAAAAGGCAAGATCATGGCACTTGCGGCTAGTAATCAGTAACCTGGATGAAAGTTGCATGGATAAAAGAAACAGAAAGTCCGCCGCGGTGTGCAGTAGGTCATTTTTGAGTCCTGCTTTCAAATCGGTATAAGATATTTCTGCTAATTGGCACCTGCTGCGCGTATCGACACTGACTGAACGAATTTCAGCGCCTTTGAAAACCCCGATTTCACCGATAAAATCACCTTTACTCAGGTAAGCCAAGATCAATTCCTGACCTTCTGGGGATTTATAAGAAACACTCACTGCGCCGTCAACGATGTAATATAAGTGGTCGCCAACGTCGCCGGGTTTCATAACATTACATTTAGCGGGATAGGTTCTAATTAAACATAGCTTTAAAAATTGCTGTAACGCTTCGTAATAAGGCGATGAGGGGGGGATAGTGGGCATATTAGGTAACTCATATTGATTAACCAGAGAAGATACAACGAGCAACACTACTAGTATAGATTCATCTGTGTATATTTCAAGGGCGTGTTTGTGTTGAAATTAAGAATAAAGGCTGTCACGAGGCTACGAATTTCACGATTATATGGTAATCTATGCAACATTTTAGGCTTTAGGAATCTTAAATGGAAGCAAAAGTCAGGTGGGTAGAAGGTAGAATGTTCGTTGGAGAGTCGGGTAGTGGTCATGCGGTGGTGATGGATGGCCCTACTGATCACGGCGGCAGGAATCTGGGTATTCGTCCGATGGAAATGTTATTGTTGGGTGTTGGGGGGTGTTCCTCTTTTGATGTTATCGACATCTTACAGAAAGGTCGTCATGATGTGCGGGACTGCGTAGCAGAATTAACCGCTGAACGCGTTGATGCTATCCCCAGTGTGTTTAAAAGTATCCATCTGCATTTTGTAGTCAGTGGACATAATCTTAAGCACGATGTTGTTGAAAGAGCTATAAAACTGTCCGCCGAAAAATATTGTTCGGCATCCATTATGCTCGGTAAAGTTGTTGAAATCACGCATGATTTTAAAATAATCGAGGTTTAAGACGTTGAAGAAAGTGAAACCATTGAAAAAATTACAATTACAAGGCTTTAATAATTTAACAAAGTCTTTAAGTTTTAATATTTATGATATTTGTTATGCACCTGCTGATAAGCAGCAGGCTTATATTGAGTATATTGATGAAGCTTATAATGCGGCGCGCTTAACGCAAATTCTAAAAGATGTTGCTGAAATCATTGGTGCGCAAATTTTAAATATTGCGCATCAGGATTACGAGCCGCAGGGCGCGAGCGTTACTATGTTAATTTCTGAGGGCGAGAATGTTCCTCCCAATATGAGCGGTGAAACACCAGGGCCTTTGCCTGATACCATCTTGGCGCATTTAGACAAAAGCCATATCACCGTACATACTTATCCTGAAAGTCATCCGGATAATGGTATTAGTACCTTTAGAGCAGATATTGATGTTTCAACCTGTGGTCAAATCTCGCCGCTAAAAGCGTTAAATTACCTTATCCATAGTTTTGAGTCAGATATTGTTATCATGGATTATAAAGTGCGTGGTTTTACGCGCGATATAACCGGTAAAAAACATTATATTGACCATAAAATAACCTCCATTCAAAATTACATTGCCAGCGATACGCTAGATGATTATCAAAGTATTGATGTGAATGTGTATCAAGAAAACATCTTTCACACCAAAATGATGTTGAAAGAAACTGAACTTGAAAATTATTTGTTTGAAAAAGAAGACGATTTAACCGATGTGCAAAAACTCGAAATTGAAGAGCAAGTACATACGGAAATGAGTGAAATTTTTTACGGACGCAATTACGAAAGTTAAGTAACACGTTGCCCATTATGCTATTCAGAGGGCGTAATTTAGTCCCCTGAATAGTATTATCATTTCCCCTTGGGTCTTGACGGCTCACGTCCCCAGCACGTAATGAGCGTTATTTAAACTGACTCGGTAACCAGCCGCGCGTAACGCAGTCACGGAAACACCACGCGGGTGTTGTTTCAGTTTTATAACTCCAAAAAAACCAGCCTAAGTATTTTTCATAGGTTGCCAACTGCGCTGCCGCATAGCCTCTATACGCAACCGACATTTGGAAATCATCCATTTCTTGTAAGGCGTGATTGAACGGCCCTTCTGCCCAAAGTGACACTACTTTTAAATCCAGTCCTAAACTCCATTCGCCGACATACGTCCACTGTTTAAGTTCGGTAATGATCTCGTCAGCCTCGTGTTTCCATTCAACCACGCTTTTCTCGATATGCGTATAAATATTACTGTCGATGTCTTTGCGGTCAAAGCACTGGTAGCGATGAATATCAAAGACCACATTATCAAATTCTGGACGGGATAAAAAGCCAGTGTATTCTCGAAAGGATCGAAAACCGTCATGAAAAACCACCGCGACCTGATCAGGTTGGCAGTATTTACGGATGCGTTGATAGCCTTCGGTGGTGTAGCGTTTTAGCAAGTCAGTCTCTATGTCCCACCGAGGTTCATTTAAGACTTCAATGGCATGCAGAGCAGGGCGCTTATGGTAACGTTCAGCTAGGCGTTCAAGGACATTGAGTGAATGCGCAAGGTAGTCTTCTTGTGTATGCCATTCGCAGACGTCCTTAATGCCACCATTATCGAAGCCATTTTGACAGCCGGGTGCGGCATGTAAATCTAATACAATGTGCAAACCAAATTCTTCAGCCCAATCAAAGGCACGGTCAAGAATGTCAATACCACCTTGTACAAAGGGGTGTGTTATATCACCATAGCTTCGGTGGTAAGGATACGCTGCTCCAAAAATCCAATGCCCCACCGGGATACGTACGGCATTGAGTCCGGTATTGGCTATCCAGGCGAAATCATCACGGGTGATAAAGGTGTTCCAGTGTTGCTTAAGCGCTTGCTCTGCTTTAGCGCCGAGTTCAACGCAATAAGTGGTTTCATCCACTGCTTGCAGACCTTCGAATACACTGGGCGTCATCCACTTTTCAAGCACGAGCCAGCCACCGAGATTAACACCGCGTATTTTTTTACCGTATTTATTTGTATAGAGTGCGTTCATAGGTATTTCCTGATGGTTAACGTGAAAAATAAGCGTTTTTTGTGTGTAACGTGTTTTTTCTACCATGGAGTATAGCGTAGGTACATTTTTTTACTGGCACGATACGCTAATGAATGCAAATGGCATAAGCGGTGATTAGCCGAGGCTCATGGTTAAGTGATCGCTCATAGGATGATTTGTCGCTGATGTTCATCGGCACATTGACCTTCTGGCGCGCAGTGGTTAGAGACAGTGAGCACGCTGGCATCAGGAAGCGCTGCAAAAATTATGCGTATTATTTTATTTTCACCCTCCATATCCAAGGAGTCAAAGGCTTCTTGAATTAAAATCCATTTTGGACGATTTAATAGCAGTCTAACTGCGCCTAGACGCTGCTGTTGTTCACGGGAAAGTACTTTCTCCCATACCTCTATAGTATCCAGTTGTTCCGTTAATGCGCTTAATTCGGCTTGTTTTAGCGCGTCTTCCAGTTGGCGCTGGCTAAAGGTGTTTGCAGTGGCCGGATAACAAATAGCCGCTCGCAGTGTACCGTCGGGTAAGTAGGGTAAGGGAGGCATAAAGAACATTGGGTCGCCATCCGGTAAGCTGATTTGACCGCATCCCCATGGCCAAAGACCGGCAATGGCTTTAAACAGTTTGGCGCTGGTGGTTGAATCACCGACGATAAGTACACGATCACCCAGTGCAATATCTACAGTAAGGCTTGCGGTAATAACCTCGTCATTGGGATCGCGTATGCACAGCTGTTGAAAGCTTAAGATAGAGTCTTCGTTTTTTTTGAGCGCAATGCGATGTGGATCTGGACGCGCAATTTCTTGCTCTAAGTCGTCCAGTGCTTGTACTAAGTTGAGCACTCTTTCTACCGAGGCGCGCCATTGTGCAACGCCAGCCATATTATCAACCGGCCAGGACAGGGCAGAAGTGAGTTGTTGAAATGCTTGCGCCGATTGCATCAGTGCGCCGAGGGTTATGCTGCCCATAATAAAACGCGGTGCAGACAGCAGTATAGGAAATGCCATTGACAGTATCGAATAACCAGAGGTAAATAGAAGAATGCTTTTCCAAGCCTGCGTTTGCTGATTGAAGGTGTTGATAATCTGTTTAAAAAGACCCGCTAAACGCTTTTGTTCATTATTTTCACCATAAATCAAGGCAATTGCTTGCGAGTTTTCCCGTGCTTTAACTAAGCCGTAGCGGTAATTGGCTTCTGCACTTTGTTTTTCGTGAGTGGCTAAGGTTAAGGGGCGACCTATCCACCAGCCCAGTATTGAAGCACCTATTGCATAAATGAGGGCAACCCAAACCAGATGGCCATAAATAGGGATTATTAGGGTGCCGAGTGTTAAGGGGACGGTGCCTGACAGTGTCCAGAGTATTTTAGTAAAACTGATTAACATCAGTAAGCTGTAAAAGAGTGAGTGGCAAAGCGCGATGGCATTTTCAGTGGCAATAGCAATGTCTTCGGCGATGCGTCCATCGGGATTATCATGCTCGGCGGTTTGTATGTGGGTTACTTGATAGTGATGGCCTTTGCTCATCCATTGGCGGGTGACGCGCGTGGTTAACCAGTTACGCCAGCCAATCTGTAGCTTACGCTTAATGACCAAGTGTGACGCTGTCACGGCCATGCTGGCTGCAAAGATTAAAGTGAGTAGACTGATTTGGGTAAGTAACGCTGGCATCGAGCGCTGTTCCAGTGCGTTGAACAGTGCGGCGTTCCATTCGGTAATCGTCACGGCTAGACCAATTTGTAGAATGGTTAGCATGATTAGCCCTAGCGATTGCCAGCGTATAATCGTTTTATGCTCGGAGCACCAAAATGGCTTTGCTAGGCGTATGAATTTGAAAAGAAAATTCATTGGTTGTTGCATGGGGTGGCTCTCCATGGTGGTGTTGGGTAAAAAGTGCAGCCAATCACTTGGTTCTTTCTTGAGGGTGTGCCAGTATTTTTTTGACGTGGTTTTTAGGCGTTTTTACTTGACAGTTACCGCTTTAAATTTTTTATACATTAGATTTGAGAGGAAATCATCAGTCTACGTGCTTAAGCCGGGAACAATTAATAGCGATTATCTTTGGTTATAGATTATAGGCTAAGTTGAGATATAACCTGTTCTGCACTGATGTCAGTTAAACAGCGGGTATGCCCTAAGGGGCATTCGCGTTTAAAGCACGGAGAGCAGGGTAAGCCCAAATAGATAATTTTGGCTTTATCGCTTAAGGGAGGGGTAAAGTTGGGATCAGATGAGCCGTACAAGGCAATCAAATTTCTATTTAACGCACTGGCAACGTGCATTAAACCTGAATCATTACTCACTATGACATCGGCTAAGGATAATAAATCAACCGCATCGGTCAAGCTGGTTTTGCCGCTAAAATCCACACAGCCGCCGTTAGTGAGGCGATTAATGTCGGCAGCAACCGTTTGATCTTTGGGTGAACCTAATAACCAAACCTGCCAGCCGTCATTGATTTTTTGCTGGGCTACTTGGGCATAATGCGTGACAGGCCAGCGCTTTGCTTCGCCGTATTCCGCCCCCGGACATAAGGCTAAAATCTTGCTATTTTCTGGTAGTGCGTATTGTGCAATAAGCTGTTGCTGTTGGGCGGTATTTATTGCAAAAACGGGGGCAGGGCAGTGTGGTACACCGCTAACTGTTGCAGGAAAAGCCAGCGCAACAAAGCGTTGCACGGTTTGTGTTAACAGTGTTTTGTCCAAATGGCGAATGTCGTTGAGTAAGCCCCTGCGACATTCGCCGACATACCCCGTTCTTAAGGGAATGTCGGCAAAAAAAGGTGTCAATGCCGATTTCCACGTATTAGGCAGTAAAATTGCTTGGTCGTAATGATGCTGGCGCAACTGTTTGCCTAGGTTTATACGCATCATTAAACCCAGTTTATTGCGCACCGCCGGCATTTCAATGGCTAAAGACACTTCGGGCATCCGTGCCACTAATGCCAGTGTTGACGGCGGTGCGAGCACATCAATTTGGCAGTCTGGGTGCTGTTGTTTTAGGGTGATGAACAGGCTTTGCGCCATCACCATATCACCGACCCACGATGGCGCTACGATTAAAATGCGCACAGTTTATTTTGATGGTTTAGTAAGGTTAAAATTATCTGCCACAGGTTCGATTTGAAAAACTCGATTAGGCATGCCAGTGGTATAGGTTTTTTCTCTGCCGTTTTTGTCACGTTCCCGTAATTTAAACGTATTGCAATCGGCGATAAGGTGCGTACCGAACGGGGTTTCAATCGCGTCTTGTACCCATTTAATGGGGAAGTAAGCGTTTGTGCCGGGAATTTTTTCGCGGAGCTTAAAATCTTTATCGAAGAGTAATACTTCGCCTTTGCGTGAGTTTGATAGCATATAACCGCCTGAATGGGGACGTATATGGTGTGCGCCATTTAAGTCATTTACGACGACTTCATGCGCTAAAGTGGCTCTATCAATACGAATTAATTTACCCTGGTAAAATAAAATAGTCAGTATTTTTGATGCATCATAAGGATCAACAATGGCCGAGTTAAGATGTGTAGTTTGTAAGCGGCCGGGGTAGTTTTTTAAACGATGATCCATTTGTTTGTCGATCACGCGCGTACCACTACCGCCATACGCTTGATCGTAACCATGTTCAGTTGCCCACCACGACCAAATTAATTGGCCGGATAAATCAAATTCTAATAGCGCGTCTACACCGCTGGCGGTGACTAATAAACCGTTTTCAGTACGACGTAGTGAGCGTACTTGCGACAGTAATGGGCTACGGATTTCCAGATCAATATCACCGTTATCAGTGAGTCGGGCAATGTGTTCATCACCTGAAACGCCCTCTTCACTGCAGGGTAAGCCCGTAATGAAATACAATCCTTCACCCGCTACATACTGTAATCCAAACGGCTTGATGGGGTATATTGCGGCCAGTGATTTAATGCCACCTAATTCGCCGTTATGTTCAAATAATTCCAGTTTTCCACCGGGTAAGCCTCTAAAAACATCATTGGATTTATCTTTGCCTCGAATGATTCTGTTTAATCTAAACTTGACATAATCCCAATTGGTTTGCGGGTAGGAGACGACGAATTTCATGCTGTTTTCTCAGGTGTATGGTAAATGAATATCGGATTACGCTATTGCTAAACCATGTGGAAAAGTGACTGGTACGGTTTAGTCTAACGGGTGATTATATGCACAGCAATGTTAAAAAATAAAGATGGATGAGGTATCTAGCTGGGTTTTGTTGCGGTTACCAAAGCATTGACCTGTTGACGCTGGCTAAGTTTGATATCTATGAAGCCTGCTTCTTTTAATAGATTAAGTGCAGGTGTTTCACGCATGATGTGATTGGCGGATTCATCGCTGAGTATATGTAAAATCCAGTGTTCCAATACATCTAACTTCCCTAAGCCGATTAAAACCTTAAAATAACCGCTGACTTCTTCTTGCGTGAGGCGCGTGTGTAGGGATATATCATCCATTGCATAACGATCACCATTAATAAATTGTCCGCCGGGTTTTAAAACACGCAGTATTTCGATAATGACTAAGGCGCGATAGTCCTCTAAAAAATTATGCAAGGTATACGCACTGGCAATAATGTCGACGCTAGCGCTGGGCATTGCTTGTAAAGCCGTTAAGGCATCCTCATCGCAAAAAGTCAGCTTTTGCTGTGTTGTCCACGCGTGTAAGTGCTGTTTAGCTTGGTTTTGCATAACCGGCTCGTTATCAATACTAAAAACACTCAGGTTATCGTGCTGAGACAGTATCGCCAGCGTTGTGATACCCGTGCCCGTACCTAACTCAACAACTTGCAATGGGTGTTCTGATGTTGCAGCAGCGCTTGCGATGGTTAGTCCAACTAATCGGCTCATTTCCACGGCTAAGGGGGAGAGTAATTTTAGGAGCTGATAATCTTGTCCGATAACCCCAGCAAATAACGCATCATAGTGTTGGTTAGCGCTCATTGGGTAGTCGCCTGTTGTTTGCGTGCAAAAGCGGTCAATTGTTCTGACGTTGCTTCGGTTTGATAGCGTTCTTTCCATTCGGAATAAGGCATGCCGTAGACTATTTCTCGTGCTTGTTCATAGTCCAGATCCAGCGAGCGCTCCTTAGCGGCAGCGGTATACCACTTAGCGAGGCAATTACGACAGAAGTCGGCCAAGTTCATTAGATCAATGTTTTGTACGTCAGTATGTGTTTGTAAGTGATTGATAAGTCGTCTAAAAGCGGCCGCTTCGAGTTCGGTTTGTATTTGCTTATCCATTATGACTGTCCATGATTGTAAATGGATTATTTTAACAGAAACGTAGGTGGGGGATGTACAATACGGCGAGGGTAATCTACAATAATAGTATTTTTAGTTTCCATCAGACTGTAAAAAATAATGGAAATTCACAGCTCATCGTTAGCGTCACGACCAACCAAGCAGGGCGGATTACTGCCCGTTAAGGTGAGTAATGTCGAAAATAATGTGGCTCAGGGGGGGGCGAAAGCGCCGCCTAATCGACAAATTGTGGAGGGGGCTAGAACACCCAAAGAAATTGAACAGGCTTTAGGGCAAGCAGGTTTGGCGTTTTCTAATGAGCCCCTTGCGGTTGATGCTTTAAATAAACCTGTTAATACACGGATTCAGCAAGCATTACATGCCTACGGTGATCAACGTAATCAACCAAAACAAAATCAACGTGCAGAATTAATCATTGGGATTGATTTTTACGTATAGCACCCCCATATTCTTTCTTAATCTATGAAGCAGTTATTTGAATTTTTCCCCATCCTGTTTTTTTTCATTGCCTATAAATTTTACGATATTTATGTGGCGACGGCGGTAGTGATTGTTGCAACGGTTATTCAGGTAGGTATTACCTGGTTTAAGTACCGTAAAGTTGAAGCTATGCAGTGGGTTACCTTGGCATTGATTTTGGTGATGGGTGGTGCAACACTTTACTTACATGATGAACAATTTATCAAATGGAAGTTGAGTATTATTGAATGGCTATTTGGTATTGCGTTTATTGGCAGTCAATATATTGGTGAAAAACCGTTTATTGAACGCATGATGTCTGCTAGCCTAGAGCTGCCAAAAGCCATCTGGAGGCGCTTAAATGTGCTGTGGGGCTTGTTTTTTATCAGTGTTGGCTTTATTAATGTCTATGTCATGTTTAATTTCAATACCGATGACTGGGTGATGTTTAAAACCTTTGGCGTACCCGCAATGATGGTTATTTTTATTGCATTACAGATGGTTTATTTATACAAACACCTTCCAGCAGAATCGGAGAAATAACGTGTTATATGCCATTATCAGTACCGATGTTGCAGGCAGTCTGGCGCGGAGACTTGTTGCGCGTCCTGCGCATTTACAGCGATTGCAAGTGTTACAAGACCAAGGACGGCTTATTTTGGCAGGCCCGCATCCTGCTATTGATAGTGAAAATCCCGGTGATGCAGGCTTTACCGGTAGTTTGGTTGTCGCAGAATTTGACAGTCAAGCTGAGGCTCAGCAATGGGCAGATAGCGATCCGTATCATGTAGCTGGCGTGTATCAACACGTCATCATAAAACCCTTTAAACTTGTCTTTCCGCAATGATTAGTACACAAATTAAAACCTTATTAACCACACATCTATCCCCCGAAAAACTTGAACTCATTGATGACAGTGCTGCTCATGCCGGTCATGCCGGAGCTCAGCGCGGTGGTGGACATTATTTTGTAACGATTGTCAGCAGCGCATTTGAAGGTAAAACAATGGTGCAGCGTCATCAAATGATTTATCTTGCCTTAGGCGATATGATGAAGCAACAGATTCACGCGCTCGGTATTAATGCTTTAACTCCCTCTGAAGATTAAAATTAAGGAAATTTCTATGAATAAAAAAATTGTTTCACTGTTGTTGGCTGGTTCGGCTTTAATGGTTGGCTGTAATGAACAATCAACCACTACGCCTTCTGCAACACCTTCTGCAACTGCTTTAGCAACGGCCGTTCCAACGGTTAAAAAAGAAGATGCTGTTGCGTCTGTTAATGGTCAATACATTAGCAAAGCAGATTTGAAAGCGTTAGAAGATGATATTGCGCAACGTTCACATGGTCAGCAAAATTTTCCAAAGCAACAATTAATTGATGAATTGGTGCAACGTGAATTATTAGTGCAATCGGCTGCGACTAAACAATTGCAAAATTCTCCAGAAGTAATGGCGCAAATGGAAATGGCTAGACGGTCTTTGTTGTCACAAGCTGCTTTAAAAAGTCAGTTAGATGCTAATCCCATCACAGATGCTGATCTTAAAGCAGAATATGATAAACAAATCGGTTCACAAGATAAAACAGAATATAAAGCCCGTCACATTTTAGTTAAAACTGAAGACGAAGCTAAAAAAATCATTGCGCAATTGGATAAAAGCAAAGGTAAAGATTTTGAAGCGTTAGCTAAAAAACACACCACTGACCCTTCTGGAAAAGAAAATGGCGGTGATTTAGGTTGGTTTGGTGCAAAACAAATGGTTGCACCTTTTTCAGCGGCGGTTGCTGCTTTGGAAAAGGGTAAGTACACTGCAACACCTGTTCAAACACAATTTGGTTGGCATATCATTTTAAGAGAAGACAGCAGAGAACAAACGCCGCCTCCTTTTGATACGGTTAAAGAACAAATTAAACCGATGGTACAGCGCGCTAAAGTTGAAGCGATGTTGAAATCGTTACGCGAACAGGCTAAAGTTGAAATTTTGTATGTTGAGCCACCTGTTCCAACAGCAGCTGTACCCGCAGAGCAACCTATAGCAGCGGATGCTGCTACACCTCCTGGTGATGCTGCAGCGCCAGTTGCTGCTACCCCTGCAGAGGCGACACCTGCGCCAGAAGCCGCCGCTCCTGCTCCCGTAGAAGCAGCGCCTGCCGCTGAAGCTGCACCAGAAGCTGCTGCTCCTGCTCCAGAGGCGGCTCCTGCTCCAGCTGCAGCAAAATAAGCAGTTTATAGGTGAATGAAGTTAAAAGGCGACTTAGGGTCGCCTTTTTTTTGCGTGGTGCTTTTAAGGTTTTTTCACCCTCAATAATCGTGCGTTCGCCGCAGAAAGTCGGTGACTAAGGGTATTCCTATGGCTGTTGTTCATTAAATAGGGATAATAAGAAGCACAGGCCAGCTGTCCTTAATCCATGGCGGTAAATAACCGTACCTGATAGTAAATTTACACGTTAATTTGCAGGATTATATATGTCTCAAATGAATAGGGTTATTGCGTCCACCATGGTGGGTAATGGCTTGGAATGGTATGATTACGCCCTTTATGGCACATTTACCGCGTTGATCAGTAAGCATTTTTTTCCACCGGGTGACGATGCTGTCGCGTTGATTGCCACCTTTGGAATCTTTGCGATTGGCTTTCTTATGCGGCCATTGGGTGCTATGTTTTTCGGAAGGATCGGTGACAAGTTTGGTCGAAAAAATGCGCTGGCATTGTCTATTTTATTAATGGCATTCCCCACCGCCTGTATTGGTTTATTGCCGACTTATCACTCAATTGGGATTTGGGCGCCCATTATGTTAACGCTTATCCGGTTAGTGCAAGGGATTGCTGTCGGTGGAGAGTTTGGCGGGTCAATTGTGTATTTGGTTGAACATGCAACGCCCAATAATCGTAATTTTATTGGCAGTTTATCGATGCTCAGTATGTTGATAGGTTTGCTGAGTGGTGCGATGATTGCGACAGTCTTGGCCGAATTTATGCCTGCGGATGCCTTTGATAGCTATGGCTGGCGTATTCCCTTTATTCTGGGGTTTTTTATTGGCATCGTTGGTTTGTATATTCGCTCCAAACTGGATGAAAGTCCCGCGTTTCTTGAGGCGCAGGATGCAGGGCATATTTCAGAATCTCCGATTAAAGATGCCTTGCAGCACAACTATAAAGAAATCCTGTTAGGTATTGGTGCTTATTTGGCGGTAACGATACCGTTTTATATTCAAACGGTTTTTATGCCGAGTTTTATGGTGAAGTTTTTAAACTTCTCAACAGCCGATGCATTGTTGCTGTTTACCATCAGCTTGATTACCATGATGGTCGTAGCGCCTGTTTCGGCTATTTTTGCTGATAAAAAAGACCGGGAGCTGCTGTTAAAGCTGATACTGCTCGCGTACGGAATCTTCGCTATTCCTTATGTGATGCTACTGGATTATAAGACGTTTACCTTCGCACTCTGCTCGCAAATAGCTTTTTCGGCCATTTTGGGGGCTTATATTGCGCCCATTCCAACAATGGTTGTTGAGTTATTTCCGACTAGAACGCGCTATACCGGCATGTCTTTAGCGTGTAATCTGGCGGCCGCTATTTTTGGCGGTACTGCGCCTATATTGGTGACAAAAATGCTGACGATGACGGGGTCTCATTTACCGATTGCTTACTATATAATCTTTGCAGCTATCGTATCGTTCGTTTGTATCTCGCTGATAAAAATACGCCGGCAGCGAGGGCAGATGTATTTGGTGTGATCATTCTCGCGTTATTCGTGTTTAAAGAATAACGAGGGTATTTGCTTTCTATTAGGAAAAAGCCGCTATTACGTTGTCCTCTGAGGTTATCAGCGCTATTTTTTGGCTACGATTTAGTTTCTTGATCGCAATTTCGCGCTTGCTCGCGGAACTGCGATCAGCGCTGTGCTCAACATACACTAATTGCTGCGGACTTCGTCCCCGAAAATATTTTGCGCCGCGTTGGCTTGCGTGTTGTTGATAGCGCCTTAAGACATCATTACTGATGCCCGTGTAAATACTCTGATCACTGCAAAGAATCATATAGACTTGCCAGTTCATCTGTTTTAAATAGCAATAAATGTTGCGGTGGTGGATATATGGCTGGGGTTTCGCATGTGGCGACGTCGCTCTAATTCCTGTTGTGCATTACTAAATATATGCATAAATACTTATAAAACCAAGTTGCTTGCTGTAATGTGAGCAGCTTAAGCTAAACTCACGTATTTAAACAGCGATGAGTGGCTCTGTATGTCAAAATTTTATGTATTATTGTGTGTTTTAGGGGTGTTGTCCCAACCCATCTTTGCGGGTGATAGTCCTGTTGTCGATATTCAAACCAATCACGGCACGATAACCGTACAGCTTGCGCCGGATAAATCGCCACTTACCGTCGCTAATTTTTTAACGTATGTGGGTGAAGGTTTTTACGAGAATACCTTATTTCATCGTGTTATTGCTGGATTTATGGTTCAAGGTGGTGGTTTTACGCCTGATATGCATCAAAAACAGACGCATACGCCCATAAAGCTGGAATCCAATAATAGCGTAAGCAATTTGCGCGGCACGATTGCTATGGCAAGGACGTCTATTGCTAATTCTGCTACATCGCAGTTTTTTATCAATACTGTTGATAATGGTTTTCTAAATTATCAAAATGCTAATAATATGGGTTATGCGGTGTTTGGACAGGTGATTGAGGGGATGTCCGTGGTTGATAATATCAGCAGTGAGGCAACCAGCAAAGCGACTGCTACGAAAGATGTACCGCTACAGCCGGTTATTATTACAGCGGCACATGTGCGCGAGGCGCAAGTTGCTTTTAAGGATCTTAAGCCGCTGTATAAGGCGGGTGAATCATTAACTATCGCGCTGCAAGAAAGTGTTATCAATCGTCAGCGTGTTTTGGATTTATGGGTGGCGGTTAAGCTGCCGAGTGGTGCGTTGCAGTTTATCAGTCCTGAAAATACCGCGCTGTTTAGTCCGCAAGCGAAGCCATTTAAGCGTAACGTCAGTGTTAGTGATACTCAGCATGCGGTTCTAACGTTAAACGTTCCCAGTGGCTTGGCGGGACAATACACGCTGCTTGCTATTTTTAACGAACCGGGTAGTGATGTAAGTGAAGTAATGCGTACTGTGCGTTCAAATATCGCCAGTGCCAGTGTGGAGTTACGTTAGTACTCCTGTGGGGATTTTCGCTTTAAAATGTTGCTCGGATTACCGTGGCGCATGGATTGACTGCCGTATCCTATCCATTAAAGCAATAATGAGTAGTTAAGTTGCGTGTGCTATGGAGATGATTGCCTTTAATTACTTTTTTAAAGGCAAAAAAAAGACTCGATAAATGTCGAGTCTTCATTTTATGGCGTCCCCAGGGGGGTTCGAACCCCCGTTACCGCCGTGAAAGGGCGGTGTCCTAGGCCACTAGACGATGGGGACTAGAACTATTCCAACTTGATTATTGGTGGAGCCAGGCGGAATCGAACCGCCGACCTCAACACTGCCAGTGTTGCGCTCTACCAATTGAGCTATGACCCCTCAGTTGAGAACGCTAATTCTACAGCAATCTGCAGTCTTGTCTACTTTTATTTTCATTTATGGTAAGTTTTTTATTGTTTCAATGGCTCTTTGCAGTCTGGATAAGGTTTTTTCCTTACCAATAAGCGTTAGGGTAAGGTCAATTGCTGGTGAAACAGCCGAGCCACAGAGTGCTACACGTAAGGGTTGCGCTACTTTGCCTAAGCCTAATTGCAATTCCTCGGCGGTATTTAGAACAACATCATGTAATGCCACACTTTTCCACGCAGGAAGTGCCGCAAATTTATCATGCAGGGCTTGCAAGACTTTATCCGTGTCTGCCTTGAAGTTTTTATTCATGGCTTTTTCATCGTATGCGGCAAACTCCTGATAAAAATAAACACTGTCTGCTGCCATTTCAACAAGGGTTTTACACCGTTCACGCTGTGTTTTCACCACATCGATTAAATCTGGCCCCTGCGTTACATCTATTCCGCGCTGTTGCATATGCCAGAGCAAGTGTTTTGCAACGCTGGCCGGCTCACTGTGCATAATATACTGGTGATTAAGCCACAGTAATTTCTCAGTATTAAACGTGGAAGCCGACACATTGACGTCTTTTAGATCAAACAGCGCGATCATTTCGTCGCGACTGAACAATTCCTGATCACCATGTGACCAGCCCAAGCGGATTAAATAATTCAGTAACGCCTCTGGTAAATAGCCATCATCACGGTACTGCATGACACTCACTGCGCCATGACGTTTGGAAAGTCTTGCGCCGTCAGAACCTAAAATCATAGGCACATGGGCATATTCAGGTAGTTTTGCACCCAACGCGTTGAGAATATTGATTTGTCTAGGGGTATTATTAACATGGTCGTCGCCGCGAATAACGTGCGTGATGCTCATGTCCATATCATCAACCACAACGGTCAAGTTATACGTGGGTGAGCCATCGGTGCGCGCGATAATTAAATCGTCCAATTCCTTATTGGCAATGACGATTTGACCTTTCACTAAATCATTAATAACCACGTCGCCATCCAACGGGTTTTTAAAGCGGATCACTGACGGTGCATTGTCATGCGCCTCTGCGGTAGCATGGCGGCAGCGTCCGTCATAGCGCGGCTTTTCTTTATTAGCCATTTGCGTTTCGCGTAAAGCGTCTAGCTCCTCTTTAGAGCAGTAGCAGCGATAAGCGTCGCCTTGATCCAGTAATTGTTGAATGATGGCTTTGTAGCGCTCAAAATGGTGCGTTTGATAAAAGGGGCCAGCATCGTAATCCAATGCTAACCACTCCATACCTTCCAGAATTGCATCGACAGACGCTTGTGTTGAGCGCTCTAAATCCGTATCTTCAATTCTTAAGATAAATTTCCCCCCTTGTTTGCGAGCATGCAGCCAAGAGAACAAAGCGGTTCTAGCGCCGCCAACGTGTAAATACCCGGTAGGACTTGGAGCAAAGCGTGTGGTTATAGTCATTGTATAAGTCTGTATGTTACTGATGATGGTTTCTAATGGTTAGTTGTTCGCTTTTTGCATTACTGTTTATTGCGTATTTACTGAGCGTCCGATTTGTAATTTAAAAGCAGGTGAATAGCCACTTTTAGTAAGCCTAAAACAATAAAATTCATGCATTAGGCGGCTTATTATTTCCAGATTGTACCGGATTGTGGCGTTACGCGATGGCATTTTAGTTACCTTGAAAACAAATGGTTATAAAATAATAGCGCTACAAATATAGCCATAGTTTATTTTTTACAACGACATAGAATATATTTCCAGAAAACATTTTTATTGCTCTGGGCGCACATTATACAGGTTACCCAAACAAATCAACGCTATGGTAAATCTCAGCTCAATCAAGCGTAATGCTGACAAGGTGTTCCGGCTTAGTGGGCAGCAAAATTTCACTACGACCTTATGATAGCTATTTTCAGCGTTCTGCGTAACATCCGTCCATAGATAAGTCGACAGAGTAAATCTGCATAAAGACAAAAAATGAAAATAATACTTGCATTATACGCAGCTTATTTGTTGAACAATTTTGTTTGCTTTCCAGAATTGCGTGTGTATTCGAACCGTGAACACATGAAACATTCACTTAAAGGATTACTTGAAGGCGGGCGTATCAAAACCCACAGTTGGGACAATACGGTTGAGTCTTACCTAGTCTCTCATCCGGGCTGTTGCACAGAAGGAAGACAGCTCGATTTCCCCTAGCCGTTATTGGATCACTTGGTCATTATCGATTACGAAATGAGTGATCTAGAAAAACAAGGTGGCGGATACGCTAACGACACACACGAACTATGGATCGGGTATATCGATGCCTGTGGCATTGTTATGGATATGACAGGTGAATCCTATACCCCAGAAAAATAATTTAAGGCCGTAAGGCGCAATAACCAAGGAGCATTGCGCCATATTTAACGTAGAGGATTGAGGATAAAAAAATGGATTACTGGCGAGTTTGGCATCAAGGCGGAACCTATTTTTTTACCGTCAACCTTTTGCAGCGGAAGGGCAATGACTTATTAATACGACACATTCAAGCTTTGCGGGAAGCGGTCAAAGTGGTCAAAGCACGGCATCCGTTTGAGATATATGCTTGGGTGGTGTTGCCAGAGCATTTTCATTGTGTTCTCGAGCTCCCGCCTGACGATGCCGATTACGCCACCCGTTTACGGTTAATTAAATCTGGGTTTTCCAAATCATTGCCCAAAACTGAGCGGAGGTCTGTGGTGAGGGTAAGGCTAGTACCTACAC
>JAPLRW010000196.1 GCA_026398935.1 Methylococcales bacterium
CCGTTTAATTTTTGATCTGCGCTTCTTACTGCTCATTGGTTAAATGTTCAGTATTTTATCCCATTGCCATCCTTGACACTTTTAAAACACGCACTTAGTAATGTCTTCTTGCACCGACACGAAATGGGTAATACGTCCGTCCGGTTGGCGTAGCGGCGTGATGATGGCGAATTGGATAGACTCACCGCCATCCTTACGGCAATTGTAAAGCTCACCTTTCCAAACGCGGCCCTGAGTTAACGTATTCCACAATGCCGTGTAAGTCTCTGGCGGTGTCTTACCTGATTGTAGAAAGTGAGGGGATTTACCAATAACGTCTTCACGGCGATAACCCGTTGACTGGACAAAGGCATCATTCACGTATTCGATACGAGCATTAATATCGGTGATAATAATACTTTCTGGGCTTTGCTCTACAGCTAAGGAGAGCTTGCGTAGCTGATCTTCATTGACCTTACGTTCGGTGATGTCAGCGTGACTCCCAATCATCCGAATCGGCTTACCTTCAGCGTCACGTTGTACCACCATCCCCCTGGCTAATATCCACTTCCAACTACCGTCTTTGTGGCGCATACGAAATTCAACAGCATAATGTGGGAGAAATAATGTGGGAGAATATTAGCAAAATAGTCTGCAAGACATTGCTGAACATGTGATTTGTCTTCGGGATGTATTTGATCCTCCCAAGCTAAGGCAATATCAGGGAATTCATCTTCAGCATAACCAATCATTTGCTTCCATCGTTTTGAAAAAAATGCTTTTCCGGTTGTAATGTCCCAGTCCCACATACCATCCCCGGCACCTTCAAGCGCAAACTTCCACCGAAACTCACTGTCTTGTAATGCGTGTTCAGTCTGTTTATATACGGTAATATCCTCGTAAATGCCCATTAGTCCAATCACTTCTTGCGCATCATTTCTAAGCGGAACTTTGGATGTTCGCAACCATATTGTCTTTCCGTCGGGCGTTGTCTGCTGTTCATCATAAGAAAACTTACCAATGCCAGACGCTATGATAGCTTGATCATCAGCACTGTAAAGCGCCGCCTGGGCAGCCCAGCTCATTTGATAATCATCTTTGCCAATCATCTCTTTTGGATGCGCTATGCCTGCATCCTTGGCAAACGCAATATTGCATCCGAGATACTGTAGGTTGAGATCCTTCCAGAAAACCCGCATGGGAGCCGTATCAATGATCGTTCGGAGTAGATTTCGTGACGTATGTATCGCGGTTTCTGCTGCCTTGCGGTGGCTAATATCACGAGAAAAACCAACTGTGCCAATAATCTCATCATCAATAACCACTGGTGACTTGTAAGTTTCAAACCAAACCGATTGACCATCAACATCGATTAGCTCTTCAATATTCTTTGCATTACCGCTATCTAAGACAGTCTGATCGTCTGCTTGATAGGCTTCCGCCAATGCCTGTGGCCAGATATCTAAATCAGTCTTGCCTAATAGTGAATTCGTTGATGTATAACCGCAGGCTTTGGCAAGCGGTTGGTTAACGGCAAGGAAGCGGTTATTCGCATCCTTTAACCAGACGGGGAATGGAAAATTATCGAGCAATGCACGCTGGTAACTTTCGCGCTGTCGCAAGGTATCTTCCATGCATTTACGCTCAGTGATATCGCGAGATGAATTGAACAGTACTGGCTTACCGTCTAATTCAAGAGGATAACCACTCACCTCAACGTCAACAATAACAGCATCTTTGCGCCGATGACGCGTTTCAAATTGAGAGCGACCGGGGTTATCAAACTGTTGCCGAACCACCTGAAGAAGTGCATTACCAGAAAAGGAGACGTCCCATTGGGCAACATTCATCCCCATTATCTCATGCCTTTGATAGCCCAACATGGTGCAGAATGCGTCACTGGCCTCAATAAGGTTACCATCGAAATCGAGAATGTGAATCCCATCACTGGCATTACGTAAAAGCATGAAGTTCTTTTCGCTTTCTCTTTGTAATGCTTGTTCAGCTTGCTTGCGCTGAGTTACATCACGAAAACTCCATACCCTGCCAACCACGGTATCATTAATATATTGCGGTATAGAATACCGTTCAATGGTTTTTCCATTTTTAAATGTAAGAATATCGAAAGAGCTGGCTTCAGGGGTAGCATATAGCTCCTGCACCTTATATAAAAAGGCATCCGCGTCCTCTACTTGATTTAGTACATAAGATAATGCGGAGCTATCATTTTTCGCCGCTAAAATAGCGTCAGTGATGTGCCATAAATCAATAAACCGTTGGTTATGCAACACCCATAGATTATTGAGGTCAACAACCAAAATAGCATCATTGGTAGATTCCAGTGTCGCATTTAACAAGGATAATGATTTTGCAGTTTGTGTTTCAGCTAGCTTGCGTTCGGTGATGTCAGTGAGAAAACCGTGCCACAGTGTGGAGCCATCTTCTTCCCGCTCAGGCACGGCATTGCCAAATGACCACCGCACTGTGCCATCATTAAATCTTACCCGATACTCGTGCTGCCACGCTGTTAAATTTCGTGCTGACGCTTGAATTGAGGCAACGACATCCTTATAGTCATCAGGATGAATGATGGCAAATATTTTAGACGCATCCTCGCGAACATCCTCCGGACTGAGACGGTAGATTTCACGAATGGCTGCACTGGCAAAAGGAAGATGGGAGCTGCCATCAGGGCGTAATCGATATTGGTAAACAATTCCAGGGGCGCGACTGGTTATTTTTTGGAGACGACGGAGCGCTTCTTCCTGAACGAGCTCTATATTCTTACGATCCGTAATGTCGGTAGAAATTCCGCATAATGCATATATTTCACCGACTGTATTGTATAACGGAGTTTTGACGACCAAATATGTTGATGCACCGCCAGCTTTGAGTTTGAGGTCAGTTTCTTCCGTCTTTACTGTTTTTCCTTCATTTAGAACCTGATAATCATTATGGCGTAATTGTG
Organism: Methylococcales bacterium; assembly: GCA_026398935.1. Taxonomy (GTDB): domain Bacteria; phylum Pseudomonadota; class Gammaproteobacteria; order Methylococcales; family Methylomonadaceae; genus SXIZ01. The sequence continues at coordinate 2,948 of JAPLRW010000196.1, forward strand.
CGCATGTCTCAGCATCAAAAAAATGCTCATCACGTTGCCCCACAATATTCTCAATTGACGTACCGAATAAGTCACACACCGACTGATTGGCGAATAAATAGCGGCCTTGAACATCTTTGAGAAAAATATAGGCGTCGATGTTTTTTAAAACCTCAGACAAATTATATTCGCTTTTCTGTAGCGATATTTGCGCCTGCTTCATTTCTGTAATGTCGACAAAGGACAACGCTACGCCTACTATGATATTGCTTAGCGATTGATAAGGCTTTATACGCACAAGATACCACGCATCATCCGCAGTAGACACCTCGCACTCAGAAGGCATGTGTGTATCAAGCGCCATTTTCAGCTTGACCAGTAGGGTATCATCCACGAGATACGATTTAATCGTTCGCAACGGACGACCAATATCAGCAGCGCTCAGGGAATAGATGTGAAGCGCTTCTCGCGTGTAACGTCGAATGATCAAGTTGCCATCTAAAAACAGAGTACCCATATCGACGTTATCCAACGGATTTTGCACGTCATACTGTAGGCCATTCAATTGCGCTATTCTGCTAGCCTGTTCGGCATTTTTCCTGAGCATTTCATCACTAAGCGACTGTAACTCATTAAATAACACGCGCTCATCAGCGGGCGACTGCTTAAGAAAATCTGCGTAAGTCGCTATATCATTGATACCAAGTCTAATTCTACATCGTTTAACACAGCCACTGACCGCCTCCTTGTTGTAAAGAGAGAAATCATGACCCGTACTATTGCGTAGCTGTAGCAGAATGGTATTTTCTACCGCAACGAGGCAACTGACTTGTTTTGATCGAAATCGAAATCGAGATTGATAACTGATTTTTTTTGTTACTTTTCTAGCTGTCACGCGATAATCCAATTTTTATGTATAGTAATTTAACAAAACTCAATACTCGAATTTGAGTCTACTTTCTGTTAAGTATTTTACCTTACAACTGGTTGCGGGGTTTAATAGAAATTGAGATTGGACGCTGGGCATGGTTCACAGCAGAGTAGCAGTTTTAGTAAAAAATCATAAAATAAAACGAGCATTGAATCTTGTGTAATAGTCAGAAATACCAGTCGGTTGTGTCAAAATGGGCGAGCTGTGAGTTATTACAGTATGGAATGGCAACAAAAAATGGGGTATAACTTACACAGTTACGTCAAACTTATCCAAAAGTGCGGGTACAAGTGCCAGGCAGTATTTTAAACGTATATTTGGTAACACGATGAAAGCGCGATCATTGTCTCAGTAAAAAGCCGAAGCAATGATAATTGCAAATTAAATGGTCACCTTAGGCATGCCTTTGTCTGCAAAGAGTTAAAATAGATACTTGGCAGGTAATCCGTCTAAATTCTGATTTATCCAACACTGCCCTGTTAATAGGAAATTAAAAAATGATTATTACTGTATTTGCAACTAAAAGCTCTACTAAAACGTCGATAGCCGTTTCAATTTCCGTTTATCTTAAAAATAATGGTTATGATGTTTTACTTGCAGATTTAGATGAACAGTCATCAGCATCTGATTGGCTGGACTATCGCTCGGAAAATGTAAATTTAAAGCAGATAGCGTCTGTAAAGAAAAACGGTAAGAATGTTGCCAGAGATCTTATTGAGCTGGCGATGAAATACAATTATGTTGTTTGTGATTGTGGAGGTAAAGATTATTTAGCGGGTAGATTATCTCTGCTTGCGGCAGATGTTGCTCTTGTTCCAATATTTCCAACAAATTTATCTCTTTTAACTTTAGAATCGTCGCTTTCAGCCATCAGAGATGCAAAGAATTTTAATGAAAAGCTAATGGTTTTTATTGTCATAACCGGTGTCAACAGTAATATTCTTGTTAAAGATACGCAAGAGGCACGTGATTTAATAAATGAAATGATTAGCGATATGGATTATTGTGTTCTTACTGAAAACTGTATTACAACCCGTAAAATTTGGTCGGATATTACGCCACTGGGGTTAGGTATAACGGAGAGCAGTAATAATAAGGCTGTAGATCAATTTGAAAAATTAATGAAGGAAATAATTAAATAATGGCTATCGGTAACTTAAATAAAAAGGGTGCGACGTCTAAATTTGCTGAGGTTAAAGCTAAAACGGTCAGTGATTTTTTAGCGAAGGCGGAAGATAATAAGCCTGTGGATTTTGTTGTAGATTTGTCTTCATTGACTTTGGGTGAGCCTGTAGAGCAGTATGTTGATATTGATAGACAGTCTCACATTTTAAAAGGGCAGATTTTGCTTGAAGCGAGAAGGCGATTTATAAGTAATCAAGAGTTTGGTGAATGGCGTTCACTGAATTTCAGTGGACTACCACAACAAACTGCAAATAATTTAATGAACTTAGCACGTTACTTTAACGAAAAAACAAGACCCTTGGCGCATATTCCAGTTAGTGTTGGATACCTTATTTCAGCACCTATTAATGAACCTATTGCTGAACTTGTTTATAATAAAGCCATAGGGCTCGAGAAGCCAACATTAAAAGATGTAAGGATTTTTATTGATCAATTGAAGAATGTTAGCAATAAAATAGCCAGTAATAAACAACTAATTTCGGTAGATAAAATCATGGTGATGATTGGGCGTTTATCTGAAAGTGAATTGAAAACGTTGTTTTCAAAAATAAAGATTGAATATACAAACGTTGATTTATAAGTTAGTGCGTCGTGGCGGCGTTGTTGAATAAATCGAGTAACTACTCACCCTATTAAATCAGCTATGCTTAACGCATGAAAAAATTAAAACGCCCAAGCCAAATAGAACTTGATGCAATGAGCCACGCTGAAAAAGACACGCTCATCTTGAAACTATTTGATTGGATGGAAGAACTAGAAGAACGTATCAACAAACTGGAAAACAAGATTATCAAAGATAGCAACAACTCCAGCAAGCCGCCTTCATCAGACGGCTTAAGAAAGGGTGCAGCGCAGTATGGAGTGGTCAAGTAAAACCGGACACTTTTCTAGGCAGCTTTCCTATAAAACTCCCGTGTTCGGCGATGATTTACCTGTCTGGCTTGGAGTCGGTTCTGACTGGGTCGGCACAGGATATATTGGATACCAAAGAGACACAGCACCCACAAAAAGTGAATCGTGCTGTGTCTTTTAATGCCATCAAGACACAAGCCTTCACCCT
>JAPLRW010000267.1 GCA_026398935.1 Methylococcales bacterium
TGGTTAAGCTACCCCCTCTTCCGTTGAGTGTGCCAGAACTGTTACTCGACTGGAAGCCGAGTAAGGGCGATATTATTGATGGCATACCGTATGAGGGCGATGCCACTGTTATTGATCATAATCAAGCTTGGTCTAAAAGTAAGCGCTTACCGGAATTGCATCATTTAGTTGGAGTTCCGCTACTAAACAATATGCACCCACCTAGCGAAACCATGCCTTTAGGTGAAAAAAAAGAGTTGGTGTGTAAAACCTGTCATGGCATTAAAAACATTGAAGATTTACCGTTTGATAAAGTCGATAAAAAAGCCAACGATTTTTTAAAGGCTGGGCCATACGACACGCTGACCGATTTTTGTTACCGCTGTCATGAAAAAAAAGCGCATGAACGCCCCAACATTCATAGGATGCTGGATAAGCAAGGCGAGATTATTGAAAAAAATTGTACTTATTGTCATACCGAGGTTTTAAAGCGTGATCGTACCTATAAGCCAGACGAATTAAAGTTAAGAGTTCCGCGTGAAACTTTGTGTTACGGCTGTCATTTAAAAACACCGCATTTGAACGCCGTTGAGCATCAGGTGAAACCCAGTAAAGAGAAGCTCAAGCAATTAGAGGCATCTGTTAAAAAGCTGGGCATTATTTTACCGCTGAGTAATGACGGAAAAATAATGTGTGTTACCTGCCATTCATCGCATCCCAATGGTGTATTGGATAAGAAATTGGCGGCCGCTAAGCAGGTAGAAAACAATGATTTGAAAGAAGGTGTCAGTTACAGCAAACACCCGTGGGCTGAAGTTTACGCCGCCGATAAACAGTCGCGTCTGGATACGTTTAACCGCGAGTCAGGCGAACAGCTACAGGTGCAGTATGCGCGTATTAACGCTGAAGTTTTATTGAGATTACCCGCTAAGGATGGTTCGTTATGCCTGGCTTGTCACACGTTTACAGACCGGGAGTATTAAAACAATGTCGCATAACAGTGACCTCATCGTAACCAGACGGACAGCACTCACGCTGTTACGGAGTTAAGCCATGCAAGCTATAGATAAATTAAAAGCCATCCCGTTCGTCCAAAAATACCGCTACGGGATCATTCTGCTGTCCAGTATGAGTTTTTTAGGGCCATTGGCATTTTTACCGCAACTGACGGGGAATAGCGACTTATGCGGACAACTGTGTATGCGACGCTTCTATTTGTATTTTCCAGGGATGTCTTTTGCCGATTTATGGACGCATGTGTCGGTGGCTTATATCGGCGTTATTGCTTTTGCTTTAATCATGCTCACTACCTTCTTTTTTGGCCGTATCTGGTGTTCGTTTCTATGCCCGGTCGGTGGGTTGGCTGAATTAGGCAGCCGCATGTTAAATGATCGCTGGAAAATTGAATTCCGTTCTTTGCCGCAAGTGCAAATTCGTTACGGCTACTTTGGTATTTATCTGGTGGCTATGCCGTTACTGGGTGTTAGCGCCTGCACCTTGTGTAATTTCATTACCATTCCCCGCTTGATTGAAGCGCTAAGCGGCGAATATCGCGGTGTCGTTTATATTTTATCATCGGTAGGCATGGTGAATTTAGGCTTGTTGCTTATCTTGGGTTTTTTTGCGCATAAAGGCCGCGCGTATTGTCAGTTTTTATGTCCTATTGGTGCGGCGGATGGCTTAATGAATCGCTTTGGCGCTCGTTTTGGTTTTACGCACCATATTCGCGTTGCAAAAGAACGTTGCACTGGCTGCAATGTGTGCGCCAGAGCCTGCATGTGCGGTGCGATAAAAATGGTGGATAAAGTGGCAACGGTCGAGCAATTATCCTGCATGTCTTGCCATGATTGCGTGGATGTTTGCGATTGGAATGCCATTGAATGGACAACGGCTTCACGGAATAAAGAACCTAAACGCATCAAAAAAGGCGTCGAAATTTATCCAGAACCCTCTTGGGCCTCTTTAAACATTATGCCAACACCGATACCTGAACGTAATGGCATTGCCAGCAGAATACATTGGGGACGCATGATTAATGGCCTGATTGTATCGTTTGTGATTGTGTTTGTGGCAACCACCAGTGCCATTCATTATCTTGCGCTGTAAGTCAACCGCGTGTTGACCGCTTAATAGATAACATCCCTTTAGGGGATGTTATCGGTGTTTTCACCACGACTAACCTAAAGACGAATAGGTGTTACCTGAACATCGTAAAAAGCCTTTATAGTAATTTAATGCCTCTCCCGACTAAAGGCAAAACAGTTGATCTACCCTGCTACTCTTTATGGATGCTATGGAACACCCACTTTTTTATCAATACCCCGCGCTACCCAATAGCCGAAAGGTGATTAAGCCTATTCTCTTTGCTGCTTTACTGCTGTTGCTGTTGTTCATTAGTCTTGTGCAGCCGTCAGTGGTGCAGGCTAATGAGCGTCAAAGTGATCCTGATGGTTGCTTGGTGTGTCACGCCTTGGAAGGATTACAATTCATTGATAAAAAAGGCGTGTTACGGGTAGCCAGCATTAATAAAGCGGATTACTTCAGTTCTTTGCATGGCAGTGTGCCGTGTACAGACTGTCATCAAATGAAAACCTACCCCCATGAAGTAAAAGAGGGTTTAGTCGATTGTTCAACAGAATGTCATGTTAACGAGCCATCTAAAGGCGAAAAATTTACCCATAAACCGGTGGTAAAAGAGTTTTTGGCATCAACCCACGGACATGGTCGGGTCAAGGACTTTGAAGGCGGTAATCGTCTGGAAGAAGATGCTGAGCCAGATCCTTCCTGTCGACGCTGTCACAGCAATACGCCGTATATTATTGCGTCACAAATGGAAAAGTTTAAGACTGAATTTGAACATGCCGATGCGGAATGCGGTAAATGCCATGTTGGTGAAATATGGATGAATCAATTTAACGGACACATTCTGCGCCGCTTGATCGGCTCACGCTGGAATAAAAGCGACAGCAATAAAAGTTGTACGCAATGTCATGGTGATTATGCGCGCATGGCGAAAGTGAAAGTCGACGATCCCAATGCTGATGCGCCATTGATACCTGCGGCAAAACCTAGCGATCCACCGAGCAAAAAGAAAATCCCCGTCACCTATCGCTGGATTCATGCAGCAGAAAGTTATGAACGTACTTTGCACAGTCGAATTTTAGTGGTTGGCGAAGAAAAAGGTGCGTCCTGTCTGGATTGCCATGTTAACCATGATGAGCATTCTCATGGACACGGTATTTTAAAAGATGAAGATAAAAAAGCCGCCACGCACCCTGATCAGTTAAATAAAACCTGCGGTGCCAGTGGTTGCCATACGTATGCAAAAAACAGTTTAAACAAAGGCTTTGTTAAAACCGATGTACACGATATTAATCAAGTACATTTACCCAACATCAGTGCCATACTTGATCCTGAAAAACTGACCAACGTATGGCATTGGGGCTCAATGGTATTGCTGTTATTTGCCGGTGTTTTTGGTTTATCCAGTGTGTACTGGTTAATCATGGTGTATCCAAAATCTAAAAAAACCGCGAATAACATCATCGGCGATGAGCGCTTTGAAGAAGTGATGTTAGGGCGAAAACCTAAAAAAGCGCCACCTAAAGCACCTGTCGCAGCACCCAAAGCAGTCGTCCCGCCTGCGGTGGCTGTTAAAGAAGTGCTAGCGCCTGTAGTTATTGATCAAACCTCGCCATCTGCCGTAAAAGAGCTGATTGAGGAGCCATCCAGTATAAACCCTGTAGCGACTCAACGGCCAACAGCAGAGGTTAAAACGGTCGATGTATCACGTATTGCAAAAGAGAGTGTCCCGATTATGCCCGCAAAGGAGCGCGAAGATGATTAATAGGTATGTACCGTTTTTTCTTGGCTTAATGCTGCTAAATGGGGTTACGCAAATGGCTCAAGCCGACGCTGTGCCGTATTTATTCGCGCAGATTCAGCAAGCAAAACCAGATGCCGCTGCGATTGAGCAAGCTAAAAAACAGGTCGCGGATTTAAAAGAAATTACCTTACAAAAGATTACTCTAGTGCCGTTTCATTTACGCAAGAAAAATCCACTGAATGATTCTGAGGTTTATTGCACCGAATGTCACTTGGCTGTGCCGCACCAGAAGAAACTGCGTTCACGGGCTTTTCTAAACATGCACACCGATTATGTCGCGTGTGAAACTTGTCACTTTAGACCCGAAACCGTCAATCTCAGTTATGGCTGGTACGATTATAAGAAAGGCCAATTAATAGCAGGGTCGGCGGCACTGTTTCATTCAGGGCGTAAAAAAGACGATACCGCAGCGGTAGGTAAAGACGGCGTGAGCAGTGTCGATGTTATGCAAGAGCGAGATGGACACCTTAAGATCGTTCCCCTGTTAGACCAGCAAGCGGTTATTGCTGGTCGTAGTCATCCTGTGGCCAAGGCACTCTACCAAGAGTGGAAAGCAGCGGATGTTACTCAAAAAGGCGTCTTAAAAGCAAAGTTACATCAACCGCTTAAAACCAAAGGCCCAGACTGTAAAGCTTGCCATACTGGCGTACTGTCCGCCCCCGTCATGGCGGTAGATGCCAAACCCGCATTACTGGATTTTACGGCGCTAGGGGCAACACCGATACAAAAAATAGCCATTCTCCAAAATACCATTGCCGACTTTTTCACGCATTACCAGCCTGAAAAAGACGTTGTTGTAGAAGCCAATGCGCTGGCATTACCGCATCCAACACAAAATCCGCCCAAAGAAGAACGGATTCGTATTACTCAATTTTTGAAATAAATCATGATGTCGTGTTTAAAAACGCTTGCGGATCGATTACTGCACTCTTACTACCGTTGGCAGTCGGTCGCATTAGTTCCCGACTATTTGCGACACTCCCACCATCCTTGGCGGTCGTTTGTTGCGGTTATGTTGCTATTTTTTGGCGGCGTAGTGTTGGCGGAACCGCTACCCGTTGTTATCGCTCAAAAAGCCATAACTGCCGATTTTGAACAACCCACTGCGATAGCTATAGATGCTCAGCAGCGGATGTATGTCGTTGATGGCGGTAAAAATCGTATCGTCGTTCTGAGTCCTGAAGGCAATGTCTTATCCCGCTTTTCAGGTACGCCTAGCTTGTACCTACCTATGGATATTGCGCTGGATAATGAGCGTATTGCCGTTGCCGATTCTGGTAATAAGCGCATTGTCCTCTTTGATTTAAAAGGCAATGTGCTAAAAGAAATTCACCCTGAATTTATAAAAAAACCAAAACGTGAGTACGCTGACCCTAGGCCAGTCGCCGTGTTTTTGCAAGACAATGTCGTGTACTGGAGTGATCAGAGTAATCATCAGATTTGTTATTTACCCCTAGAGGTGGAGGAAGGTACGAATGCCGAGTGTTTTGGACAGCGTGATGAAACCGAAGGCAATTTTCAATACCCCTTTCAAATTAGCAGCGATAAAGCCGGTTATTTGCATATCGTGGATGTGTTAAATGCGCGTGTGCAGGTTTTTAATAAGAAAGGCCAATTATTTTCACAGATTTCGCGCTTTGGTGTTAATGCTGACGAGCTGTATCGTCCCAATGGTATCGCCATTGATCAAACGGATACGGTGTATATTGCCGATAATTATTTTGGTACGATTTCGCTGTTTAAGAGCGGGAAGTTTCTTGGGAAATTGCAGGATAACCACGGTAAGGTGCTGAAATTTAACAGTCCTACCGGCTTGTATTGGCATGATGATCAGCTATACGTTGTGGATACACCAGAGCATACCGTTTTTCGCTTACATTTAAAAACCCAAGACGTCCCAGAGCAAGCCGAAAAGGCCTCGCACCGTGTAGAAATTTCACAAAAAAATTGTGTTACCTGTCATTTAGATTGGGCGGATGAACCGGTCACCGGAACACCTCCTCCCAAGCAAGACGTCATGGCTGTGGCGTCCAGTAAGATGTGTTACAGCTGCCATAATGGCGTGATGATGGATTCACGGATGTTGATTAATCACGGTAGCCAGCATCCGTCAGTGGATGATAAGGAAAAAGATAAAATTACCCGCAAACACATGGACGAGCGTAAAGATAAAATGCCCAAGCTCTTTCCTTTAACTGCTGATAAAGAAATGCGCTGTACTTCTTGTCATACGCCCCATAACAGCGATGATAAACACGAAACCTTACACCGCGAAAATAAAAATGCCTGGTTACGGGTAACGGCACATGACGGGGATTTGTGTGAGCGCTGCCATGAATCCAAACAAAAAAATGCCCGTGAATTAGACCCTAAAAAACGCGGCCTTAATCACCCGCTTGCCATTACCTTTGATAAAGCCAGTCAAAAAGATGCCCCCGGTTTTGTTAAAGAAGAAAAATTAGTGAAAGGCTTGCCGGAAGAATTAAAAAAACTATCCGCTACGTTGGATAGCAGGCAACGCTTGATTTGCCAAAGCTGCCATCAAGTGCATGGGGGTAAGGATAATGAATTATTGGTGATCACCAAAGAACACGGCGACTTATGCATCCAATGCCATGACACCAAAAATTCTAACGATAAAAAAGACGCGCACCGTAAAGGAATTCATCCTGTTAATGAAAAGCTGGAAAAGCCCATTAAGCGCAAGGATGAAAAAATAACGCATGTCACTTGTGATAGTTGCCACAAAGTACATACCGGCAGTATGGGTACGGCTTTATTGCCCAATGATGCCAAAAACGCCGATGCGATTTGTGGCGACTGCCATCAGCGGCAAAATGCCAACGATAAAAAGGACGCGCACAGTAAAGGCGTGCATCCGGTTAACTTTACGCTAAAAGAACCGGTCGAGTTTCGTAAAGAAAAAATTCGCGATATACGCTGCAGTACCTGTCATGCCGTGCATGAAGGCAGTCCCGACAGTGCAGCACTGGTCAAATTGCCCAACGGCATGAAAAAGGTTGATGAATTTTGTGTGGATTGTCATCAGCGGCAAAACGCCAAAGATAAAGAGGATGCGCGGCACAAAGGCGTACATCCGGTGAATTTTAAATTGGAAGAACCGATTACGTTTGGCAAGGAAAAAATCCATAATATCACCTGCACTACGTGCCATTCGGTACATGATGGAGGGAGTCCCGGCACGGCGGCGTTAGTGAATAAAGTTAAAGCCACCGAGGATATTTGTGTCGATTGTCATAAGCGGCAACATGCAGGTGACAAAGATGAAGCGCGCTCAAAAGGTCTGCATCCGGTCAAGGGAAAATTGGACGACGCGGTTAAAATCAACAAGCTTGACGTTCAGAAACTGGGTTGTTTGAGTTGTCATTCTGTGCATCAAGGCGTTAAAGAAACACCTGCACTGGCTGAACCCTTTAAAAATGGTGAGCTGTGTGAACACTGTCATGCGCAAAAACAAGCGGTGGTCGGCAGCGATCATGACTTACGCATCAGCGCTAAAACGCGCAAAAATCATTACGAACAGTTGCCGCTAGAGTCGGGGGTCTGCGGAACCTGTCACAGTATGCACCAGCACAAAGGCGCAGAAAATGAGACGGTTAAAAAACTGCATTTGGATGCAGTGCTGCCAGTGGGTAATTTACTGTCTACCATAAGTGTCGATAATGGTAAGCCTGTCAAACGGGATGTCATTACTTTTAAGGAGGATCAATTGTGCCTTAATTGCCATCAAAAAGACGGGATATCCAACAAGAAAATCATTAATCATTTCGGGCATCCCAGTAAAGATATGATTTTGCGCTCAGATAAAACCATTATGCCCTTACTGGACACCCATGAAAAAGTGCAGGAATTTGGCGCAATTGCCTGTATTACCTGTCATGATCCACATGCTTGGAAAGCAATAGAGAAAAAAGAAAAATCAGTGCTATCGACAAACACCAGTAATATTGAAGGTACGATGCTAAACAGTTTTTTACGGCATAAAGATGTGAAAGGTACCTTCTGCGTAGAATGCCACGGATTGGAAACTTTACCAAAATATAAGTATTTCCATGACGGAAAATTGGTGCGGGATATTGGCGTGGATTATTTAAAATAATGTACATGCAGGCTGGGCGTTATTGATGGGTGGATTATAAAAGGTCACTTTCACCAAAGTGACAATTAAAATCCACCCATCAATAACGCTGCCTTCTGCGCATGCTTCAAAAACAGCCTATATTAAGCAGCGTTAGATAACTCGACAGTCGTAAATTTCCCCTCTCATATGCGTGATAAATTCCCACCAAGCATTCTGAAATCTCATAGAGTGGATGCTTATCAAGCATTACCCAAGGCAAGTACCATGTACGTGATAAATTCCCACCAAGCATTCTGAAATCTCATAGAGTGGATGCTTATCAAGCATTACCCAAGGCAAGTACCATGTAATGTTTTAAGCGTATATCTGGCCACACGCTGCACATTAACCGAAGTAATGAAAATGTATTCGCGCTTAATCGAATGATCGGTTTAGGCATACCTGTGTCTGTAAAAATTTAAAATAGGTACTCAACGGGTAAATTCGTCTAAATTTCTATTTATGCAACAACGCCTTGGGTGACATTACAATGTTGCGGCATTTGACCTATTTTTAAAAGCAAAAAAACACGTCAAATAACACAGTTCTCGTTATTCCACCATTCCTGCCTTATCCCTTGTACGCGTTGAGTCAAATTCACATCAATACATAAAACAAAATTTTACTATAAAAATCATGTGCCTGTATTTTTTACACGCATTTCTGGTGGAAAATTGCAAATAATGGCGGGTTAATTGCTTTATTAGCCATGAGGGAATATCCCCAAACCTTACGGTAGCAACACCATTAACCCAAATGCCAATACTGTTCTTATTAAGATTAAGAGTGTATGCACTTGAAACAAAACTTAACCAACCATAGGAAAAACCATGAAAAAAACAATCTCTATTCTATTAGGCTCTAGCGCATTAATATTGGCAAGCGCATCGTACGCGAGTGATGTGAAATTTGCTGATCCAGCGCCTAACAAAGGCATTGGTTATGAATGGACAGTTAATATCGGTAACACCTCCGTAGATCCCGTTACCAAAGCGACACGTAAATATGAAGTTGCCGAATTTACGGGAGCCGTTGGTGCAAAAAGTAAATATGAACCCAGCTTCACGGCACCCAATTTTGGCTGGACACACACCTCTGATTGGGTGGCGCTGAATGTAACGGCAGATTCATTTGTAACCATTGAAGTCGCACGGCAACAAGGCGTGACGGGTTATTCTGTTGATGCAACCACTAAAGCAGTTACCGATACCACTGCCTTGGATATGTTATATCCAGGGATTAGCGTATATCAAAACTGGGAAGAAAATGCCGCTACGGTAGAATCGCACGATTTTAATCCAATGGGTACGCCCAGCTGGACAAATGATCTGAAATACATTGATGTTGCTTATGCTGATCAAGGTCAAGCGACCATTAGCTATAGCATTGTATTAGCCAAAGGCAAGTATTCTCTGAATATCGGTGGCGTGAATGCCTTATGGTGTAAAGCAACCGATCCATGCTATTTAGGCGATCATGGCTACCGTGCCAAAATTACCAGCACGCCACTAGTAAAAATGTATTTTCCGGGCGGTTAGTCGTTATCGTTTAGGGTTGTACACAATGGCAGGGAGAGAATGGAGCCCCCTGCTTTTATATTCAACGGGTATAAAACAGGTTAAATGCCACAATGATTAAAATAACGCGCTATTCGCTACTAATGGCGATAAGCCTAAATATGGTGAGTATCGGTGTACAGGCCGAGTTAAGTACCGATAAAACGGTTATTAATAGCGATACAGGCAGTGCGCATATCAACGTCAGCTTTGCCGCGCCGATACACGGTGATTTATACCTTGCGACAGTGTTTAACGAGCAATTGATTTTTTTTACGGCAAATGACACAGTCTCGCTTCAGCCATTACCGTTACGCGCGAATGAGACGTTTGAGCAACCCATACAAGTGCTGAGTATTGCCAGCAACGGCATTCCGTCAAGTGTCTATACTTTATTTCAGGTCGTCACCTTGCCGGGCACAGATCCCTTGGATTCTGCTAATTGGATAGGCGGCTTAAGTTTATTGGCACTGAGCATCAACTTACCCACGCCCGCTAAATCAGGGCAAGCGCTGTACGTTAGCCTAACCTGCTCCGACAGCGTTTGTCATACCACTAACCCAAAGAAAAACATTAATAAAGTGCTGAACGGCACGAGCCTCCCAGCCATTCGACTGTCCATTAAAAACAATCCTATTACCATGGGGCGCTTTGCTGGCAGCAGCGACGCAGACCTACAGGCGATTGCGGATTATTTAAAAACATTTTAGTTATCAATAATAAACCCGTCAATGTCGCCAAAGACAACCCTGTTTTGGCACAAACGATACCTGCAGATGGCGCTATTTTCCACGCTACGTCTTTTCACCGTATTTAGTAGGTTAAATAACCTATTTTTCATACGTTAATAGAACGCTTCCGCACTTAACAGCTATTCATAGCTACCTTTCTACGAGATTTACAAAAATAACAAATTGATTTTAAAGTATATTTTTAATAAAAATCATTCTAAAAATCAAGTGGCATACTTTCTGCATTACTACTGATGACGTGACAATTAGCACGTTTGCAGTATCACGGTCATTTTACAGTGCTCTATTAACTTTGCGTCACACAGCTATACAGCGTGGCGCCACACAGGAATATTCTTATGCAAAAAAAAATCGTTGTTTCTTTATTAACGGCCAGTGCTTTATTGTTGTCCGGTGCCTTACAAGCCAGTGATGTTAAATGGGCTGATCCATTGCCAAACGTTGCAGCGATTAAAGCGGTTGCAGCAGCACCCGCAGTTCCTGCAACAGCGACCACCGCCGCTATTCCAGAAGTAAAAGAAGTGCTTGCAAAAGCAGGTTCTGGTGGTATTGGTTATGAGTGGACTGTCGCCTTGGGTAATAACGATACGGCCGATTTTATTGGTAGTGTCGGCGCTAAAAGTGCGTATGAACCGACTTTTGCAGCACCGGAATTTGCTTGGCAGCACACGTCACACTGGGTTGCATTAGATTTAACCGCAGACGCTACGGTTACTATTACGGTTAGTGCAAAACAAGGTGTAAGAGATTTCTCGGTAGACAGCACCACTAAAGCATTAGTCACTAAAGATTCAGGAAAACTCTTAAAACCTGTCGTGAGTGTCTTTAAAAATTGGGAAGAAACTGGCGTGGAAACGGGTAGCTTTAATCCTATGGGTAAAACCAGTTGGATGAATGAACTCACATTTGTCGGTATCGCCTATGCGGATAAAGGTCAAAAAGTGATTACCTATACCGCTAAATTAACTAAAGGCCACTATTCACTCAATATCGGCGGTGCGAATGGTTATGCTCCTAATGGCTGTGCGGCAACAGATGCTGCTTGCTATACCGGCAACCACGGTTACGAAGTCAATATCATTACTGGCTAGTTAATAGATTCACGATACTGCGTTAAAGAAGTCAACACCTACTGTGTCGACACCCGTTAATTAGCGGTTCTAGCCGAATTAACGGGGTTATTAACATTTAATCTGCCTCACGTTAAAGTGATCCTCTCCCCATAAACGCGCGAGGCAGTGCTCAATAGACGGTTAAGGTTTTTAGCGTCTTAACTGTCTACCCTAGTGTTAATGCAATATTGAAATGCGTGAATTAGCGTTTTTTACCCGTCCCTTTTATTTTTTGGCACCATGATTTTTTGGAAAAACAATCTGTACACCCAATTGAGCAATGCTTTAAGAAAACCCAGCTTATGCTTACTGTGGGTCGGTATGAGTTTTCTTATGACTTCCTTGGCCTGGGCGTTACCCGATGCCATTTTTTCAGGTTCGACCAATATCTTGACAATTCCCTATGTCAGCTATCAAGACCACTCTTATGCAGCAGAATTACTTTTTGATGCACCCGACACGCTAACACTTCAAAAAATTACGCTTAATAACGACCAACCGGAAGCAGGCAGAATTGTGCCGGTTTATGACGATTTAAGTTTTCACTTAGCGCAATTAAGAGCGAATGGTGAGAATTATCAAGCCGATATTCGCCTGAACGCGGGCAATACCTTTAAAGTGCTACAACTATCCACATCACTTTTCACGCCAGTGGCGAAACCGGAAGTGATGTCCAAACATTTTTCAGGCTCTGGCAACTGCCAAGCTTGTCACAACGGAATAAAAGATGGTGCGGGTAAAGACGTATCCATTATCACTGCTTGGCAACCCACCATGATGGCAAACGCGGCTCGCGATCCATTCTGGAAAGCACAGGTTAAAACGGAATTAAACCGCACACCCAGCCAAAGCGCGTTAATCAATGATAAATGTTCGCGCTGCCATGCGCCTATGGCTAACGTTGAAGCCAAGAAAGAGGCGCTTCCCTATACGCTATTTGGTGACAGCGGGCTTTTGGATGTCAAGCATAGCGCATTTCCCTTGGCACAAGAAGGTGTTAGCTGTTCTTTGTGTCACCAGATAAAAAATAGCTCCGCGTTAGGAACACCCGCGGGTACCTCAGGAGGCTATGAAATTGATAGTTATGCCAACCCGGTCGATAGAAAAATCTACGGGCCTTTTGAGAATGTTCAGATCAAGCCGATGCAAAATTTTGTTAAATTTACGCCGACCTTTAGCCCACATATAAAAACATCAGAGCATTGTGCCAGTTGCCATGATCTAAAAACACCGTATACCGATGAAAGCGGTAAAGCGTTAAGTACAGATAAGGCCAGTGAGTTTCCTGAACAAATGGCCTACAGCGAATGGCAGCATAGCGATTTCTCCAAAACAACGTCGTGCCAGCAATGCCATATGAAACGTGCTAATGGGGTAATTATTGCCGCGCAAGTACCGGGGCTTAGCCCACGGGATAATTTTGCGCAACACCGTATCGTCGGTGGTAACGCGTTAATGTTAACTCTGCTGCAAGATTACAGTGTGCCATTAGGCGTTAACGCCAAAGATTTTACCGCAGTACTGGCTGAAACCAATGAGCTGATGCACGGTGCAGCAAGCCTCAGTGTGCTTAACCCCGTTATCAATGCCGATGGCTTAGACTTTACGCTCAGTATCAGCAGTAAAACGGGGCATAAATTGCCGTCCTCTTACCCATCGCGCCGCGTTATTGTGCATGTAGTGGTGAAAGACCAAAATCAGGTTATTGTCTTTGAATCAGGAAAAGTAAATAGCGATGGCAGCGTAGTGGATTTAGATGCCGATGTAAATCCGGCAAGCGCCGAACCGCATTACGACCTCATCACCCGCAAAGATCAGGTGCAAGTGTATGAGGACATCATGGAAGATTATAAAGGTAACATTACTTATACCTTACTGCGTGCCAAAAAATACCGCAAAGACAATCGCTTGTTACCGCTCGGCTTTAACAAAACAAACGCATCGTCGGATATTCAGGTAGTAGGAGAGGCGCTAACAGACGCTAATTTTGTCGGTGGCAGTGATACGTTGCGCTTTACGTTGGCCGGATTAACTGGCCAGCAATACAGCGTTCACGCAGAATTACTTTATCAAACATTGGGCTACAGATTTGCACAAGACATGTTTACGGACGCGTCCGCAGAAGTCAGTCAATTTAAACAAATGTTTAATGCCTCAACCCTGAAGTCCTACCCTATAACCCAAGCGGTTGCGACGGTAACACGATAAGTGCATTGCAAAACTAACAACACTAAACAGCAGCAGGTATACCATGCAACACATCAAACGAACGCAATCCACTCTGATAACGTTATTACTGGCTGGGATATTAGCAGTAATGTTGACGGGAATATATCAGCACGCTATCGAGCGTAGCGATGAGACGCTGGTAACCGGGCATGGTAATCCTGCAACATTAACGCAGCATTACCGCAATTGGAAGCGTGCTTACGAGCAGCATGATGGGGCAGAAGTATTAACCCTCGCGCTTGGCTTTAGCCGGGCTTTTTCCAGCGAACCCATTACTGCCAGCGGTATGGTGAAGATTAATCTCATGAATGGCACAGTAAATGTCGCCGTTAATGGCTTGGAAAAAGGCAAAGACTACGCCTTTTGGCTGGAAGGCGGTCTAAACGATAATAAAACCAGCAACGTACAAAGAAAAATCGGTACCTTCAAAAGTAGCGATAATAAAAGCGTTTTTGTAGCACAGCTCGCACGCGAATCCTTGCAAAATATATTTATTAACCGCGTAACCATTACGTCCGCCGAGCAAAACACCGCTAGCCCCGCACTGCTAGTGGGAACACCGGGCTTTTTTCAACGCCTGTATTACGCCAATCTTTTATGGCCTGCCGCGGGTGTCGGTCAATTAGCCAAAACCACACCGCCCGCTATGCCGTTTAGCTTTTTATTGCCAAAATCTGCTTATGCAGGCGCGGTGGATGCCGAGTTGGCAAACATCATGGGGCAACAAATCGCCTTGGGTCGCGAACTATTCATGAACGAAACCTTTGCCGGTAACGGTCGAACCTGCACCACCTGTCACCGTTTGGATAACAACCATACCATTGATCCAAAATACATCGCAACATTACCCGACAATGACCCCCTGTTCGTTGCGGAAACTAATCCGAACCTTAAAGGATTAGAGAATACCAAGTTACTGCGGCAATTTGGGCTAGTAATGGCAAATGTTGATGGGTTTAACAGACCCGGCGTCTTTCGTGGTGTACAACATACCTTAGCCATTGCTACGTCAATCACTCCTGAATCGGATAAAGAAGGTAAATTTGTACTCAATGCCTTGGGATGGTCTGGCGATGGCGCACCGGGAGATGGTTCGTTACGGCTGTTTACCGTCGGTGCGATTATGCAACACATGCCAAAAACCTTGAACAGGTTGGCGAATGTCGATTTCAGACTACCGAATGACATCGAGCTGGATGCGTTGGAAGCGTATATGTTATCACTAGGACGCGCGCAAGATCCTGATTTGGATCATCTGTATTTTTCCTCTCCTGTGGTACAGCGCGGCAGAGAGTTAATGCACAGTAAAGATCAGGGTACGGCACAATGTAAAGGTTGCCACTTTAATGGCAGCGCTAACAGCTTTACTACATTTCAAAACGGCAATCGCGATACCGGTGTGGAAAATATGCCCGAAAATCCTGCACGCTTAACGTGGCAACCAACGCCGGTGGATGGTGGTTTCGGTAAAAACGAGCGGCATGATTGCGGCTGGGACAAAAAGCAAACCTGTTATGGTAACGGCGAATTCAATGTTACGACATTGATTGAAGCCGCTGATACCGCGCCTTTTTTCCATAATAATTCGGTCAACAGCATTGAAGAAGCCGTTGCCTACTACAACAGCAATGCATTTCAAGCATCCCCTGGTGCGAACCCTATCGACTTGAATTTAATACCCCAACGTAAGGTATGTGATCGCTGTACACATTTAGAAAGTACGCAGGTAGTATCGGTTGCTTTGTTCTTAAGAACCCTTAATGCGATGGAAAACATGCGCAGTTCTAATGAGATGATTAAACAGGTTAAACGTTTAAGTTTAACCAAAGGCCAGGAAATATTACGTTTAGCGATGGCAGATACCGAAGATGCCATTGAAGTGCTGGAAGGCGGGCATATTATTGCAAACCCTGAATCCCTGAAGCTCTTAAAAACCACCTTATTGACGGAACAATCTGCACTGGGTGAATTATTTACCACAACGCGTAATAACCTGCTGGACAAAGCGACTGAAACCAAGCAGCAAGCTTATGATGCGTTATTAACCACGCCGCCACTGCCTAAATCAGGGCCTTAAAATACCCGCCGCAGACCATCAGGGTTTCAACAAAACCTTGATGGTCTGCTACGGTAAATACCACTAAACGCACACTTATCAAACGGCATACGCTTAAGGATTACCCGTGATTATTAACCAACAGTTACATTTTACCGTCTTACCCTGGGTCATTCTGGCGTGTTTTACGCTGCCTGCTATGCCAGCAAATGCTACAAACTATACCTTTACGACCTTGGCTATACCCAATGCAACACTGGGCGCGCAAGCGTATGGTATTAATGCCAGTGGGCAGATAGCCGGGGTTTATTATGATAGCCAAGGCGGCCACGGTTTTATCTACAATGGACAAGACTACACCCCATTGGATGTACCTACCGCAACAGCTGGCACATTTGCCTATGGTATTAATGACAACGGGCAAGTCGTGGGTGATTATATTGACGGCTCTGGTAAACATGGCTTCCTATATAACCGTGGCGTCTATACCGCTATTAATAATCCTAACGGCTTTGATACCAATGCCACTGGCATCAATAACCGTGGGCAAGTAGTGGGAAACTACCGTCTAGGTACGACGGGTATTTACGGATTTTTTTACGAACCGCAAAGCAACACCTACACAACCATGAATAACCCGAAAGCCTCCGCGGGTAATACCAGCGCTACCGCTATCAACAACAATGGCGAAGGGGCGGGATTTTTTTATAACACTGGTGCGCACGGCTTTATGTATGACGGAAGCAATTTCACCACGCTCAATGCCCCTCAAGCAGCGCTTGCAGGAACGTTCACGTATGGACTCAATGATCAAGGACTGATGGTAGGAGTGTATTACGACAGTAAGGGCGCTGCCAATAGTTATATGTTTGATGGCAGTCATTACAGTCCTTTGGCGTTACCCAATGCAAAGACTACTTTTGCCAATGGTATCAATGATAACGGTCAAGTTGTCGGCTACTATACCGACAATACTGGCAGTCACGCTTTTTTAGCAACACCCGGGCTTGATCCGGGCAGCGCAACGCAATTGGCTTTTCGCAACGTTTCACCAACCTATAAGGCCGGTGAAACGTTAACCATTACCGTGCAAGAACATACCCTCGTCCGCAAAGAAACGTTGGATCTTTGGGTGGCTATTGAACTACCGAATGCAGAACTGCGTTATCTCAATATAGATCTACCAACTGCTGTCAGCGTTAATCCCCAGCCGTTCCATAAAAACGTCACTATTGATCTTGTGCAACATTCTATCGCCAGCTTCGTGATGCCTAAAGGCGTAACGGGACACTATACGCTTTATGCTATTTATACGGCGCCAGGGAGTGATTTAAGCCATCTAGCGCAAACATCGCGTTCCAATATAGCTAAAATGGAATTTGATTTGCAGTAACGCTGTAGATTAAGGCAAATTTAACGCTTAAACATAGTCTGCAAGCGTCATAAAGGGTATACAAATAAAGCCAAGGCGACCACTATCAAAAAAGTAAGCCGTCGCCTTGGCTATTTTTTACTGCTTATTCAACGGCTTTTGGCATTGGCTCTGCACTCAGTTTCGCGCGATAACCGTGTCTGCCATTATAACAAGGCAAGGTTGTGTCGCAATACAGCGCGTTTATACCACCGATATTAATGGAGTATTTTCCAGCGGGTAGAATGAATTGTTTTTTGATGCTTCTAACCACCTCGCCACCGTGTATCGCTTGTGCTTGTTGAATATACGCTGCATCAATAAATTTAACCGTAGACCAAAAATTACCAACCGGATTGAAAGTATGCACTTCGGTTGAGGTATCATCCCAACCAGAGTAAAGGGAAAACGCGGGGAAATACCCTTGACCTGCCGTAGACTCAACCGCCTTGCCATCTGTACCGACGGTTGTAAAATGTACACCACGCTGATTACTCACTTCTATCGTCAATAACGATTTCTCTCTTAACTGCAGCGCCACCCAGTCACTCGTGTGTTGCCAACCAACTTCTGGTGCGGGATTTGATGGTTCAAAAGAGCTTTTTGCACCCACATGGCGAACAAAATCAGCCGTGGTCAGTACGCCTTTATGCTCCATGTCTACCGTCCACTCGTAACCAATTCCTTTTTCGGGCACAGGATCGGCATAGTTAATAGTCGCAGCAGAGAAGGCAGAAGTTGACAGCAACAACGCCGCTAAACCTGATAATACGTTACATTTTTTCATTGAGATAATTCCAAAAATATTAAATAGTTAACATATAAACAAATAACCATATGCTAATATGATTACAATCTACTACATGCATTATTCGCACCATAGCAATAATCTTATTGTATTTAATAGAAAAGTTTAATTTAACGCCCCCCTTGCAGCGGGTGTTAAATTAAACTAGGTTATTTAACCGATTAATTGCGTGAAATGGCACAATTTAATTACGTGGCTAACTTCACGGAATCCCATCGGGTATTTGTTTTAAATTGCAGGTATTTATAACCCTGCCGCAATCTTGTATAGTATTTTCATCAGCCCTATTTTTCCTGCCTCACGATGGAAAAAATTAAGGTTTCATCCCACAACTAATCACGTTCATGCACACTAAAAAACCGCGCCGTCATGACCCCTGCCCTTGCGGCAGCGGGAAAAAATACAAACAGTGTTGCGGTGTTCTGCTTCCCTTATTAGCGAATCCAGTAACGGACGCCGTTAAAGAGCAACTCAGTGAGGCCAGAAAAGCAGTATGTACAGGTGATTTATCTCAGGCGGAATACTGCTTTCGACAAGTCTTAAGCGTTGCGCCGCAACAGGCAGAAGCATTAGCGGGTTTAGGCCAATGCCTTTGCTGGCGACAACAATCGCGGGAAGGATTGGCTTTTTTAAACAGTGCGGCAGTTGTATTACAGCAAGAAGCGCAAGCAACTAGGACAATACGCCCACTCATTGATCTCGGCATACAATTACTGCATTGGGGGGATGTGCAAGCGGCGCTTGAGCTCGCGGAAACCAGTGTACAACTCGCGCCGGATAATGCGGCGGCGCTAAATCAGCTGGCACTGTGTTACAGTCGCATGAATCGCGATAAGGATGCATTGCCCCACGCACGTAGCGCGTGTCAATTGCTACCTGACGATCCGGGTTGCAATATTTTGCTCGCCATTTTAGACACGCGACAAGGACAGTTAACTGCCGCAAAAAATAGGCTGGAACATGTGCTGAATGTTTGCCGAGATACTGAGCAATCGGCGCGAGCACAGTTAGAGCTGGGCGTGGTCTTTGATAAATTGGGCGATGTTGATCGTGCATTTGCAGCATTTACAATAGCAAATACCCAACAACTGACGCTGCCAGCCCTGCAAGCCATTGATGCGGAGTCTATTTTTACCGCCATTAATGCCAATCAGGCTGGATTTGATGTGGCGCTGCTGCAACGCTGGCCTGTTGAATTATTGGCTGCAGATGCGTTGCCCGTACCGGTTTTTCTATTTGGTTTTTTACGTTCCGGTACGACGTTAACCGAGCAGGTATTAGCGGCACACCCCGCTATTTTAACGTCAAATGAAGAGCCATTTATTGCGGAACTGATCACTGAATTGCGGCGCGGACAGCTTGCAACAGACACTATTCCTGAGATATTACGACAATTAACACTGGATGATGTACGGCATTTGCGGCGCTTCTATTGGCAGCGGGTAGCAGAAAAATACCCTGAGCAACGCGTTAAAAAATGTTTCATCGATAAAATGGCGCTCAATAGCATTGAGGCGGGTTTAATCAGTTACCTCTTTCCGGAAGCAAAAATTCTATTTGCTTTGCGCGATCCGCGTGATGTTTGCCTCAGTTGTTATATGCAGGCTTTTTCCCCCTCCGTCGCGACCATTAATTTATTATCTTGGACGGGCGTTGCTAAGCAATATGCAGCCGTAATGGGTTACTGGCTAAACATTCGTGATGCCTTAGCACCAACGGTAATGACCTTGCGTTATGAAGATACGGTTAATGATTTCGAAACAACTTATCGAAACGTCTTCGATTTTTTAGGCGTTGCCTGGCATGCGGATTGTGCGCAATTTTATACACAGGTAGCGGGTCGTTATATTGCTACGCCGAGCTTTAGCGCTGTCAGTCAGCCTTTATATAAAACTGCCGCCGGACGCTGGCATAAATATGCTGACTATTTCCCGCCTATTCTGCCGCAGTTACAACGCTTTATTGAAGCTTTTGCATACGATAAGAGCTGACGTTAAGTTTTAGACAGTGCTTTTAAAAATAGCGGTGCGAGGACGGACGTGTTATTTAACATAGTTTTTTTAAACTACTTTGCAATAAACTGATTATTAGCAGGTTTTATTTTGGCTCATTTTATGCTTGGTAACGTATATACGCTTAAACCATATCGGTTGATCTAACCTATATAAAAACGATTCTGCAAGCAGATTAATATAGCCTTTTATACAAAAGCGCATGTGATGCTAAAAACGCATCTCAGTCCCTAAAAAATGCTTACCTTATTTTTAACCACTTATTTATTGATAGACTCTTTTTTATGAAACCAATAGCCCCTAACAAATTACAACAAGCAATCATTTTGGCGCTAAGCTCCCCACTGCTGTGGACAGCAACGCCGACATTCGCGGGTATTAGAGAAGCGGAAAATATCGGTGTTTATAACGGTACGCCGCTAACGGTTGATAAACTCACTACGCCTTTTAAAGCGTTTGCCGACTATGGCGCGCTCAACCAAGGCTGGACACATTCCGCACAATTTATGACACTCACTGTTGGTTCGGAAGCAGAGATTAGCAGCGGTAAAAGCTACGATGTGCAATTAACTATGCGTGGCCGCGGCAGCTTAGGCAATGCTGGCGCAGCGGCGATTGATAATCCTGCTTTTGCACTTTGGACAGCTGGTACGGGTAAGTTATCACCAGAACAGGCTTTTGGGCAGCATGGGTGGAATCCTACGCGCGGCCCTAATGAAGCGGCGATTAATGTCGCTGGTGCTGCCGATAAGCTCACTATAAATGACACACTCCGGCTTGTCGGCGTATTGGACGGGCACGTCGGCTGGATAGGGTATGTGAATGCCGGTCCTACGTACACGATGGATAATCAACTGGATCCGTTAGGTGGGCAATCACTGACCCTGTCAGGTAAATCGGTTTTAGATACGGTCTCGCATGGCGGCTTAAATACCACCAGTAACGCGTGGCTAACCAACCCAAGCGCATCCAGTACCGCTTATACCAATAACTATTTTCTGCAAGGCGACGCCATGACAGGTACGGTGTCAGATTCAGCCACCATGACGCTCTATGGCTTAAAAGCCGGACGTTATTTGATTGCTACGGGCGGAAGCTGTCCGACAACGCCTGCCCCAAAAACGGTTTGTGGTGTTGGCTCGCAATTTACCTTTACGGTGCAACCTATCCCGTCAAATAGTGTTCAATTTACCGATGAAAACAGTATTCCAGATAACACCGATTTAACCGCATCGCTTAAAACCTTGCATGATCCTAAGGATAAAAGCCAAGCATTTGCGCTGGATTTACAGCAGGAAGTGTTACCTGCACCAACTAAAAATTTATTGCAACAACTTCAAGCCTTACCAGCGCTTGCCTCCCCCAGCGTTAGCTTGGTACAAACACCTACGGGCACATTGACCGTCACGGTGGGTAATGATTTTTACGCTTTATCTCCGGTAAAAGTCATTAAAACCGCCAATGAACCTGCCGGAATTAGTTTTACGCAAGATGGCCAAATCAAAGTCGTTACCAATCAACAGCGGATGATTATAAGCAAGCCTTATAACGCCTTAATACATCCGGCAATAAAAGCCGATATAGCAACCTTGGGAAGCACGCCAGGCTTGTATATCACGCCCTATTTATCGGAGCAGGTTGCTAACATTACCATTGGTTATCTGCTGTTTAATGATGCATCAGGGAAACTACGCCAACAGGCACTTTTGCCTGTGCCCGCTGATTGGGAGAGTTTGCGCAGTACCTTGGAGGCGCTGAATTTTAATCATGTAACCCTGCAAACCAATGGCGTGATCAGTGTCACGGATAGTGATGGAAAAATTTCACAAGGGATAATGGTTTATCAAGTCACATCCAGTAACACTGCTAGCACAAAGCTTACGTTTAATGCTGCGGGGGATGTCAATAATGATGGTCAAAATGATTTACAAGTCAGTTATCCGAATGGTGACAAACAAACCTTAATTTTGTTTAAGCAGCCATCAGCAGGCAATAAATAGTTAGCCGTTAACCGGTATAAGCCCTATCCCCAGACTATCGAGGCGAATCATGCGTGTCAGTAAAATAGTATTATTAAGTGGTGGTTTACTGCTTTCACAAGTTAGTATCGCGCACGGGCCTTTGCCCGTTTCACTCAAAGGAGCCCCTATTCCACCCGTACCGGGTCTTACCGATGGCTCAGATCCGGTAGTGGTCGATAAAAATATGGCTATAGCTCTGGGTAAGGCGTTATTCTGGGATATAAATGTTGGTAGCGACGGCGTCGCCTGTGCGTCCTGTCATTTTCATGCCGGGGCGGACAGCCGGGTTAGAAATCAATTAAATCCAGGCTTTAACAGTCCCAAAGCGTCCGGAAAAACCTTTGAAAAAACCGCCTCTGGTGGAACAGGCGGGGCAAATTACACCTTAAATAAACGTGATTTTCCAGCACATCAATTTAAAGATCCCTTTGATAAACTCAGTGAAGTGATCTTTGATAGTGATGATGTGGTGTCTTCTGCGGGTACGTTTAATGCCGACTTTGGCAGCGTCACCCGTATTGGCTCATTACTTGATAACTGCTCGAGTACCGCAGATGCCGTGTTTCATGTTGGTAGCATTAACACCCGCCAAGTAGCGGCAAGAAATACGCCGAGCGTTATTAATGCAGTATTTTATTACCGTA
This sequence comes from Methylococcales bacterium, assembly GCA_026398935.1. Taxonomy (GTDB): domain Bacteria; phylum Pseudomonadota; class Gammaproteobacteria; order Methylococcales; family Methylomonadaceae; genus SXIZ01. Next base: position 22,608 of record JAPLRW010000267.1, read on the forward strand.
ATTTCTGGGATGGTCGCGCGAATAATATTTTTAATGGCAGTAATAATTGGGGGGATCGTGACCCCAACGCGGGTGTTTGGGTTAAAACGGCCAATAATACCGTGGTTAAAGAGCGCCTGCAGCTGATTAACTCGTCACTGGCATCACAAGCGGTTGCGCCACCGCTGAATGATGTGGAAATGTCGTGTAAACAACGCACATTCCCGGCCTTAGCGCGTAAATTATTAATGCGACGTCCGTTGGAAAACCAGATCGTACATCCCAATGACAGTGTATTAAGTGTTTTAAGTTTTAAAGGTAATGCGCAACGGGGTCTGAATACCCGTTATAAAGCGATGATTACCAAAGCATTCAATCAAAAATACTGGTCATACAACAGCGGCATCGGTCTGTTTGGTGGCGCTGTCGAACAAGCGCCGTATACCCAAATGGAAGCCAACTTCACGCTATTTTTTGGCGTGTCTTTGCAACTGTACATGAGCACGTTAATATCTGACGATGCGCCGTTTGATCGTGCGACACGCGATGCGAATTCACGCCCGATTGGATTGTCCCCCGAAGCACAAAAAGGCTTTACCTTATTTGAAGACTCGCATTGCAACATATGCCATGCAGGGCCGGCCTTAACCTCTGCAGCTATTGTCACCAATGCCATGATGGTGGAAGCCAACCCGAACGCTTTTGGAAGCAGCACAGCCGCCAGTGAAGGGGGTATCAGTCGCAACGTTATTAATCATGATGCCATGCTTAATTTTGTTAACCGTTTTATGGATGTTGGTTTTTTCAATACCGGTGTCACGGATGTTAACGGCGATCCCGGTGTTGGCGGTTTAGATCCACTGGGTAATCCATTGGCCTTTACTGATCAATACCTCGCCTATCTGGCGGGTAATAGCAGCAAAGTGGTGGATAAAAACGTCGGTATAGCAACCGTGCGTAGTTGTGATTTCTTAAAACCGCTGGCGCGTCAATTTAACGCGGATGAAACGCGCACAGGGCTTGGCAATTATTTCAATTCCGATGAGCCCGGCACGATTATGGCGGATCCGAATGGCAATAAAAATTGCGTCAATCGTCTGTACGGTACAAAATCTGCTTACATTCCTACGCAAAATGCCGCTGCTATTGCCTTGGCAGATCCTGCCACCCGCCGCATGGCTAAAGCAACACAAGGCGCATTTAAAGTGCCTACGTTACGCAACATTGCTTTAACAAGTCCTTATATGCATAACGGTGGAATGGCAACATTGGAGCAAGTCATCACTTTTTATAGCCGTGCAACTAATTTCGACAGTGACTTTAAACATTCTTTCCTTATCCCTACCTCCACTCTGCAAGCGGATAAAGAAGCGCGCGCCAATTTGATTGCTTTTTTAAATACCTTAACCGATGAGCGTGTTGTTTACGAAAAAGCGCCCTTTGATCATCCTGAACTGATTATAGGTCACGGGCATCCGGGCAATAATACCCAAGTAACAACCGGCAATTTTATCGCGCCTAATGTAGCAACGGATGCGCTAGTAACACTGCCAGCTGTAGGTGCTGAAGGCACAACAACACCACAACAAAACTTTGAAAATAATTTGGCTGATTAATTCTGATTGTACCGGATTATGGGGAGGATTTAAATTTTGTTTTGTCGCAAAGTTTTCAAGCCTGAGGTAAAATTCTATAATTTCGCGATCCTACGATGATCAATTTTAGCGGTGCCCATTTTCAAAAAAAATAGGAGGGCATGCAAAGTCGGGGAAAAAATGTTCGAAAGCATATATTTTAGAACGGCTAAGAGCAAGAGCCTCCTGCTAGGCTGTCGAAATTTAACCTTTTGATAGATAAATACATTCCCGCTTTTTGGATGGTATTTTTACAAAAATATATTTTCTATTTAATGGGTTACACTGTTTTTACAAAGCCAAAACCAAGAAATGAAAATTTAACAAAAAGCCAAAACCAAGAAATGAAAATTTAACAAAAAAGCCCGTATTTCGACAGCCTAGCCTCCTGCTCTTTTGATAGTTTGCTAATATTAGGAGCTCTAATAAAGTTCCTCCCCCGACTTTACATGCTCTCCGAGGCTATAAATAAGATTGGGTCATGCCCGTATTAAATCGGTTTTAGAAAAATCATCGCCTTTGAACAATAACGGCTTATTAAGGTATTTTGCAACGGCATAACTGCAACAGTCGCCAAAATTGAGCTTGGCAGGATGCCGACCTTTACCGTATTTCCTCCACGCAGCACGCGCCAATTTGGCTTGTTCGCTATCAAAAGCGATAATTGTTGGCGCAATAATATTTAAAAGCTCATCGTACTGTATTGCGCCTTGCTCGCCTTTTTTGTATTCAATGACCATTGATGATTCAACAATACTCACTGCACTGATGTAAATATCATCTGTATTAAGCAACCGTTTTGCATAGTCTTCTGCTTCGGGTTCGGCTAATAGAATGGCAATCAAAATGGAAGAATCAACCACCATTATCGCTCTCCCCACAGTCCCATAGGATTCTCAGCGTAGCCTAAAATATCATCGGGAGTGCGTTCGTCAAGCGTTGGCAAACTCGCACACTTTTTTAACAGTTGCATCATCGCCTGTTGTTTTTGTTCTTTAGCGTCTGGCGTTAAACAATTTAGTTTTTTCTCAAATTCACTGACTTGTTGCTGAACAATGGCGGTGGGTAGGTTATCAGGAATATTAATGGTGATTTGCATAATAGTTTCCTATATTTTAAACAAATAGTTGCTGTAACAAGCCTTGTTTTTATTGCTTCAGGGCGTTGAGTTGGGGTTATGATCCTTTGACGGCGGTGTTATTTAAATGTCTATAAGCACTGTTTCATGAAGCCATTACCTCTGTCTGTTTAGACATTACGCCTATATCAACGTTTCGATACCGAAGGTACAAATACAAGGTGGTTTTTGAAATTCCTAATTGTTCAGCAATTTTTTTCACCGGAATACTCCCATTCTTGTAAAGGGCTTCAGCAATAGTTGCCTTTTCTATTGCCGCTTGCGTCATCCCTTTTGGCCGTCCGCCTTTTCGACCGCGAGCCCGAGCCGACGTCAACCCAGCCTGTGTTCGTTCACGAATTAATTCTCGCTCAAATTCAGAAAGAGAAGCAAAAATACCAAACACCATCCGCCCTTGTGCCGTCGATGTATCTATTGGATCGTTTAAGCTGATCAACCCCACTTTTTTTTCAATTAATTTTGTCGTCAGGTGAATTAAATGCGCCAGGTTTCTGCCCAGCCTGTCTAATTTCCAAATGACCAATGTGTCACCGTCCCGTAGGTTTCGCATAATTTCTTCAAGCACCGGTCTTGACGTTTTTGCACCACTGGCAATTTCTTCATGAATTTGATCGCAACCGGCTTTTTTTAATGCGTCAACTTGCATGGACAAAGATTGCTCTTTGGTTGAAACGCGTGCATATCCTATTTTCATGCGGATTAGTCCATTTTACTAACTGATAAATGATATTCTGAACCAAGATTTACTGAACCTGTTTATCTTACCAAAAACGGGCTTACAATGCGGTTTTTTTTGACTGGGACATCAGTTCAGCTAAACCCTCGTTTTTTTGAACCAGCATAAATTGAAATAAGTTTCAAATAGTTAACTGTACTTCTTGAAAATGGCTTAGCTCAGAACGAACATTTTTTGTGGTTCGTCCACAAGATCCCTTAGGCCGACAAGCTTTTCGACAGAACCAATAACTAAGTATCACCTCACCGTTCGCCCATTTTTAATTGTGGTTATGAGAATTACAAAGCACTATATACAGTGCTTTGTAGATTTTTCCGTGACGAAAGTAAGTTACGTTGTACATCAGGTTAGAAATATTTAGTTGTCACCTTAAAAATATGATGTATTTCAAGTCAGGTGTGATGTTTTTTGTGTATTTTTTATCATAAATAGCACCAATCTTTCGAACTGCAAAAAAAATGGGCGAACCGTGAGTATCACTGACTATGTAATTTTTCCTGCAACCATACTTTAATAAGCGACTGGTAAGGTACGTCGCGAGAATTTGCAGCGGCTTTGATCGAATCAAGCAGATGTTGAGGCAGTCGCAGCGAAATGGTTTTGGTGCTAGGCTTTAAATTAGGCAGCACTACTCGCTGTGCTGCAGTCCAATCCAGATAATCTGTAGAGTTGTGTTGTTCCCAAAATATGCGCTCTTCGGTTTCGTTGGCAAATTTTGGAATGGTTTTAAGTAGTTTGCTCATAAATATTGCGCTCCTTTCTGTGCATATCTCTGGCTGAGATAACCCGTATACTTCCGCCAGCATGTCGCAGGGTAAATGTAATATGCAATAATCGATCTTCGTTAGTCTTACCCAGCGCGTGAAAGCGGCCTTCGCCTTGGCTGTGTTTAATATCGTCAATCACCAAGAGGGGTTGATTGAAAAATACCTGCTCAGCTTCGGCCATTGAAACGCCGTGCTTATCGTTCTTGCGCGCATTCCCATCATCCCAATCAAACGCCGTAATTTTAGTATAATCAATCATGGCAGTATATTATGAAGGTATACAATTAAAAGCAAGTTTATCCGTCCACAAAAAGCGAATTCAACGCTGAAGTGCAATTTTAGTATTCATTTCACGGCTAAAGGCATTATACATTTCGCTCAGATCCTTACCGACAGCCGACATCTTATCGAAAAAAAATACACCACTGACAGCGTTGCTACTTTTTTAAATGTTTCAATAGTTCTTCTAAATCTTTAGCAGATAGTGATTCCAGTTTTTTCCTAACCTCTACGTCTATACCTTTTAAACTCGTTTTTTTCTTGTGTTGCTCAATTATGGCTTGAAAGATGGTTTCATCTGAAAAAGCCAGATCAATAGCCGCCGCAATGAATTCATATTGCTTAATTCCAGCACGTTTGGAAATTTCCCCCGCTTTATTGTGGACATCAAGAGGAAGTGAAATGGTTTTTCTTTCATTTTTATTTAGCGTCATAATAATTCACAAATACAATCACACAAAGAATTCATTATATCACGACATAATTGCGTATATGCACGCATAAAAAGCACATTTTTAAAAAAAAAATAATTATAATTCTTTAATTAATTCAACTATATATATTAATTTATGTAAAAAGAATTCATTTTATGATTTTTTTTAATTCTATATAATTTACCCCATCGAAGCAAAACGCAACAATCAACGTAACCAAACAGGAGATACACCATGTACAATCAACCACTACCCCCCGGCCATAAAAAATATCCATTCGGCCAAAGCAATGAACTTTTCTTTATCCTGCCTTCTCTCGCCGTAGCTAAATTAGCCGCTGAAAAATACAAAGAGTTCGACGAAAGTGAAGATGAAGATAACGACGTATTTCGCTCAGAAATAAAACGCTTAACTAACACATTATTGCTACGTAACAATTTAACGATGCAGCAATTACATAAAGAGTTTATTGGGGTGTGATTAAAAGTGCGGGGAATTCATAAAAACTTCACGCCGCCACTGCGGAAGACAAATTACCCCAGTACTTTTCCCAATCACCATTAGCCCGCACAATACGCAGCGCCAGCATTGGTTGAACATTAGCGGCTTTCCACCACGCGCCAGCCAATTTTAGCCGTTGCTGAATGACATACCGGTGAGCACTTTCTATTTCCCCAGAACCGATGGGTAACCCTTTTTCTAGTGCCCCTTTGTAATCCAGTTGGTCAATACGATTGCTCAAATAACGATAGCATGCACGCACTGGGGCTTTCTCGCTTTGAACATCTTCAGCTTCCAGGTACTCGGCTAAATGCTTAATAACAATTGTATGATCGTTTTTTTTCAAAAGGTTCTTTTGGGTTTTCGTCCAAACTTTATGGTTATCTGGCGCACAGGTTTTTGAAGCAGCAGCCAAGTATTCGCACACATGGAAAAAATCCACCAGATAACTGGACTGCGCGCCAAACTTAGCCTTGGTTTGGTCTGCTATCCAAGGCGCACCATCGCCGACGCCATGCACATGGGTATTCGTCCCAAAACCTGCTGCGATGGCACAGTTTAGCAACGCAAGTCTCGTATCATCTACACTGCCACCAAAGGTTGCTTCAAACTTAGGTGTTACGCTGCCTTGCTCATGAACTAACGCCCGTCGTGCCTCAGACCATTGCAGTTTTTTGTTTTTTCGCTTGTCGCCCTCATCAATCCGTGCCAATACAATTGGCAACATGCAGCCATCTATCTCAGCAATTTGTTGCGAGCAGCCAAGTCTTGTTGGCGATAATACCGCCGTTTGCCGTTGTTTCTGCATTTGTTGCCCATGATATTCGGTGACCTTGGCTATCGTGCTTATCGATACCACGATGCCATAATGCTCTTTTAGTTTTTTGGGGACTTGCCCAAACGCATGGTCTGCACCAAAATCTGCCATTACGCGCAGCAACGGCATTGAGCAGCAACGCGAACCGACTCCGGCGGACGTGGAAAACGGCCTAAACTGTCGACCGATGCGGCGAAAAATAGACTCTATGACTATGATTTCACCGAAGGTGGTGTACCATCGAACTTTTTTTTACCGTTCCCGTGAAGATTAGATTGTTGCTCACGTAATGCCTTCATCGTTTCCTGAGAAGCCTTGTTTGCCCAACAATGCAGAGCATCGCTGCCCATCTTACGCAATTCTTCAATGACATGGCGTTCGGCATCATCGGCTTTGG
>JAPLRW010000109.1 GCA_026398935.1 Methylococcales bacterium
AAGCACTCAATCATACCAATCCTGTCGTGGTAAAAAGCCAGAATGAACAGCAGTGGCTTATCTTACATACTCTGGCAACCAGCACCCGTATCAGAGGCATGTTCGTCGGCATTGCGGCGCAGGATGCGCCGAGTATCCGCGCGGAACCACTCAAGGTATTGTCGATGCTTCTGCTTAATACCAGCAATGTCCTAGAGAATCATGAGTTAAACCAATGGCAGCAAGAACATAACCGGAATCTGGAAGAAACCGTTAAACAACGAACACTGGCGCAGGAAAAAGCCGTTATTGCTGCGGAGGCCGCTAATGAAGCCAAAAGTCAATTTCTGGCCAACATTAGCCATGAAATAAGGACTCCGCTAACGGTTATTCTTGGGCTCGCCGACTTAATTCATTACCAAAAACTGGTCGATGATGAACAGGACTCAGCCGTTAAGAACATCCTCCAAGCCGCTAAACATCTGTCGAATATTATTAATGATATTCTGGATTTCTCAAAAATAGAAGCCAATAAATTAGACATTGAGCTACTTGAAACGCCGCTGTTTGCTTTATTAGCGGACATTAAAGCCATTGTTAACCATCAAGCCGAAGAGAAAGGACTGACTTTCTGCATTGACTATGCGTTTCCTTTACCCCAACAGATCAAAACCGACCCCACGCGTTTAAAACAGATATTACTTAATTTGTGTAACAACGCCATCAAATTTACTAAAGCGGGCAGGATAGATCTTAGCGTTTCTTGTCTGCCGGAACGGGAACAACTCAGCTTTGCGGTCACGGATACCGGCATAGGCATTTCTGTAGAACAGCAAACGAAACTGTTTCAAAAATTTGTGCAGGCCGATGCATCGACCACCAGAGCATTTGGCGGGACGGGGTTGGGACTGGCTATCTCCAAGCAATTAGCGCAAAAATTGGGCGGTGATATTACGCTGCACAGTACGTTGGGCGAAGGCAGTTGTTTTGAGGCCACCATAAGCATTGGGAAAATAGATCAAAACACGCTGATTGATGCGCTAGATCAATTACCGGTTCTCGAAGAACCGCTCAATCCTTGGGTATTAACCGCAGGCTTGTCTGGTCGAATTTTATTAGCCGAAGATAATATCAACAGTCAGCAATTGATTTCGCTATTTTTACGTAAAGCGGGCATTGCCGTGGAAGTGGTTGATAATGGCAATACAGTGGTTGAACGGGCATTAACAGAGAGTTTTGATTTAATCTTGATGGATATGCAAATGCCCGGCATGGGCGGACTGGAAGCAACCGCTCTGTTACGCGAATTGGGTTATACCGGCGCTATTGTCGCACTAACGGCCAATGCTACGGTAGATGTTAAGCACCAATGCCATGAAGCAGGCTTGGATGGTTTCTTAAGTAAACCATTGGCGTTGGAAGCTTTCTTTACGACCATTGCCAAATATTTAAAAACATCCGTAGTCAATGCCAGCATTTCCCTCAATGATCCGGACTTCCACAAAATTCTCAAAGAATTTGTGTTGTATTTACCGAGCGTTCTGCAACAAATGGACACGGCATTACATCAGCAACAATGGCAGGAACTGCTCTCTCTGGCACACCAATTGAAAGGCGTTGCTGGGGGCTATGGGTATCCGGAAGTAGGCAAAATTGCGGGCATCATTCAGGAAAACCTTGAGCAAAATAACCATGGACACCTCGCAGAATTACTACAAGCGTTGCATGATAATGTTAAAAATCACCACACCCAACTATGAAGCCTTTATCCATTTTAATTGTTGACGACAACATCGCGGCACGAAAATTATTACGTTCGGTGTTAGCTGGAATAGACCAACGCACCATGATCAGCGAAGCGACCAGCGGCGCTGAGGCGATTAGACACATTAAGATTAGCCTATGCAACATTGTTTTTCTGGATATAGAAATGCCAGACAAGAATGGACTTGAGGTACTAAAAGAAATTTTAGTGGAAGTGCCGGATCAATTTGTAGTCATGGTCAGCGCCAATGCGACGATTGTTAATGTGAAAAAATCGGTTGAATTAGGCGGGAAAGGCTTTATCGTTAAACCTTACGCAGGCGAAAAAGTGAAGGCTGCGTTAGCCAGATACTTGCTAATAAAGACGCAGGCTTAGAAAAATATATCATCATAGTCACTATCGCTACCGCCATCGAATACTAATGGACAAAAATCGATACTGCCTTCAAAACTAGCCTCTACCGTAAAATCGCCATATGACGTTGAAACAGACGTGACGATTATCGGCGCATCCGGTAAATAAGCAATTAAATAGTGGCTGCCCATCATAATAGTGGGTAGTGATAAATCAAATAAATACCCCTCATTTTCCAACATTCTTTTTACGCCGCCGGAAACCATATTGGTGATTTCCCCCACTAGATCGATAACCACCGCATCTACCCGTTCTACTGTTTCAGGCATTATTTTATTAGCAAGATTAAGAATAGTCGGTTCAGGAAAAGTAATGACAATCGATGCCTGTGCAAAGTTACCCACTAAATTCATGATACCCGTTATACTTTTTCCGTTAACAAACTCGTGTTTGGTTTTTGCTTTTAAATCCCCTAAGGCTAGCTCCATGTGTGTCAGTGCGATTAAAACACTGTGAATCGATTCACGAACTGGATTTATAAGCGTCGTATTGATGGGTTGATTAGACATCATAGTGGTACGTATAAAATCAAAACCAGTGTTATTAACAACAAGGCATAGAACGTAGACCGTATCAGCACTTTTTTAATGGGGGTTTTGATCTGGAAATAAGGGCGGTTTTTTGACGAATAAAAGGTCTGCTTAGCAAAGCCAATGGAGTATAGTTTGATCATATTGCTCTCCTGCCTTTTGCGTATTTATCGTTAAGTAGGGGGTGTAAGTCGTAACGGATAAGTTGGCAAGGCGGGGGCTGAGCCTCATAATTTCATACCGGGGGCAGGGGTAATCGACGTAAGGTAAATATAGACGATAGCAATAAAAAAACAAGGCTCTACTCATGAAAAAGACTCAGCCCCCCTACCCTTGCCGCCGAACCGGGTATTTTAGTATTAAATCGACGCTCAATGTTGTGCCTCTAACGCAAGTAAGTCCGATAGGCTATTAATATTCATTAAAACACCCGTATCACTGCTAAAATCGACCGTGACCATTTTTTGTTGCGTTAACCACAACGCCATTTTACGTTGACCACCATCCAAATACGCTTGTAAACTACTGCGCAAGTTGGTTTTAATCGCTAAAAATACCGGATGCAAGCGTTCGCCATCAAAGGCAACGGCAACATCGCTTCCGGTTGTTTCGCGCATCGTCAATAAACGTTGCAGATGTGCCGTGCTCATTAACGGCGAATCGCAAGGCATCACCAGCAATATGTCTGTTTGAGCCGCCAGCATTGCGGTTAAAATGCCCGCCAAGGGCCCATCAAACTGATCGGTTTGATCCGCAATAACCGGCCAACCGAAGCGTTGATAGGTGTCGTGGTTACGGTTAGCATTGAGTAATAATTGCGTTACCAAGGGCGTCATAGCGTTGATGGCATAACTGACTAAAGGTTGACCTTTGTAGTTAACCAAGCCTTTGTCTTGCTTGTGCATGCGCTTGGCTAAACCGCCGGCGAGAATGACGCCAGTTACTGTCGATGGGTTGGTCATGGGGTTATATTACTCTTGTGTTAAACAATGTTCAGTGCTATTAATGGCAACTGGTGTGGAGCTAGAACATGTTAAAAATCATCCTTACGGTTATCGGTCTACTCTGTATGGTTAGCTGTGCTATGCAACCCAGTGCTGAGAGCGCAGAGTATTATCAGGTGACCACTAACAAACCGTACGCGGATATTTTAACCGAACTGGAAATCGCCATTAGCGAGCATAATTTCAGAATCACGGGGCACAGTCGGGTTGGAAAAGTCATCCGAGATCGTGGCACAGCCAATTTCCCCGAATACGATACACTACAATTCTGTAATTTAACACTGGCTAAAACACTGTTGTTAATGTCACCACATGCCGTGCAGTATATGCCTTGTAATGTGGTTATGTACCAATTTGATGGTAAAACCATTGTTAAAACGCATTTGTTACCGACGAACAGTGATAACCCTGAGCTTAATCAGTTTATGGGCAAGATGAATGACATGTTAAAACAAATCGTTGATTTTGCGGCTGAGGAATAATAACGGAGTTTGTTTATCAATACCTTCGCCAATTTTGGATGTTGGTCTAAATGCACTAAAAATAAGATCAAACCGCCAAGGTAAAACCAATGCCTTAACTTTTCAGAACAGTCTATTTGCAACTAACTTTACACGTTTGGCAAAGGTATGGTTTAGCGCATTTGATTTTATGCTTCAAATAACCGAATGCAGTGGCAATAAATCAGGCAACAAGCCCTTGCGGGCATGCGTTTGGGACGCATCATCCCCTCTTAAGAAAGCGGCTTTATTAGCGTATCTAAAAAGTCTTTCAGCGTAACGCAGTAAAAGTAATAACAAAGTTTGAATGACTTCCCATAAGCACCACCCAATGTGAGAGGAATACTAACATGAATGATTATTTACTGGCAGGCCCTATGCTCCGGCAGGTAACAACTGAGGTTGTCTGTGTATGGTTGGCAACTAATCGAGAAGTTTCAGTAACATTAAGCGTATTTGCAGGCACGGACATCAGCGGTATGGCTGAATTCAAACCAACTGATGCGGCGTCTAGCAACAGCAATCAACACCCGCAATCCGAGAGGATTCAGTGCGCCTTAGGTAAAAATTTATTTATTTATCTGCTACAAGCGCGGCCACTGCAAAAAAACACTTTTTTTCCACGAGATACCTTATTAACTTATCAACTGGAGGTCGATGGCCAATTAGTCGATTTAAATGCATTGGGGCTCACCTATGACAATGCCGCACGACCCAGTTTTTTTATTCCGCGGCAACTAAAACACCTGTTACAGGGCAGTTGTCGTAAACCCCATGGCAATACTAAAGATGCCTTGAGTGCTGGCGACACTGAGCTACTGCGTAGTCATAATGATCTCACACAGCGCCCCGCCCTGCTTTTACTGACGGGTGATCAAATCTATGCCGATGACGTGGCGGGGGCTATGTTGGCACTGCTTAAACAAAAAGCAGTGCAGATGTTAGGGCATCAAGAATTATTACCGTGGGAGAATTTACCGGAATCACGTTTTACACACGTTAAATGGGCTATTTTAAGGTTATTGGGTAAAGCGCCGCCAGCCGCTATCGAAAAGGGAACGTTATTTGATCCGACAGCATTAGCTGAACGCAAGCACGTTGCCAAAAGGCAAGCGGGATTTAGCTCTACTGAAGCCGATAATCATCTATTTACTTTTGGCGAATATGCGGCGATGTATCTTTATGTACTGGGTAATGCCGGACAATGGCAGCCGGATTTTGATCTGGAAGAGAATTTAGAAAAGCGCACCGCGTTACAAAACTTCCATGAAACGCTGCCAAAAGTGCGACGCCTGATGGCGAACATTCCAACTTACATGATCTGTGATGATCACGATGTTACCGACGATTGGAATATTACCGGCGCTTGGTATGATAAGGTACGCCGCCTTGCGTTCGGCCAACGGGTTGTTGCAAACGCCCTAGCCAGTTATTGGGCATTTCAAGGCTGGGGGAACGCCCCTGAAGATTTCGATGCGGCCTTTATTGATTCAATTTGCGATTATTTTGCTGCATCACCGTCTCCAGCCGCTAAAGTGGCAGACCGATTCGATCTTAATCTGTGGAAATATCGCGGCTGGGGGTTTTCTATACCGAGTAATCCACCGGTTATAGTGCTTGACTCTCGTACTCAGCGCCAACCAGACGGCGCTAATTACCCGCCGCAACTGCTGGATCGTTATGCCTTGGATTGGTTACGCGTGGAATGGGCAAAGCTGCTGGTTAAAATGGAGCAGGATGTCGATAAAGGCGAAATAGACGCGATGCCACTTTGCCCCATTTTTGTCGCGACCACACCGGTGATGGGTTTTGCAGCCATTGAAGGCATACAACAGTTATTGTTATGGGCGGTTGGTACGATTGAAGATACGTTTGTGATCAGAACCATTGAAAAATGGCTTGGCATAGAAGGCAGGCTGACCCTCCGATTTATTTACCAATTGGACGTTGAAGCGTGGATTTCTAACCGCGAAGGTTTTAAGAAGTTTCTTAACACTTTGTTAGACCGGATGCACATAACCCAATGCGTGTTTCTTTCCGGTGATGTGCATTATTCTTTTACCAGTAAGGCTTGTTTTCAGAGTAATGGAAAGACCCTGCATTGTTGGCAATTAACCAGCTCGGCACTGTGCAATACGCCCAGTGCTAAAAATGCATTCGATAAAATTAATGCTATCGTCAATAAAGAGCAAGGTAAATTTTCTCATACGAATTATGCCTTAAGCGCCGCTGATCGCTGGCAGTCATCTGGGGAATATTTAATGCTAAAGGGCAGTGTCAGTCAGCAAAGGATAACACCAACATGCAATATTGGCTTAGTAGAATTTAATAATACTGGGCAGCCAATAAAGCATAGCTTATTGAATGGTGCTGTACCTGAGGTTTTTTTACTCTAAGGATCGCCATAAAATAACCGGGAAAGCTGTAGGTGTGGATTTATCCACACCTACACGAGCATGATTTAAACATTTTCAGGTTTTATTGCGTCTTCATTCCTGAGCTGTTTTACCGTGTCACTTACCTTAATTCACACAGCAACACAGTCAATTCGACTGTTCACTTTTTTGTAGGGGTACTATTATTATGAATCTATGGTTTTTTAATGATCAAACACCTAGCCTGCCCCAGGATGATAAATCTTCCACGCGGGCAACGCAGCTTAAGCTGGCTAAATTAGAATACTTGTGGGATTACAATACCGAAAATTTGCCGGGTATTCCTATGTTTGCGCGAACCGTGCTGTTCTTCCGACAATTTCCTAGTCTAAGATGGTTAATTAAAGCCTTGGAAATTGGCGCGCAGACTATCGAAAATAGCCTCGCAGATAAGGCCATTCCTAACCTGAGCTATAAAAAACAGGCTAATTGTACCTGGGCTAATCTCTACCATCTCATCTTGAGCGTATTGAGAATTGTCAGTTTATCGCGCAGTAAAAAAGCGCAGGCTACTTCTGCAAGCGAATCAAAGCAAGCTTTCCACCTGTCAAAACTACCCTTGCAACTCTCTAAAGCCGCATGGTCTACGGTGTTTTCTCGTAATAGCCACTTGGTCGGTGCGCTAACCGCTGAATATGGCAACTTTGCCACGTCTTTAGCACCGCAATGTGCTGGTTTTAAATCGCTATTTAAAACCATTCCCCTGCCTGCAACAGCAACGCAATTATTCGATGACGATGCTTTCGCCCGATTTCGTTTAGCAGGCCCCAATCCTATGTTGCTGCAAGGCATTACAACACTGCCGGCCAAATTTCCGGTAACGGAGCAAGGCTATCAGCAGGCTATGCCGGGCGACCACTTAAAAAAGGCCTTAAAAGAAAATCGCGTATATGTATTGGATTATGCTGAATTAGACACCTTAGCCAAGCAGCCCGGTGCCAAAACGGATACCTCTTCAGCAGTAGTAAGCAGCAAAGTCTATGCCCCTATAGCCTTATTTGCGCTGACGCCAGATCGCAAACAACTAAAAGCAGTCGCCATTCAGGATGAGCAAAATCTAACAAAACAAGGCATTGTGTATGCCACTACCGATGTTACTGCTAACACGTATTGGGATTGGCAGGCGTCAAAAGCAATTGTGCAGAATGCGGACGCCAATTACCATGAGCTTTTAGCGCATCTGGCTCGAACCCATTTACTGGTGGAAGCCTTCGCCGTAGCGACGCCACGGTATTTAGCAAAAAACCATCCTTTATATGTGCTGTTAAAGGTACATTTTGAAGGAACGTTGTTTATAAATGATCAAGCAGAAGAGCGTTTGGTGGCGAAGGATGGTAATGTGGCACAAATTTTCGGTGCCGATATTCAAGCCGTGCAGGCGGCCGCAGGGCAAGATCGCCTGAATCTTGATTTTTACGCGGCTATGTTGCCGAATGATCTCGCGCGGCGACACGTTGCCAATGAGAATGATTTACCTGACTATCCGTATCGTGATGATGCGCTATTACTGTGGAACGCTATTCAGCGTTGGGTGAGCGCTTATCTTGCTATTTATTACCCAGACGATGCCGCGGTTTTAGCAGACCTTGAGTTAGACGCGTGGACTAAAGCCCTGATACGTGAAGGTAAAGTGCGCGGTTTTCGTGACATACTCGATAGACCGCAGCTATCCGATGTCATTACTATGATTATTTTTACAGCGAGTGTTCAGCACGCTGCGGTTAATTTTCCCCAAAGCCAACTCATGTCTTATCTTCCGGTGTTTCCAGGGTCATTGACGGGAGCAGTACCGTCATCGCCTGCAAATGAAACGGGCTGGTTTAGTGCTTTTCCGCCACTTTTCGTCGCCAAAGCCCAGTTAGATTTATTTCATACCTTAGGATCGGTGTATTACACCAAACTGGGCGAGTACCGGAAAAATCGCCTGCCTTATGGTCAGGCGCTTAACGATGTGCGCGTCACGCAAGCCGGTGGGCCGCTGCAACAATTCAAACAAAACTTGCAGGAAATTGAACGCACTATAGAACAACGCAATCAAACGCGCGCCCCTTATACTTTTTTATTACCCAGCAATATCCCTGCCAGTATTAACATTTAATGGCATGTGACAGAACATGTGTAAGGCGTAACGTAAACAGGGATTATTACGCCTTATTTAGTGTGTTGCTGACAGTTATTTTTGACAGGTATAGCCGACCTCCCATTATCGTTTACTTTTTTTGATGATCACTATTTATGATGCAACGACACACATTAAGCGCGCTCAGCGCAGTATTGTTTACTACCTCGGCAATGGCGTTTGATTACGGCGATCCTAACAATAACGAACAAGCGCATTTAGAAATGCTTAACCGCGCTCGCGCCGCGCCTTTAACCGAAGCGCAACGGTTACAGATTGATTTATTTGAAGGTGTACCTGCGGGGAGTATACAAAGTACGGCAGTGCAACCGTTAAGCTCCAACGCCCTACTCTTATCTATTGCCAAAAACCACAGCGCAGACATGC
>JAPLRW010000279.1 GCA_026398935.1 Methylococcales bacterium
AAATTCCGCTCTGGGTTGTTCGCAAACGTAGCCGGCTGAAACCGCCACGGATTTTATGCCCAGACTTCTGCAAGCTTGTGCGGTATCTATGGCATATTCATGAAAAATAACCGGGTCATTATAGGTATAAGCCACACTGTTACAGCCATGCTCAAGCGCCGCTTGTGCAATCGCTTCCGGGGATGCCTTACTCATCAACGTATCCATTTCCCGTGATTTACTGATGTCCCAATTCTGACAAAATTTGCAGGCAAGGTTACACCCCGCAGTACCGAATGAAAAAACGGGTGTACCCGGTAAAAAATGATTTAAGGGTTTTTTCTCGATGGGATCAATGGCGAAACCGCTGGATCGACCATAACTGGTCATGACTATCTGCTGACCCAAGTTCTGCCTGACGAAGCATAATCCACGCTGTTTTTCGTGTAGTTTGCAAAATCTAGGGCAGAGATCACATTGCACACGTCCATCGTCCAAGCTGTGCCAATAGCGGGTTTTTACGGTATCGTGGGTAATAAAAGCAGTCATTTGTATGCTCCAGGAACTATTTCTACTAATTTTGTCTAATCCGCTGTCGTATTTATAAAGTCGGCATGTCATGGAAGCCCTGCCGTTATAGAGTCACCTGAACTAACAGGAGCAGCGAATGGACAGACAAGCAGCCGTAGCGGGTGTCTTCTACCCTGAAGACGCACAACAACTTCATCACACGCTAACCCGATATTTAGCAGACGCGGAAACCGACGCAAAAGTTCCAAAAGCCATTATTGTTCCGCATGCCGGCTATCTTTATTCAGGTTCCGTTGCCGCGACAGCGTACGCGCGATTAAAAAAAGCCCGGCATCTGATCAAGCGCGTGGTTATTATTGGCCCTTCGCATCGCGTTGCTTTTAAAGGCTTAGCGGTTAGCCAAGCCGAAACCTTCAGCACGCCTTTAGGTAAAATAGTGGTTGATCAAGAGGCGGTGGAAACCATTACTCAATTCTCTTTTGTCGGCTATCTGGAACAGGCACATGCCTATGAACACAGCGTGGAAGTGCAGTTGCCTTTTCTACAGGAAATGCTGGATGAATTCAAAATCGTTCCCATTGTTGCAGGTGATGCCTCAGCGGAACAAGTCGCTTTAGTTCTTGATACACTGTGGGGAGGCGATGAAACGCTGCTGGTTATCAGCTCTGATCTAAGCCATTACCATGATTACGCTACCGCTAAACAGCTGGATAAATTGACCAGCGCACATATTGAACAGCAACAGTACGAACAGCTTAGTGTTGACTCGGCCTGTGGCAAAGTTCCGGTGAGTGGCTTATTAAAAGTCGCGCGTGAAAAATCGTTACGCATAAAAACCATTGATTTGCGTAATTCCGGCGATACTGCCGGTGATAAATCCAGAGTGGTAGGGTATGGGGCCTATGTCATTGAATAAAGAGCACCAACAACGCTTGCTGGAACTGGCGAAACATTCTATTGAACAAGGCTTAAAAACCGGCAAAGCGTTAAATATTGATTTAACAGATTATCCGCCGGAATTGGTTGTTCCGCGCGCCACCTTTGTGACGCTAAACAAGAACCATGTATTACGCGGCTGCATCGGAGTACTGGAAGCCATTCGACCACTGGCGGAAGATATTGCAGAAAACGCCTTTTCCGCCGCCTTCAATGATCCGCGCTTTCCGCCATTAAGCATTGATGAACTTAAGGATCTGGACATTCATCTGTCCATACTGACGCCTGCTGAACCGATGTTATTTAGTTCTGAACAAGATTTATTGTTGCAGCTACAGCCGGGTATCGATGGCCTCATTTTGCAGGATGGCTATCGACGCGGGACGTTTCTGCCTTCCGTATGGGAAGCACTGCCGAAACCGGAACAGTTTCTGCGGCATTTGAAACAAAAAGCAGGCTTAGCGCCCGATTACTGGTCTGACAGGATTAACGTTTCGCGCTACCGTACTGAAATGATAGGCTAGACGTGGCGTTGGTTATGGGTGTTCATGGGTCTTAGTCCTTAAAAAATAGTTTTTCTTCCAGTGATTTACCATGACTTAGCTGCCGATACTGCCAGTGATGCGCGTTGATGCACTGCATCAACTGTACATCCATGTTGGGTTGTACATCAGGATTATAGCCGACAATAAATTCATTTTTCTGCGGATTAGTCACCTGTAACACACCGTCTAACCCTTGGAATTGAGCAATAACCTCTGTTGTCGGACAAGCCTCCATTTGCAAGGTAATAAACCGGATGCTGGCCTGTTGTGCATTTATGCCCATCGTTTCGGTCTGCATAATGCCATTTTCGAGTAATAGAATGTGCTGGCACAGCCGATCCAGTTCGGTTAAATCATGGGAACTGATCAGAAAAGTTGTCTTTGCCGATTGCTCCATAATAATGGCACGCACCGTTCGGACATTGATGGGATCAAGACCCGCCGTGGGTTCATCTAACAAGACCAATGCGGGTTTACCGATCAGCGCTTGAGCAATCGCCACACGTTTAGCCATACCATGACTGAGTACCAACGGCTTTTCATGCGCGATGTCTGTTAGCGATACTGCCTCTAAAACGCGGCTGGTTTCAACGCTGGCCTGTTGTGTTGTCAAGCCTTGTAAACGGGCGTAAAAAACCAATTGCTCCTCGATAGAAAAACTGGGATCAAGCCTTGCGTCCTGCGGTAATGCAGAGACCTTACCAATGAGTTGCGCCGCACCCGGTGCATAGCCGAATAATCTGACGACTCCTGATGTGGGTCGTAAAAAACCAGACAAGATACTGAGCAAGGTGGTTTTACCTGCACCATTTGGCCCCACTAAACCAATGGGTTCGCCTGACGCTACTTCAACAGAAAGATCATTGAGCGCAATTTTCCCCGCATAAATATGGCTAAGGTGTTGGCATTGAATAATGGGAGAACTCATAGTGCTTGCCTCGCCATGATCCAACGCCCAACCGCCAATAAAATGAGGCTTTGCAGGAGCGGAATATACGCCAGTTGCAACGTTCGCCATTCTGTCAGCGCCGCTAAATCAGCTAATTGATAGCCCGGAATCAAGCCTTTAAAAAAATCAAGTGCTGGCAGGTAGTAAGCTAAGCCACTAATAATACTGGCGAGAAACGTCCAAATCAGAATCGCCCAAACCGTCGCTTGCCTGACCGATTTAACGCTTGCGGATAACGCCGCCATCATGGCGGTAAAGGGAAGCACGGCTAAGATGACATTAATAATGATCACCAACACGTTGGGTAATGCGGCCGAGAAAAGCGTTGCATCGCGGTACAGCACCAATGCCAAGGTCGTTAACGTCGTCATGCTGATAAACAGCGATTGAATAAGCATGATGCCTAAGAATCGCCCAAAAAATACACTGTCGCGGCTGCTGCGAATGACTATAAAACGCAATGTCCCTCTTTCTCGATCGGAACAGGTTTGATCGGCAGCCAGTGTGATGCTCAACAGAGGAAAAATCATCAGCGAAAAATGCCAGAGCACGGCGAATTCAGGAATATGCCACTGCTGTAATGAACCAAAACCAATGGCATCAAAAAAACTGAATCCTTGTATAAAGTTTTTTTCTTGCACCACTAGCTCAGCCGCAAAGCGAAGCGGATACAACAAAACAAAATACCAAACCACTAAAAACGTCAGCAGATTCAGCACACCTTTACGCGTGGCAACGAGTCTTTTGAGTTCAAATTGACTGATGAGTAACAAATGATTAAAAAATCCAGCTTGCATAGTTTCCTGTTGAATGTCAAAACGGCTATAAAATAACGCGGAAAGTATAGGTGCGCATTCCTTGGTACCTACACGACCAGTACTCAGTCAGTGTGTATTTGTCGGTGTAAGCAGCATGTCGCTTATATTGCCTTTAATGGCACTCTAGCATCCTTAGTCGTAAAACGCTACTCTACATAAACGCCTGTTGTATGTCGGTCACTTTGCCTAGCAGCACGCTGTTACAGTGCTGCCCACCCGCCGCCTAATGCTTTATAAAGCGCGGTTAACGCTGTCGCTACGGTTGTTTGACTTTGGCTTAACTGGTTTTGGTCTTGTAACAACCGCGCATCGGCATTAAGCAACGTCTGAAAATCGCTTGCCCCTGCATCATAACGTGCCTGAGCAAGTTGCTGCGCTCTTTGACTGGCCTTAGCTGCGGCGGTTAGGCGTTGTTGTCGGCTACATTCTTGGTTATACGTGACTAAGGCGTTTTCGGTTTCTTCTAACGCATTGAGAACCGTTTGCTGGTATTTGGCCAAATCTGCTTCGGCGTGTGCATCGGCGGCTTTCATTCGCGCCAAGACACGTCCCAAGTCAAAGGCCGCCCAACTAATTCTTGGACCTAGCGCATAGGCGTCTGATCCTGACGCTCCCAAACCAACGAGGCTGGTTGCTTCCAGCGCAATAGAACCCACAAAAGTCACGCGCGGGAATAAGTCTGCTGTGGCGACCCCTATGCGCGCAGTAGAGGCGGCCAGCGTGCGTTCGGCGATGCGAATGTCCGGACGGCGGCGCAACAATTCGGCAGGTGTACTGATGTTAATACGTGTTGGCAGCGTAGGTAATGGCGCAGGCTGTGCTAGTTTTTGTGTAAGCGTGCCCGGCTGTTGTCCATTAAGAACGCTTAAACGATGAATAGTACGTTGAATGGCACTGTTTAGCGATGGAATGCCCGCTTTGGCGGCTTCGAGCTGTGCTAAAGCACTGGCGCTATCTTGCTCAGTGCCACGACCATTTTCGATTTTAGCGCGGGTGATATTAAAGGTTTGGGTTTGGTTGGCAATATTTTTTTGCTCAATCGCTAATTGGTTTTGTAGTCCTCTGAGTTCAAAATAATTGCGGGCGACTTCGGCAATTAAACTAACGCTTAAGTCGCGCAGACTGGCTTCTTGTGCGTCTACTTCATCATTACTGGCTTCTATATTTCGACGAATTCGGCCAAAAAAATCCACTTCCCAAGAGGCATCGAAACCAAGATTATACAGTTTGAGTCCGCGCGGCACGAAAGCCCGATTATTCAGCGCTCCGGTACTACGGACTTGATCCGTATAGTTAGCGTGGGAGGTAATGGTCGGTGTTAAATTCAGCCCCGTTTGCAAATACAAGGCGCGCGCTTCCTGTAAATTGGCACGAGCCGTTTTAAGATCATAATTGTGTTGTATGCTTTGTTCGACTAATGTCGTGAGCTGTTGATCCTGAAATAATCTCCACCAGCTAACCTCTATACTACTCTGGCTAAATTCAGCCGGTGTCGCTTGCGTAAAGCTCGCCGGAACCACCGCCGTTGGACGTTTATAATCCGGCCCAACGGCGCAGGCATTGATAAACGCCACACCAATCAAGACCACTAAAAATCTAATACCATGCTTTTTTTTGCAGGGGTTAAACATGCTCATCATTCTGTCTCCGACGTGTGCGCGGCTAAATCCGGTTTTGTTCGTGAGGCGCTTAGCCGTTGAGCCATACCCTGTACAAAAACAAAAAACACCGGCGTGAGTAATAGCCCAAAAAAGGTTACGCCCAACATGCCACTGAAAACCGTCATCCCCAAGAGCTGTCTGGTTTCTGCGCCCGCCCCTTTCGCCAGCACCAAAGGAAGTACCCCCATGATAAAAGCGAAAGACGTCATTAAAATTGGCCGTAAGCGGATACGTGCGGCGTCTATTGCCGCAGCAAAACGATCCAAGCCTTCTTCTTGCCGTCGTTTTGCAAATTCAATAATTAAGATCGCGTTTTTACTGGCTAAGGCCACCAGTACGATAAAGCCGATTTGAGTGAATATATTATTGTCCATATTACTCAGCCACACACCGGTCATAGACGACAATATACACATGGGTACAATCAAAATAACCGCCAACGGCAGTGCCCAGCTTTCGTATTGCGCCGCGAGGACTAAAAAGACAAAAATCACACTCAAGGGAAACACCAGCATCGCAACATTACCTGCCAATACTTGTTGCAGACTAAGTTCAGTCCATTCGAAATCAAATCCGGGCGGCAGTTCTTTCGCCAGCAGTTTGTTCATGGTCTTAATGGCTTGCCCAGAACTAATGCCCGGCAAGGTACTGCCATTAATTTCTGCCGCGGGATACATGTTGTAACGGGTGATTTTATCGGGGCCGACCACCTCTTTCACCTTAACCAATGAACCTAACGGTACCATGCCACCGTCTGCCGTACGCGTTTTTAGTTCGACAATATCCGTAGGGTGCATCCGAAATTCAGCATCCGCTTGCGCAACGACTTGGTAGGTTCGACCCAGGGTGTTAAAGTCATTCACATACAACGACCCCAAATAAATCTGTAACGTATCGAACACGTCTTTCAACGGGACATCCATCGCTTTTACGCGGGTTCTATCCACATCAACAAACAACTGTGGTACTTCGGCGCGGAAGGTAGAAAATAAGCCGACCAATCCCGCTTGCTGATTGCCTTTACTAATTAAATCCGCGTTCACACGTTGCAGTTCGGCAATGCCAGCATTATTACGATCCTGAAGTTGCAGTTTGAAGCCGCCCACCGAACTCATGCCACGAATAGGCGGCGGCGCAAATACGGCAATTCTCGCTTCAGGAATCGACGCTAATTTTTTCGTTAATGTTTTCACGAGTGCATCTGCTTTTAGCTCGGGATTATCCAACCGATGTTCAAAGCCATCCAGACGCGCAAACATAGTCGCCACATTGGATTGACTGGCACCACTCAATACCGACCAGCCGGAGTACGCATTGACATGTGCGACGCCTTTGGTATCAAGAATAATGCGCGTGGCTTTTTGTACCACCTCCTGAGTCCGACTCAATGAGGCGGCATCCGGTAATTGTGCGTACAAAATCAAGTAACCTTGATCTTGTTGCGGGATAAAACCCGTAGGTACTTTTTCAAATACCAAAAAATTGAGGCCATTAAGCCCAACATAGAGCGTCAATACCACGAACACCATACGAATTAATCGACCGACCAGACGTGCATAACCCGCACTAAAACGTTCAAAAAAACCATTAAACCCGCGGAAAAACCAGCCGAGAATGGCATCCAAAAAACGTGTAAAGAGGTCTTTATTACCATGCGCCCTATCTAACAATAGCGCACATAAAGCAGGGCTAAGCGTCAGCGAATTAACCATGGAAATAACCGTGGATACCGCAATGGTTAAGGCGAATTGTTTATAAAATGCACCAGA
This sequence comes from Methylococcales bacterium, assembly GCA_026398935.1. GTDB lineage: Bacteria > Pseudomonadota > Gammaproteobacteria > Methylococcales > Methylomonadaceae > SXIZ01. Next base: position 7,189 of record JAPLRW010000279.1, read on the forward strand.
AACACCGGTGATAAAAGCGGTAGGAATAAACACCGCGACCAGCACTAATGATGTGGCGATAATGGGGCCGACCACCTCATGCATGGCTACGCGCGTCGCTTCTCTGGCACGCAAACCTAGGGCGATATGCCGCTCGACATTTTCAACGACCACGATGGCATCATCCACCACAATCCCGATAGCCAGCACCAAACCAAACAGCGATAAGGTGTTGAGCGATAAACCCAATGCCGCCATAACGGCAAAGGTACCAATCAACGACACGGGTACGGCAATGAGTGGAATAATGCTCGCCCGCCAGTTTTGCAAGAAGACAATGACCACCAGCACGACTAACAAAATCGCTTCAAACAGGGTTTTCACCACCGCATCAATGGACTGCTGTACAAACACGACGGTATCGTAGACCAGTAAATAGTCGAGGCCTTCGGGAAAATGGGTTTTCATTTTCTCCATCGCCGCGACCACCGCTTTTTTAGTGTCCAAGGCATTAGAGCCCGGCAGCTGAAACAGCGCCAGACCAACGGTTGGCTCACCATCCAGATACAAGCCGGAATTATAATCCTTCGCACCCATTTCAATGCGCGCCACATCTTTTAAGCGCGTTACCTGTCCATCAGCACCTTGTTTGATGACAATATCCGCAAACTGATCGGCTTCCTTTAGCCGCCCCAAGGTACTGATGGTGTATTGGAATTCGGCGGCGGTTGGTGTAGGCTCCTGCCCCACTACTCCGGCGGCGACCTGCACATTTTGTTCGCGTACCGCATTGATGACTTCCATCGCGGTCATATTACGTGCAGCAATTTTTTCGGGATTCAGCCATAGGCGCATACTGTAGTCACGCGCGCCAAAAACGATCATTTCGCCGACGCCCGGCAAGCGCGCTAAAGTATCTTTAACTTGTAGCAACGCGTAATTGCTTAAATACACACTGTCGTAGCGTTTGTCAGGCGAAACCAGATTCACTACCAGACTTAAGTCTGGACTGCGCTTTTTAACGCTAATACCTTGGCGTCTAACTTCTTCGGGTAACCGTGGTTCTGCAAGCGCCACCCGGTTTTGTACCAGCACTTGTGCTTTATCCAAATTAGTACCGGGTTTAAACGTAACTGTTAGCGCCATAGCGCCACTGTTAGTCGATTGCGAAGACATATACAGCATATCTTCTACCCCGTTTACCTCCTGTTCGATAGGCGTTGCTACCGTGGCCGCCACTACCTCAGAACTGGCACCGGGATAATTGGTTGTTACTTGCACGGTTGGTGGAGCAATTTCGGGGTATTGTGCGATCGGTAAATTGATCAATGCCAATCCACCCACCAAAACGATGAAAATGGATAATACGGCCGCAAAAATGGGCCTATCTATAAAAAAATGCGTGAAACGCTCCATACGTAATTACTCCTGTACCAGCGTAATTTTTTCCGGCTGTACCGTAATGCCCGGTTTTATTTTTTGTAACCCATCGGTAATGATGGCATCTTCTGCCGTCACCCCAGCGGTTATCACGCGCATTTTTCCAATCGTTGCACCCAATTCTACTTTGCGATATTCCACCTGATTATCGGCTTTTACTACCCAAACAAAACGCTGCGCCTGATCGGTAGCAATAGCCCGATCCGGTAATAAGGTGGCTTTATACGGTGCGCCAGCACGCAGACGAACACGGGCAAAGAATCCGGGACTTAGCAGCTCATCGGTATTGGAAAATACGCCACGTAAGGAAATGGTTCCCGTCGCCGCATTAGCCTGCGGCGCTAAATAATCAATGCTGCCCTTATGCTTAAAGCCCGTTTCGTCCGCTACGGTTAATTCCACGGGTTTACCAACAATGCCCTGCGCATTTTGACGTTTATATTTCAATACGGAACGTTCGTCAGCATCAACATAGACATAGACCGGATCAATAGACACAATAGTGGTTAGCAGCGTGGCATCACCGCCACTGTTCACCAAATTGCCAGCGGTAATCATTTCTCTCCCCACGCGCCCATCAATCGGTGCGCGTATTTGGGTGTAATCCAGATTAAGTTTATTTGCGGCAACGTTGGCTTCAGCCGCTTGTATTGCCGCCATAGCTTCGCGTAAGCCTTTATTGCGCATATCAAATTCTTCCACGGCAATTGCATTGACGTTGAGTAAGTTTTTCGCTCTGATAAAGTCATTTTTTGCTAATGCTTGTTTGGTCTTGGCTTGTTCCAATTCAGCATTGGCGAGGTCTAACTGCACCTGTAATGGTTTGGGATCAATCTGAAATAACAACTCACCTTTTTTGACTTTTTTGCCTGCCGTAAAATTAACCTTTTCCAAATAGCCGCTTACCCTGGCTTTAATCTGTACCGTATTTATGGCCTCAATATGCCCGGTGAATTCATCCCATTCGGTAACGTCTTGCACTAATGGCTGGGCAATTTTAACGGACGGTGGCGGACTGGGCGGTGGCACAGGTATTGCTGCCGAATTTTCTGCTTTTTTACAGCCATTAACGAAGGATAATAGCAAGAGCAGCAGCAACCAATGTAACGCAAGTTTTTCTCCCCGTCGGTATTTGCGCGGTACGTTAGCGAGTGGTTTCAGGGTACGTATCGGAGCCAGTGGTAAAAAAAAACAACGTGTAGTTAGGAGCATTCGCGTACGCATCAGGGGATAAATTTAATGGTAATATATATTACCATTAAATTTAGGTATGATCCGTATTTAACCGCAGGTTTATTTTAGGTAAGGCAGTATGATCAAAAGTGGACGTCCGCCAAAAGGAAAAGAGTTACTCAGCCGTGACCGGATATTGGATAGCGGGCTGAAACTTTTTCTGGAACATGGCTATGGCAATTTAAATATGGAAATGATTGCTAAAGATGCACACGTTTCTATGCGGACAATTTATAGCTATTTTGAAGGGAAATCAGGGTTATTTGGAGCCGTGATCAAGCGCTGCAGCGATCAATTTGTGGATAGTCTGTCTGAGCATATCGACACCGAAAAGGCCTTAATTACGTTTGGAAAAGAATTTATTTATAGGGTAACGCGTCCTGATGCCGTAAGGATTAGGACGATACTTATCGGAGAGTCGTTGCGATTCCCCGATCTGGCGACGCAATTTTATGCCCAAGGCCCGCAACTGACGCTAGACAAACTGGCGGAGTTTTTTCAGAAAAAACAACAGCAAGGCTATTTTACTAACCTGGATACAAATCGACTTGCTAATCATTTTTTTAGTTGTTTACGGAGCGAGCGCTTTCATAAATTGCAGCTGGGTCTTGAGCCAACCCCCAACGAAGCGGAGGTTGATGTCTGGGTCAATGAAGCCGTCAATTTTTTCTTATATGGCTACACGGCGGCAACATTAGGAACATCAACCGAGGGGGATTTTATTCAGCCCATCGGTGAAGCCATCTTATGATTTATAGCCTTGAATGCCTAACCGCTTGCCAGCTAACCACATGGGATAAGCCCATCGACGTGAGTAGATGTTCAAGAATCACCTCGACCCGTTCTGGTACATCGTAGAATTCAACCATTAAGGGCAAATCCAGCGACAGATCCACCAGTGCGGCAACATGCATATCACCGTCTGCGCCAAAACCAGCTATACCGCGCAATACCGTAACGCCGGAAACTTTTTCCTCATCGCGCAAAAACGTGATGAGTTTGGCGAGCAAATGCTCGCCTTCGCGAAGATAAATACGCACTATTGTGACAGTTTGAGTTGCCATAACCAATTCCCTACCGATGAACCTAACCAAACCATTGCTGCCCCAAGTAAGGCATTGATGGCAAAAATGCTCAGTAATCCCTGAAATTCAATACGCATATCCGAGAGTTTGAATGTTAGCCACAGGGTTGATGCTATGGTTAACACGCCAAGCAGTACAATAAAAACCGTGCTACGTATTTCAGCGCTAACCTGTAAGCGTTGTAACAGCAGTTCCGCCAGAATAGACAGTAAAAAAACGCTCACAAAACTGACAGTTTGCTCAATATAAGGCAGGCCACGATCCAGCCAGGGATAAAGTTCATTATTGAACACAGTACGCCCCCATACCAGCCCCATCCAGCAGGCCGTCAGGCATAGCACGATACTCAAAAAAATGTTTAAAAAAGCCTTAATAACATTCCCTGCTTCAAACAGATAAATCGTTTCAAGCGAGAACGTAGAAAAAGTGGTGTAGGCACCTAGAAAACCAACCAGAATCGCTGCACGATAATCCACCGCCAGCGCGAAACGTTGCAGCATCAGTTCAGTTAAGAAGCCCATCAAGAAGCAACCCGACACATTGACGACCAACGTGCCATGAGGAAAGTCCCTTCCTAAAACGGCGTAGATGCCGCTAGCCACCAGAAAGCGCGTTACTGCGCCGACGGAACCTGCTAGTGCAATGCCAATTAATTGTTGCATAACGTATCTTGCATCATGGTATTCAGCCTCACGCTGTTGGGTTTATTGGCACGGAATACCCGTGTATAAGGTCAGCATTATATCGACTTCCCGCATCACGCTCACCTTGCGCTAAAAACATCCGCCTTGTTTATGGGGATAAGGAAATTACCTTCCTTTGCTAATAGTAAGCCGTCAGTCCATGGCTAACTGCCGCTGTAATGCTGCCTTTACACAGCGTAATTCGCCGTAGGTATAAGCACCGCCGAAGGCATCAAATACCGGTTTCAGCGCCTCTTTTTGCGCTTCCGATAAGTTGAGAAAGGCTTCTTGAATGGCGTTAATTTCAGCCGATGCTATGGCAACAACATCTTGCAGCGCCACCGAGCCGTCTAATATGGCTTGCGATAAATGCACATAAATAGTGTCCAGCTTTAATTGGCGTTGCTGGGCAATTTTCTCGACAGCGTAACCGAGTCTAAACAAGGCAACGGTTTCAGCAGTGGTATCTTTTAAGCCAATAGGATCATGTGCGCGCTGTGCAAATTCAGCAATTACCGCTAAAAATTGCTCGCCGTATAAATCTAATTTACGCGCCCCTACACCGGATATGCGCCCTAATTGTTGCAAGGTTAACGGTTTGTCTTCCATCATTGCCATCAAGGTGGCATCGTGAAAAATAACGTAAGGCGGCACATCCTGTGCGTTAGCAATATCTTTGCGTTTAGCGCGTAAGGCTTCCCATAATTCATCATGCTGTGCCTGACTGGAACGGTGTTTATTTTTTGCTGCGGCAGCGCTTTTCGTGACATGTAAATCTTTGCGCAACATCAGTTGCTGTTCGCCCTTAAGTACCGGACGACACTGTGTAGTCAATTTCAAACCACCAAAACCCTCTAAATCCACCGCCACTAAACCGCGCGCGATTAATTGGCGAAACACCGAGCGCCATTGCTGTTCGTCTAACGCCTTACCAATACCAAAGGTGGATAACTGCTCATGCCCCAAACTTTTAACGCGTTCATTGGCCTTGCCTTGCAAAACATCCAGCAAATGCCCGACACCAAAGCGTTGCCCAGTGCGGTAAATACACGACAATGCTTGTTGCGCAGCTACCGTCCCGTCCCAAGTTTGCGCGGGATCTAAACAGGTGTCACAGTTACCGCAAGGTTGTTCAAGGGTATCACCAAAATAACTTAATAAACTTTGCCGCCGACAATTAACCTGTTCACACAACGCCAACATGGCATCTAATTTATGCAACTCCACACGTTTGTGCAGCTCGTCAGCATTGGAGCTGCCTAACATTTGCCGCAAGGTGATCACATCTTGCAAACCGTAAGCCATCCATGCGTTTGCAGCTAAGCCATCACGCCCGGCACGACCTGTTTCCTGATAATAGGCTTCAATACTTTTAGGTAAATCCAAATGCGCCACAAAGCGCACGTTCGGCTTATCAATGCCCATTCCAAAGGCAATGGTGGCAACAATCACTACGCCTTCCTGCATTAAAAATTGGTGTTGATTCTTTTGGCGATCCTGCGGCGACATACCCGCATGATACGGCAAGGCGCGCATACCTTTACTGCGTAACCATTCGGCGGTAGCGTCCACTTTTTTACGCGATAAACAATAAACCACGCCCGCATCTCCGGCATGTTCCGTATCAATAAAGGTTAATAATTGCTGCCGGGCGTTTTCCTTTTGCACAATGCGATAGCGGATATTCGGCCGATCAAAACCACTGATGAATAACTGTGCTTGTTCTAAAGCAAGACGTTGAATGATTTCCTGACGGGTTTTTTCATCGGCTGTGGCGGTTAAAGCAATACGCGGCACGGTGGGAAAACGTTCGTGCAAAATGGATAATTGCAGGTAATCCACTCGAAAATCATGCCCCCACTGTGAAACGCAGTGCGCTTCATCGATAGCGAATAAATTAATCTGGCAGCGCTGTAATAACGCTAAGGTACGTTCAGAATTAAGCCGTTCCGGGGCTATATACAGTAAATCCAGTTCATTATTCAGTAGCCGGCGTTCAATCTGCTGATTTTCCTCATAACTTTGCGTGGAATTTAAAAATGCTGCTGGCACGCCGGATTGATGCAAGGCGCTCACTTGATCTTGCATCAGCGCGATCAATGGTGAAATCACAATGCCGACGCCAGGTTTAACTATTGCAGGGACTTGGTAACACAGCGATTTACCGCCGCCCGTCGGCATTAATACCAACGCGTCACGCCCCGCTAAAATTTCAGTGATAACCGCTTGTTGTTGCCCTCTAAAATGCTCATAGCCAAAGACGGTACGGAGGATAGTGTGTGCTTTGTCAATCACTGCGAATTTCCTAGGGTAAAGGGGTTATCGGTCATTTTTTTGCAATTTAGGCATGCCAAACAATACTCGCTGAGAAACCACGTTAATTAAGCGGCACTAACGGAACAGCAGGCATCCTATACGGCAAAAAAGTACGCATTTTTAAAAATAAACTACAATAAATATCGTAGTAGGAATCAACATTATTTGCGGCAGATTTCCTTTAAATAACCTTTTAAAAAAATGAGTAAATATGACTTATAAATATACCATTTCAACAGCTTATAAGCCTCGTGCAACACACGCGCTGAGCCTATTAACCCTCGCCATGTTTTCATCTTTTAGCCACGCAGACACGCCTTTTGACATCAGAGTGTCTTATTACGACACCAGCGCTAATGCTAACGCCAGAAAAACCGGCATCGAAGAAAATATTAATAATTTTGCAGAAGCCTTGTATGAAGCGACCAATGGTGCGCATAGATTACGCAATGTTACCATTTATGCGGGAGGTACTTTTAAAGATGATACGGATATTTTGTGGGTTAAAGACTGCCACCCTAATGCCAATACGAATGGACGCAATAATAGAGGTTCCAGAATTGAGCATTGTGACCAATTTAATGGCAGTTCATTTTTAAGCAATTTTGTATCCGGTGGGCATGTATTGACGCATGAGTGGGCGCATTTTACCTACGCCTTGCTGGATGAGTACCAAGATGACAAGACGGCATGTTCAACCGATAAGGGGTCTCCTTGTAAAAACGACACGCCTGTTGAAAACTCTATTATGAATAGCCAATGGAACGCCTCAGAGAATAATGCCTTAATTGAATCAAAGCTTGCGTGGCTTAACTTTTCCACAGCATCGAATAATACAAAAAATACGGCGCAACATAGAGTATTCGGACTCAGTGGTTGGGAATTATTAAGCCGGGATAGTGCCTTAGATCCAGAAGAAACAGTGTCGGAGCTAAACAATCGTCGGCGTGTTTACTATACGGATTTAGCCACTGTTGCACCAGGCGCAGGAAGCGTCCCTGCCATAGAAATTAATACCGTTGAGGGGCGTACGAAAGCTAAAAGTTTATTGAACTTTATTTGGAAAACGAATGCCGATGCACCCATCACTAAAAGCCTACTAAGCAAAGCTAATACAGAATCTTCCGCACTGAGTGTTGCAAAACAGATCGTGATTGAGCGATCCAGTAACATTTCCGCCAGTATGTTAGAAGAGGTTAAAGCCGCTGTTCAGCAGATTGTAGAGCAGGCTAATGTCGGCGATACCTTAGGTGTTATCGCTTTTGATACGCGTGCTACTGTGATTATTCCACCCACAAAAATTGTCAGTGAAGCAAGTAAAACGACGCTGATGAATGCGATTCAAACCATTCAACTTAACGCGCAACCCGCTGCGCTAGGCGATGCCTTAAAAACGGCGATCAGCACTTTAAAAGCCGCCAATCTTCCAAGTAACAGTGTTAGTGCCATTTATTTATTTGCTGATGGTTTTAGCCCCGTAGGCACTGCGCCATTAAGCCAAATAGACAGCTTACAAAAAGAAGGGCTGACGTTATTTAGCTTTGGTTCAAATAACGATGTGGCGGTAAATACCCTGCTACGGCAGTTGGCTCAAAAAACGCGTGGCGAGCATTATCTAGCGGTCAAAAACAATGTACTGGTTAAAGCGATTCAACAAACCGAAGAAAGAATTTCACCCGTTGTCGATGTGATTATTGCTCAGGATGCACTTTCATTAAGCAATGGGCAGAACTTACCCTTTTATGTTGACAGCACGATAGCTGATTTGGAAGTCGTTGTCAGCTACAGCGGTAGCGCTGCTGGCACGCATTTTTCCGTTATTGATCCACAAGGTAAAAGCACCCCTATCAGTCAAAGTACTTGCGTGAGTGAAGCGGGTGAGGATGTGAATAGCAACAGTAATTTCTGCACATTGAAACTTCAGGGTGTTGTTGAAGGTAACTGGAAAATTCAACTGACAACGGCGAATGCTGAACCAATCACTATTTTTTACAGTGTTTCCGGTGATCCTAAAGACAACAATGCTGCGCTTTCAGCTTCAGTGAATAGTAATAACCCTATTACCAGTGTTGGCAGTAACGTTGTCTTGACAGCAAAAATAGCCCAGGAATTCCCCATTACCGACATAACCGTTACCAGTAAATTGGAAAAACCGGACGGCTCTTCCGTTGCGCTTGATTGGCGTGATGACGGTGTAAAACCAGATTACAAAGTACGTGATGGTATTTATACGGCAACGTTTAACGTACCCGTAGAGGGCAGTTACTTTACAACAGTTAATTTTGATAATCTCGCGAATAACGGCCAAGTGACCAACTCAGGAGCGACCTATGCGGCGGCAAGCAATGCGGGGCCGGGAAGTTTTTTCCAACCGTTAAACGTAAAATTTACCCGTGTAGCAGAAACTGAAATAGTAGCCACTCCGGTAGCAGCGGGTAATACCGGTATCAGCGATTATGAGCGGGTGATGAATTGGGGGGAAGCAGTTGTCGCACCAGCGATCTTACCGATCAAAGGAAAACAAAGCTTGGATATAGCACCCTATAAAGTACGCTACTACCCACAAACTAAAACCTACTTGGGCTACAACCCCCTTGATGGCAACATGTATATCTACAATCCTGATATTTATGGTAAAGAGGTACTGTTATTAGGGCCATTGTCTGGTTACTTAACCGCAGCGAAACAAGACGGATTTTAATGTTGTATAGGGGATATTTTGTAGAATGCTGCTGAGGTAAGCTGGCTGCACCAAACTACATCAGTCCCCAGCATAACCGCCTTTGAGAAACCGGGGCGGTTTTTTTATGTCCTATTATTTTTGATGATGAACAACTCACATCAATTGCGCGCCGCGCGTTTCCTCATAAATCCGCCAACACCTGTAACGCGTCGGCGACATTTTTAACCCCGAAAATCTGCAAGCCACCGATAGATTCTTTGGGGGCATTAGCGATAGGAATAATTGCACGTTTAAAGCCGTGTTTCGCGGCTTCATTCAGCCGTGCATGGCCATTCGCTACGGGTCTTATTTCGCCATTTAAGCCAATTTCACCGAAACAGAACACATCATGAGCAATTGGGCGGTCTTTTAAACTCGATACAACGCTTAGCACAATGCTTAAGTCCGAACTGGTTTCGGTGACTTTAATACCGCCCACGACGTTGGCATAGATTTCATCATTAGCGGTAAATACGCCGCCGTGCCGCGACAACACCGCCAATAACATCGCCAAACGATTTTGATCAAAGCCTACCGCTAAGCGGCGTGGATTACCGTATTGGCTTTCTGTTACCAGCGCTTGAATTTCTACCAACAAAGGCCGCGTACCTTCCCACAATACCGTGACCGCGCTACCAGCGGCTAATTCCGCCGAGCGTGATAAAAACATCGCCGAAGGATTTTTAACCTCCTTTAAACCCGTACTTTCCATGGAGAAAAAGCCCAATTCGCCGATGCTGCCAAAGCGGTTTTTATCGTTATCGGCACGCAACACGCGGAAGCGCGCATCATCGGTGGACGATAACACCACTTGCGCGTCTACAATATGGCTTAAGGTCATAGGGCCTGCCAACGATTGATCTTTGGTGACATGCCCCACCATAAAAATCGACACATTATTACGTTTGGCGTATTGGGTAAGGTAGCTGGCGGATTCTCTCACTTGCGATACGGAACCGGGCGCTGACTCTGAGCTGTTAGTGTGCATGACCTGAATGGAGTCGATAATAACGATATGCGGGCGCTCTTCATCGACAATCTCACAAATGCGCTGCACCGAGGTTTCAGCCAACATTTTAATGCCTTCCGGCTTGAGCTTTAAACGATTCGCGCGTTCGGCGATTTGTTGTAAGGATTCTTCGCCAGACACGTATAAAACCGATACGCCGCGACTGGCGGCGTGCGCAATCACTTGTAATAACAAGGTACTTTTCCCCGCGCCCGGCGCGCCGCCAATTAAGACCACGCTGCCCAGTACAATACCGCCGCCCAGAACGCGATCAAATTCAGTCAATCCGGTCGAGAGCCGTTCCGAACGGGTTAAATTTACTTCGGATAATAATTGCACTTCAGAACGCGTTCCAGCATAGCCGGATTTGGCGGGAACATAGGCATTATCATCGTTGCCTAAGCGCACTTCCTTAATGACGTTCCATTCGCCGCAACTGGTACATTGCCCCGCCCAACGTGGGCTGTCTGCGCCACATTCGGTACACACAAACGCGGTTTTTGCTTTTTTTGCCATGATCGCTACGGTTTCCAAAGAAAATAACCCAGTATAAGCCATGTACCGCAGTAATCTGCCGCATTTCCTGTGCAACCCTGCAAATTTGGTATGATTCCCTGCAAAAAACGTATGATACCCTGCAAATTTGGGTAATAACACGCTGATTAACGCAAAACCAATGCCTATATCCTTTACACAGAGAGCCTATGCGCTAACTGGTGTGATTAGTGCTTGTTTTTAGCCATGTGCTTAAACGTGTGTTTTAAGCACTGCCTGCCCTGCTCGTCTTTACTCGCTTAGCTTTTAAACTAGTCGCTGCATGCTAGCTGCAGCACACTATCATTTAACGTAAAGGATTCACTATGACTAATACTGCTCTCAATGACCTCGCGCAAGAAGCACCCGCGGTTATGACACCGATAACCGATACCACTGCGCCCCTGTTGCTCGCGGAAAGCGCAGAGGTCAACAAACGTACCGATGTGTCCCCTAG
>JAPLRW010000006.1 GCA_026398935.1 Methylococcales bacterium
ATACTAAATTGAAAAGTAGTTTAGTGTAAATAAAATCAATTGCTTATGCTATAGTTTTATTTAACAAAGTAGAACTAAGTCCATTCGTTAATGGGCATGATTTATTTGCAGAAAAAGCGCTGAACGCTTCTCCTTAGCATGAATAATAGCGGGTCGGCCAACAATGCTGCTGAGAACACTGTTTTGGTTTTTGTTTGTATTACGCATACTGTTTTTCTAGCATATCCTTAAAATATTTTTTTCATTTTACGCGCCTAGTACGCCTAAAAAATGATGCATCCTTGCATCTGATTGACGTCCACTATCTTAGGAGGGGAGCACTACGAGAAGCTTTAGCGTAAAGTGGTAAAATAAATGCGTAGATTTTTAGCGCTTAATCAATTTTTAACCCATTTTGTAACATAATGAGTTAACGTGTTTAATGGGTCATAACAAAGTAGTTACCAATACGAAAGCAATCGCTGTGCCAATATAGTCATATTATTATTTTTATTTATTATTACAATGTGTTATGTTTCGCTGCTTGTTGTTTATGGCGCAAGTCAGAACAGATTTTTCTTATTCGACTGAACGATTATGCAATAAACTTGTGCAATGGCTTATTGTGTTGCACCATATGCGGGATGTTTTTTATTTATAGCGAATAAACAATTGGTTATGAAAATACGCGCGAATGACGTAATCAAGAGTGGATGTCTGTTTTAAGGCATCTGTGCCTGTAAGTGTTAATGCCTAGCGGCTTTTACACAAAGACAGGCAACATTCCGAAATGAGATTTTACACTACTTAGCCAGCGTGCGGATTAAAGGGCTGGGCTAAAGTATTCGACAGTCAGCGGCCGTTCATGTTGTAACTGTCAAAATTAAGCTTGCCATAGGCACTTGGTGGTAAAGTGCTTTAGGTGCTATACATAATAATTGTTAAGATTAAGTTGCTTAGCAATTAGTCACCATCGACTTTTCCGTTGAGGGAGATTAACCCTTTAATACAGTTCATTTACATCACGCATTTGGAGCTTTAACTTATGAAGAAATTATTGACGTTATTTTTGATGTTGGGTGCATTCAATTGCATGGCAACGCCAGTTAATATAAATACAGCCGATGCTGCAACCATTGCCGATGCGTTACATGGTGTAGGCATGGTAAAAGCACAAGAAATTGTGGCGTATAGACAAGCAAACGGTGCGTTTAAGTCATTGGAAGATTTAGGGAATGTTAAAGGAATTGGCGATAAAACACTGACCAAAAATCAAGCAGACATCCTATTTGATGGTGTCGCTGCAGCGCCTATTGCAACAACGCCAGCTGCTGCCGCAGCACCTAAAGCCCCCGTTGTTGCAGCTCCAGTTGCTGTGCCTGCCGTAGCAGCTCCCGCCATTGCAACGCCTGTTGCGCCCGCACCAGTTGCCGTTAAAAAAGCGGCTAAAACCAAAGCGAAAGCGGCGGCAGCAGCGATGGCACCAGCAGTGCCTGTAGTAGCTCCACCCGCTATTGCGCCACCTGTTGCTAATCCTTTAAAGTAAGTATTAAAAGCTACTTTTTTAGCGCGCCTGTCATTTATCGTTTGTACGGTTTTTATTAAACGTGTCGATCCTTACGTTAAAAAAGATCATACATAAATGCGCTAAATTTTCAGTGTAGCGGTTATTTTAAGCTAAAATAGCCGCTACACTGTTCTCCATGTTCCAAATAAGCTTGCATTTAGTGCAATGACTCTCGTAAAACAATCCCCGACGTATACTATATGGGCTATCAACACTTTATTGATATTTTAATCGCACAGCAATCCTTACGGCAGAGCGATTTAAACCGGGTCAATAAAATACAAGAGCAAATGGGTGCAACTGGATTGCCCGGATTGTTAATTAAATTAGGCCTCTGTTCAGAAAAAAATGTTGCTGAAGCATTAGCAAAAGCAAGCGATCTGGATATTGTCCAAACGAAAGAATACCCCGACGAATCACCGCTGGGGGATGAGATTTCACTGCGTTTTTTAAAAGAATATCATGTGGTCGGCCTTAGCGCTAATGACGACAGTATTACCGTCGCGGTGCTAGATTCAGAAGATAATTTTATTAAACAGTCTTTGCAATTAGCCACGAAAAAAAGTGTTGTGGTTAAAGTGGGTATCCTATCTGAAATTGATCGGGCGCTAGAATTACAATACGGTGACGGCAAATCACAAATGGGGCAATTGTTAGGTGGCATGGACGATGATGCCGCCTTGGACGATATTGAACATCTAAAAGACCTTGCCAGTGAAGCGCCCGTTATCCGCATGGTGAACCTGATTTTTCAGCGTGCGCTGGAAACCCGCGCCTCGGATATTCATATCGAGCCATTCGATCAACAGCTTGTTGTTCGTTTACGTATTGATGGGGTATTACAAAATATTGAATCACCGCCTGCATCCTCTACCGCGGCAGTGATCTCCAGAATTAAATTAATGGCGAAGCTGAATATTGCTGAGCGCCGTTTGCCGCAGGATGGACGTATCAAAATCCAGATGCAGGGCAAAGAGATCGATCTTAGGGTGTCAACGACACCAACCATGTACGGCGAAAGCGTGGTCATCCGTTTGCTTGATAAAGAAAGCGTGGTGTTCGATTTTGCCTCTTTAGGCTTTGAAGCACATAATTCCAAAACTTTTTTAGAGGTTTTAGCCAAGCCGCATGGCATTATTCTCATTACTGGGCCTACCGGTAGCGGGAAGTCAACGACACTGTATACCGCGTTAACGCAATTAAATACCTCAGAACGTAAAATTATCACCATTGAAGATCCTGTGGAATATCAATTAAATGGTGTTAATCAAATTCAAGCCAAACCACAAATTGGCTTAACTTTTGCCAGCGCCTTACGCTCGATTGTCCGGCAAGATCCCGATGTGATTATGATCGGCGAAATGCGTGATTTAGAAACGGCAAAAATTGCCGTGCAGTCAGCGTTAACCGGGCATTTAGTGCTATCTACTTTACACACAAATGATGCAGCGGGCGGCTTGGCACGGTTGCTGGACATGGGCTTGGACGATTATTTATTGACATCAACCGTTAATGGTATTTTAGCGCAACGACTGGTGAGAAAGCTGTGCCTGCATTGCCGACAACCTTACACCGCCTTGCCAGAAATTGTCACCGAAAAAGGCCTCAATCGCTTTGCTCCACCGGGCGATGTAACGCTGTACCGCGCCGTTGGTTGCGAAGCCTGTGGTGGTATTGGATACCGCGGACGTTTGGCGATCATCGAGTTTTTAATAATGAGTGATCCAGTGCGTAAGATGGTTATGGCGCATCAAGAATCGGGAAAAATACAAGAGCAGGCTGTTAAAGATGGCATGTTAACCATGTATGATGATGGTTTGGTTAAGGCATTGCACGGCCTGACCACGCTGGATGAAGTTTTACGTGTAACCTCGGAAGCTTAAAGATGCCCTCATTTAGTTATAAAGCGCTGAATCGTGAAGGTGACGTCATTGAAGGCGTCAAAGAAGCCGATGATGAAGCGCAAGTGGTTAAGCAGTTGCAAAAAGACGGTTGCATCCCCATTACTGTTGAACCAGCGGGATTAAAATCATTTTATAAATTTTCGCTGGGCAAAAAAAATAGCGGCCTGTCGCAAAAAGATATTATGTTGTTCACTAAAGAGTTAGCCACCTTGTTGGATGCGGGTCTGCCTTTAGACCGTTCGTTGGTGGTCTTAATGGATCTCATTCCAGAAGAGTCGAAAATATATCAACTTATTCATCAGGTGCTAGAGCGGGTAAAAGGCGGTGGAACATTGGCAGATTCCTTGGAAGCAGAATCTAACGCTTTTTCAAAGTTTTACTTGAATATGTTGCGCGCTGGTGAGGCTGGCGGCAGTGTTGAAGTGGTTTTACGGCGCTTGGCAGATTATCTCGATAAATCCAAAGAGCTGAAAGATACCGTCAGTACCGCCATGATCTATCCCATTATTCTAGTGGTAATGGCGCTGGGTTCGGTATTTTTACTGCTTACTTTTGTTGTACCGCAATTTTCGGAAATGTTTGAAAGCGCGGGTAAAGATTTGCCGATGTCTACTCAAATCGTGGTGGGCGCAGCAGAATGGTTGCAAAAATATTGGTGGGCATTGCTTGCTGCGGGGATTGTGGGAAGCGTGTTTATGCGCTACGAATTAACAGAAAGTCCACGCAAAATAAAATGGGATCGTTTATTTTTAAATATTCCTATCGTGGGCGAGTTGATTCGTAATATAGCCACCGCTAATTTTAGCCGTACATTAGGAACGTTGTTAGAAAACGGCGTGCCTATTTTGACCGCGCTAGGTATTGTCAAAAGTACGCTCAGTAATTTAGTATTGGTGCAGGCAGTTACCTCTGCTGAAGATAATTTAAGACAAGGCAAAGACATGTCCGGCGCCTTGATTGCCACGGGTCAATTTCCTAAAATGGCTACCCAGATGATTAAAATGGGCGAAGAAACGGGTCGCATGGAAGAAATGCTGGAAAGAATTGCTATCGCTTATGATAAGCAGCTTGAAAACACCATTAAAAAAATGTTGGCGCTGATGGAGCCGCTGGTTATCTTATTTATGGGTGTTATGATCGGCGGCATCATTATTTCAATTTTATCCGCTATCTTAAGCGTCAATGATTTGGTGGGGTAGTTGCCAACATATCCCCCGCCGCTATTTTATTTTTCCTTACATTTAAATGTACACATTGAGGTTCATATGAATAAAAAACGTTTTAAGCAACACACGCGATCCACTGGCTTTACCTTGATCGAACTTTTGGTCGTATTGGCTATTATTGGCTTATTGGCGGGTCTAGTAGGACCACAAGTAATGAAACATTTAGGCGGCGCTAAAACCAAAACCGCTAAAACCCAAATAGAAGATTTGTCCGGCGCGCTGGATATGTACCGTTTGGATGTCGGTAGCTATCCAACCTCAGAACAAGGCTTGAAAGCATTGGTTGAAAAACCCTCGAATGTAAGTATTTGGAACGGGCCGTATTTAACCAAAAACAAATTGCCGCAAGATCCTTGGCTGAAAGATTATGTGTATGTATCACCCGGTCAACATGGTAAATTTGATATATCGTCCTTAGGCGCTGATGGCCGTGAAGGCGGTGAAGGTGAAGATCAGGATTTAGTGAGCTGGGAATAAAGGCTATCGTTATAATACGCCCTCTTTTTTATACGCGCGCCCTTGTTTAAGCTTACAACAGCCAAAGGTTTTACACTGGTTGAACTTTTACTGGTGATTACCTTAACCGTTGCGATAATGGCGATGGTCGCGCCGAATTTATCGTCCGGTAATCAATCCTCTATGCTTAAGGGCGCAGCGCGTGATCTTGCCTCTGGTTTACGTTTTGCAAGAGGTCAGGCACTGAAAACGCAACAGGACACTGCATTAAGTATCGATCTTGAACAAAACTCCTACCAAGTAACCGGGCAGGAAAAAACCTATCAATTACCACATGATATTGACATAACCCTGGCGATTGCGCAAAGTGAAGCTGAGGATAGCGGCACAGGGAGTATTCGTTATTTTCCCGATGGATCTTCATCGGGCGGTCGTATAACCTTAGAGCTAGGCGATCTCAAGCAAACAGTGGATGTTAATTGGTTAACCGGACAAATCGAGCTCAATGCAGAATAAGCGCACTATCTTTACCCGTAAAAGCAATGTTGCGCGCCGTATCCAGCATGCGCCGCAATTATCCGGTAGGGAACGAGGGTTTTCGTTATTAGAGATTTTAGTGGCATTTGCTATTTTGGCGTTGTCCATAGGTGTCTTGCTTAATATTTTCTCCAGAGGCTTAAGAACCGCTATTATTTCCGAGGAATATCAGCAAGCATTGGCGATTGCTGAGTCGCAAATGGCGCGTGCTGGCGTTGAAATACCCTTGGCTGAAGGCTCAGCAAGCGGTGATGTGGATGGAAAATATACCTGGAGCATTGTAGGCTCACCCTATGTTTTGCCCACCGATCAAACTAATACCCAGCCACTGCAAATGACAGCATTTACTGTACAGGTAAAAGTGGCATGGCAAGACGGCGTTGACGAAAAGCAAGTTGTCTTAAACAGCGTTCGTTTGGCAAAAGTGCCTTTATGAAGACATTACACACCACGCAGCTATATCGTATTCGACAGGCGGGGTTCACCTTGCTTGAAATGCTAATTGGCATGAGCCTGTTAAGCGTTATGATGGTATTGTTATTTGGCAGTCTGCGTGTTTGTGTGCAAAACTGGGATGCGGGCGAAAATAAAATTGCGCAAGTTAGCCAAGCAGCGATTATTCAGAATTTTTTTATCAACCATTTGCAAAACTTACTGCCCCTGCAAGATAATTTTTCAGAGCCAAAGCAGTTTTCTTTTCAGGGTGACACCAGTTCCTTGCAATTTGTATCTAGCATGCCTGCCAGCGCGGGGCGCTTAGGCTTACAGTTATTTACCATAGCGCAGGACAGCGCCAAGGCCGGTACGATTAGCGTGAGCATGCAACCTTTTTTTCCGGTAACGGATGGTAGTGATTGGAAAACCGAGCAAGTAGTGATTTTAAAAGACGTTAAAAGCTTAACCTTTGCCTATTTTGCCGCCGATCCCCTCGTGCTTAATGATCCGCCAACATGGCAAAGCACTTGGCTAGAGAAAACCCAAACGCCGTTGTTAGTAAAAGTTATGATTGAATTTCTAAATGGCACGTATTGGCCAGAGTTGGTGGTTGCCTTAAAAGTGGATAGCAGCAATACCGTTAACGCAAATCCATTTGGAATCGTGAATGGCCGCTTTACCCGCTAAGGCAAACGCTGCCCAGCGTGGTCTAGCACTGGTCATGGTGTTGTGGATGTTGACCTTGCTAATGATTATGGCGAGTAGCTTTGCCTTAACCATTCGCCGCGAAACCGCCGTACTCACGGATGTAAAGGCGCTGGCACAGGCAAAGGCATTAGCGGAAGGAGGTATTAATATCGCGATGTTGAATTTATTGCCGCTGGATGAAAAATTACGTTGGCGGAGTGACGGTAGTTTGTATGAAGTTACCTTTGCAGATGCGCCTATTCGTATTCGTATCTCAGATGAATCCGGTAAAATAGATATTAATTTTGCTGATCCGGTGATGTTGCGTAATGTGTTTAGTTCCTTGGGGCTGGATGAAGCGTTACTTGACCAGCTAATCGCTGCAATTATTGATTGGCGTGATCCAGACGACATTCAAACTCCACAGGGCGCGGAAAAAGAACAATACCAGAAAGCTGGGTTAAGCTATACGCCCGCCAACAAGCCGTTTGAAACTGTCGACGAATTACAAATGGTTTTAGGTATGACGCCAGCGTTCTATAAACAGCTAGAGCCATTACTGACGGTTTATTCGAAAAGTAATAGCGTTAATCCAGCGAAAGCCTCGCGAGAAGTATTGTTACATTTGCCTAACGTAACGCCTGAACAGGTTGATACCTATTTACAACAGCGTATAGAAAATGCGCGAGCAGGATTGCCGGAGCTTGCGCCTACTTGGGCAGCGCCCAGCTCAGCTACATCACATGTTTACGAAATTTTAGCCGAAGCGATGCCTGTTGAAGGCGTTACGGGAGCCGTGAGTGCTGTAATAAGAAATGGGCAGGCACGTCAAGGACTGCCCTTTACTATTCTAAAATGGCATAAAAGTGGCACCGAACACTCCTTGTTTGCTGAGGCTGAAAACAATCAGCTTATTTTGCAATGAGCATTGCGGTTGTGCACGCAGCACCTGACGGTATTAATGGTTAAATTTTACGTTTTTACTTTGTAACCCATGGTTATTTAATCGCCTTTTAGAATACTCTGGCAATAATACATATGTTCAAATTGGATACAAAAATCGATGTTCGTGCGTTTTGGTCATGGTGGATTAGAGAAATAATCCCCTTATTACCCGCCAGCATTGTAAACAGTCTTTATTACCGCAAAGGCTGGCTCATTGTTGAGCCTGCGGGTGACGCTCTAGCGCTTTTTTATCAAAGTCGCACTGAATCTACCGCATTAGGTTTATTTGACCATAGCGATGAGGCAAAAAGCCGCTTAAAAAGCTTACTTGCTCAGCAGGTGATCGTTGCCAGTGCCGATGTGTTAATTAGAATTCCTGAAGCGTTGGGCATGCAAAAACTGCTTACCCTGCCTGAAGCAGCAGGTGCCAATATTCAACAAGTGTTAGGCTACGAATTGGATCGCTACACGCCATTTAAAGCCGATCAAGTCTATTATGATATTTTGCGTCTTGGTAAACCCGTCAATGGTCAGTTAAAATTGGCCTTATTACTGGTGCAAAAATCGGTACTAGATGCCCTTAACGAGCAAGTGGCGGCGTTGGGTTTAAAACCTACCTATGCCGATTATGTCTTAGCACCATTAACACACACACCCGTCAAAGAACGTTATAATCTCTTGCCTGCAGATTTACGGCAGGGTCGCAGTCAAACATCGCGTATTATTATGTTTGCTGGCATCGCATTTACAACTTCTTTGCTATTGGCAACGTTGGGCGCGCCGTTATGGATGGCCTATCAAGGTATCGATAAATTAAAAACACATGTACGCATTGTTGAAAAACAAGCACTCAGCATTGAGGAGACTAAGCGTGGCATTGACTACCTCTATCGGGCAACCGATAAATTGATTGCTAAAAAAAATCATGCGCCTATGCTGGTGGATACAATTAATACCATTAGTAAATTACTGAAAGATGATACATGGGCTTCCCAAGTAAAATACAGCAACGGTAATTTAGAATTACTGGGTGAGTCTGTTAACGCATCAGACATATTAGCAACACTTGAAAAAACCAATTATTTTAAAAATGCGCGTTTTATTTCGCCGGTGACGCAAGACCAATCAACGGGCAAAGAGCGTTTTCAATTATCAACCGAAATTAATCCTCCAGCCGCGACAAATGCTACAGACACTCAGTAAATTACAACAACGCAGTTTGGCAGTAGGGTTATTATTAGGGGTTATTGCCTTAATACTCGCGCTAGTAGTGTGGCCTTGGTATACACAGGTTACGGATGCACAACAACAAATTAAAGACTTGGTGTTTCGTATCCAGCGTTATACCCGTGTTATTGAAGGGCGTAATGAAGTTCTTGAAAAAGTGTCGCAAAGTAAACAAGGTCTTGACGCGCTAGGCTATTTTTACGAGCAATCCAGCCCTGCATTGGCGTCTGCTGAATTACAGGCGTTTATTAAAAACATCATTGTCTCGGCGGGCGGCGTATTAGAAAGCACCCAGGTTTTACCGCAGGTGGAAGAGGATGATCTCATACACATCGCCGTCAATGTCCGGCTGACGGGTGACATCCCATTGTTACGCTCAATTTTATATCAAATAGAAACCACAAAACCCCTTAAGCTGGTCGAAGAACTGGATCTTCGTCCGATTAGAGGCGTTCGTAATCGCATGACAGGGCAACTGGAAGATATGGGTACGGTAAGCATTAATCTACAGGTTGCTGGTTATATGAGGAAAGCCCAATAATGTCACGGTTTAGTTTGGAATATAAAATAACTCTGCTGTGCGGATTATGCAGCCTACTATTTTGCCTACTATTAGGCGTTGAGTGGTGGTATGGTCAACAATACCGAACGCAGGTTGTGAACGATATTTTTACGGTTAAAAAAGGCAGTTTCGATATGCCCCCAATACCGACCTATCCCTTTTCAGCTGTGCCCATTGATGCCTATGCTGATTTTGTTACGCGCCCCGTTTTTTTTGAGGGTCGTAAACCCGTAGCCAAATTTGTTGAACCGGTAGCGCCTGTTGCAGCCGTTGCTGAAGTGCCGAAAACACCCATTGGTGAGTTTGGTTTAATATTAACCGGTATTGTAAACACCCCAAAAGGCGGCATTAAAGCCTTGTTTCAAAATCCTAACGCGAAAACGCCCGCTGAAAAAAATAAACGCTTAGCACAAGGCGACGTCTTTAATGGCTGGACGTTAAGTGACATCCAGACTGATAAAGTGAGCATTAAGAGCGAATCGGAAACAAAAGACATTTTATTACTCAAAGCCAAACCAAACAAACCAAAAATGGGTGTAATTGGCGGCAACGTTAATCCTTTTGCACCACCGAATATGAATACAGCACCACCGCCAGCGCCTATCGTGAATCCTTTTAATGTAAAACACTAGACAGAACGGCTTAAATCCATGCGTACGAATCCAAAAAAACGAAGTTTTCAGGGCGCTATAATAGCGTGTAGCTTATTAACCACCGGTTGTGAATTGCTCGGCCCCGATGTGGCCGTCAAATTGCCCTTGAAAGCGGAAGTGATTGAAAAACCTTTAAAATCAAATGAAGGCGAAGTAGCGTTTACGCAGCTGAAAAATCAGGATGATGATGCTAAAAAATTAATCAAACCTAAAAGTGAGCAATTTAAAGGCACCGGACGCTTTATTGATCCGAATATTGAAACGGGAGACAAACCAAAATCTGCCGATGGAAAGTATTCGTTAAATTTTGATGATGCCGACTTAGGGGAAGTCAGTAAAATTATCCTCAGTGATATGTTGGGGGAAAATTATGTTTTAAATCCTTCCATTGCCGGTAAAGTCACACTGCAAACCACGCAACCTTTAACCAAAGCGGAATTATTACCAACCTTGGAAATGCTGTTGCGCATGAATGATGTTGCTTTAATAAAAAGTGACGGTATTTATCGCATAGAACCCAATGCTAAAGCACTGCAAGCCAGTGGTATACCCACTTTGGGCAAGCCGGGTAAAGCGTTAGCGCCGGGTTATCAAACCAAAATCGTGCCCCTGCGCTTTATCGGCGCGAACGATATGATGGACATATTGACGCCTTTACTCCCGGATAAATCAGTGGTTAGAGCAGATCCGGCCAGAAATATTCTGTTGATTTCCGGCACTAGCTATGAAATCGAGAAAATTTTAGAAATTGTACAAACCTTTGACGTGAATTTTATGTCCGGTATGTCTTTTGGTTTATACCCACTCGAAAATGTGGATATAACCGACGCCATTACGCAGCTGGAGCAAATCTTTAATAAAGAAGAAAAAACGCCGCTCAGTGGCATGATTCGCTTTGTACCCATCAAGCACCTTAACGCAGTCCTAATTGTCACGCAACAACCACAATATTTAGAAGAAGCTAAAAATTGGGTTGCACGTTTAGATAAGACAGGTTCTAGTGCGGCTGAGGGCGGTTTCGTCGTCTATCGCGTGCAACATGTGGACGCCGTCGAGTTAGCTGCAACACTCAGCTCCATTGTCACGGGCGTGGCGGCACCGAAAACGGCCTCGCCATCGACCGCACCCGGCCAGCCAACCACGACACTGACCAACAAAGCCGCTACGCAACCGGTAAAAAAAGCAACGCCTACTAATGCGCAAGGCGCTGAGAACGAATTGACGGGTATGCAAGTCATTGCTGATGAAGCCAACAACGCCTTGGTGATTACCGCCAAACCACAACAATACCGTTTGGTTAAGAAAATTATTGAACAACTGGATGTCATGCCACTACAGGTATTGATTGATGCCACGATTGTTGCTGTTACCTTAACGGATAATTTACAGTATGGTGTTAAATGGTTATTTGAACATAATCCATCTGTAGGGGATACTCAATTTGCAACAGGTGGCGGGGCTTTTGGTAGTAGTGTAATGGACGCGGCGAAAGCAGCGGCGATTAGTGGCTTTACTTATGGTTTTTTAAGTAATGCAGGTGGGCCAAGCGTGGTGTTACAAGCCCTCGCAAATAGCGGTAATCTCAATGTCTTGTCATCGCCTTCCTTAATGGTGCTTAATAACAAGGAAGCGAGCATTCATGTGGGTGATACAATTCCTTTTCAATCCGGCACCTCATTACAGACTGGCTCTACCGCACTTACCGGTACAGGAAGTACCACAGGTTCGCTTAGCGGTTCTACTGGGCTTTTGAGCCAAAACACTCAAATTAAGACTGGGGTTGATTTGAAAGTCAAGCCACGTGTGAATGCTAACGGTATCGTGATTATGGACATTGAGCAGAAAGTCAATGATGCACAACCCAATAGTGCGAGTCCTTTGACACCTACGATTTTAGAACGAGATATTAAAAGCTCAGTAGCCGTGGTTAGTGGCGAAACTATCGTATTAGGTGGACTTATTTCTGAATCTAATACGCTAAATAGTAGCGGTATTCCTTGGTTAAAGGATTTACCGTTACTAGGAAGTTTATTTAGTGATAGTACTAAAAATAAACAGCGAAAAGAATTAATCGTTTTAATTACGCCCCGCGTAGTTGAAAATAAATACGATGCCCGTAAAGTGGCACAAGAGTTCAAACAAAAACTAAGCGGTATTTATTACGATATGCCCAAACAAAAAGAAGCCAGTATCTTACCTGCGTTAAATCGCTAATTCTCACGCTGGGTTGCTAAACAATAAGCAACCCAGCGGAGGTTTTTTGTTCGGACATATTTCAATGAAATACTCAGCTGCGTAGGGTGCGTTCTACACACCCTATCCGGTATTGGGTGTCTGGAATGTACCCTACCCGCCCGCCATTCCTAGCAATTCGTTTTATAAATCCAAGGCTCTGAAGGGCGCAAGTCAAAGAGGAGAAAGGAATAATTACCAGAGGCCCGCATAAAATTGTTTAGAGAAAAGGCTTTATTTTCTTGTCTACCAAAAGAGCACTAAGGGACGGATATGCAAAGTCATTATCTTCAACGTGTTATCCGCCGATTGTTTGCGGCATTGCCTAAAGCGCTACTTTTTACACAACCCAATTGGCAGTGGCTATGCCATTACCCCGCCGTTACGCCAACAGACACACTATTGCAAAAATGGAATACCAGTTGCTGGGAAGAATATCAGCGATGGCTTAGCAAGCAGTCGTTAGAAACAGCAGCGGACTGGTTGCTACGCCATCAGGCTGATTTACACTGGAAAAATCCACCTAGAATAAGCATCGTTACCCCCGTTTATAATACAAGGTCTGAAGTGCTTTATGAATGTATGCTGTCCGTCAGAATGCAGACCTATCCTTATTGGCAATGGATTTTGGTGGATGATGGCTCCACTCGTCCAGAGACCTTGGCGTTATTACGCTCTGGTGTGTGTAATGATCCTCGTATTCAGGTCATCTTTTGCGAAAAGTCGCAAGGCATATCAATGGCAACTAACCGTGCCATTGCAGAAGCCAAAGGCGATTATGTGGTTTTTCTAGATCATGATGATCGCTTGGCGCTGGAGGCGTTAAGTTTAATCGCCCACGAAATAGACGCTAATCCGCAGGTAGATATACTCTACTCAGATCGGGATATGCTCTCTGAAGACGGTGAGCGTTACCTGCATTTATTTAAGCCCGACTGGTCACCCGAAACGTTATTATCCGGCAACTATATCTTTCACCTGTTGTGTTATAAACGTGACTTATTGAACCGCTTGGGTGGCTTGCGCCCGGAATACGATGGCTCACAAGATTATGATTTGATTTTACGCGCTGCCGAAACCAAACCGACGGTTCTACACATCGCTAAAATTTTATACCATTGGCGACAACACAGTGCGTCTGTCGCACTGAATGATAGTGCGAAAGAGTATGCTTTTCAAGCCGGTATCTGTGCGTTAAATGATACCTTACGGCGTCGCGGCATTAATGGCGACGCACAAGAAATCCCCGATTTTTGGCGAGGAACGTATCAGCTAAATCTAGCGCCACCGGATAAAAATACCTTACAGATTATTTCGTTAAACGCTCCCCAGTGCCGTGAACAATACGCTGCATTTATTGCACACGAAATAAGCCGTACTGAAAGGCCTTATATTGCCATCATCAGCGATGCCATTACCCCCACAACAAGCGATACGCTGCTACGTTTAAGCGCGTGGTTGATGCTTGATGACGTCGGCTTGGCCACAGGAAAAATCATTAACACACAGGGTGCGCTTGATTCTATCGGCATGGTTTACAATCAGGATGCATCTTTAATGTATCCTTACCGGAATTTTCCGCAAACCGAGCCAGGTTACCGAGGCGTGACGCACATTACGCGCAATATCAGCGCGCCTTATCCAACCTGTGTAATCATTCGGCGTGAAGTCTGGCAACAATTGCAGGGCTTTAAACCCACCTTAGAAGGGCCGCATGCCCTGCTGGATTTTGCTTTACGCGCCCTGCACAGCGGTTGGCGCAGTGTGGTCGTGCCGCAGTGTGTGTTTATACAGTCAGGCGTCCCCTTTGTCGCGGATGCATTCACGAAAGATGACACCCACTTTAAACAGGTATGGGCGGCAACATTACAATCGGGTGATCCGTATTACAATCCAAATCTGGCGCAGAATAGCCCGGATATGGGGCTGGATATTTAAAACCTCATGTATTTTCCGCGCTAAGCCAATGCTCCAGTACCGGTGCGCGATAGCCAACAAGTCGATCAATGATTGCACCGGGGTTCTCTTCAAGCAACAATAATGCGCGGTGCTTTGGGCTAACGAATTGTTCATCAACCGCCTGATCTAAAAAGGCAATTAACGCATCGTAATAATGATTTACATTCAGCAAGGCGCAGGGTTTTTGATGCAAACCCAACTGCGCCCAGGTTAGTATTTCAAACAATTCTTCCAGCGTGCCCAACCCGCCGGGCAGCGCAATAAAGCCATCGGCTAATTCAGCCGACATACGGATGATAGGAATAATAGATGGACAGCCCTACATCTTACAAGCGCTATAAAGCTATCATTTTGAAATATCCATATTTACATCTCAAAATATGGACAAAAGCTAATCAAATTGTCCATATGTAATTGAGTTCGGGATAAAAAATGTAACCCCTGTTAGCAGGTGCGATAAAGCGCGGATAATCAGCGCCGCATAATGGCGCAGAATAACCCTATTCTTTAGTAGACAAAAAAGAGCCGCTTCGACCCTTTTGTATATTCAAAAACTACTCCCATTGGATTTTAAAACCATCCGCCCCTAAATTGTAGGTAAAGCAGAAGCAGATTTGGGGAGGATAAAACGTACCGCATAATACGACTTCAGCATAATACGACTTCAGCATTATGCACCCTAGGATCGGGACATCTGGCAACAACAGTACTACAACCATCAAAAGTACTGACAACGGAGGCGATTGTTGGCCCTGAAAGCGATTTTGGAAGGGCAAACTTTAGCAGAAGTGTGCCGTCAACAAAAGATTCGTCGGCACGCATTGACCGATTGGCTCGATAGTTATTTGCATTTCACTACCGTACACTTTTTGAAAGTCACTTGATACTTTTTAACAATTTGATAAATTTATGTATTTTTGTGTAAATTCATTATGCCAAATTGTTACAGAGTTTATAGAGCTATTCATCAAGCACTAATCAAAGCATTGGGGTTTGAAGTAAAGGG
>JAPLRW010000026.1 GCA_026398935.1 Methylococcales bacterium
CGCATACTGAGCAGATACATTCATTGCAGCATAATGATAAATTAATTTTGAAGGAGAAAACGTGTGACTGAAGTCTTATTTGTATTAGGGGTTATTTTTGTAGCGTATGTTATTTCTTCGCGTGGCAACGTCGTACCTGCTGCCAACGCGCCACAACAACCCGGACAGATACCCATAAAACCAAGCGTGATACATACTGTGCCCGCGATCATCACCAAAGCCAACATTACAGCGCCAACGGCATCAAAGCCAACGCCCGTAAAAACGCTATCAACAAAAACCAAACCAAAAACAACTACGGATAAGCCCGTAAAAACAGTCCGCATTAAAAAAGCCGCACTTAAAACCCCTAGTGACAATCCCGGTAAAATCAGTCTAAAAAACCCACTTACCGGTGACATCGCAGCACCGTACAGTAACTACCGTTTTACCAAACGCTGGCTAAAAGACGCGTTAGTGACCGAGGGGTTATTGGAAAAAGTCTATAAAAATAATGAATTGGATACGGCTATTGAAGCCAAAATAAAAGCCGCCGTCACCGAACTTGAAGCAATGGCTAGTTATCGGGTGTAGGCTTTGCTCATTACTTACCTCCATTTTTGCAATGTAGGTTCGAATTCATATTAACCCGCCCTGTATCTCACCATCCATAAGGAGAGCACTTATGCCCTCAGTATCCCTGCGCTTACCCGATGAAATTTCTACAGTAAAACCTATAGTTTAGAAGAAGTCGAGCGCTAGCTTGGCTTGGCGGATTGCATTTGATGAACGTGCAAAAAAGGACCTATCGACGCTAGATAAACCAATCGCCAAGCGTGTGATTGCTTTTTTACGCGAGCGGGTAGCAAGCCTCGAAGACCCGCGAAGCGTTAAAAGGCTCTCGTTTAGGCGAGTTCTGGAAATACCGCGTTAGTGATTACCGCATCATCCGCACTATCGAAAACGGCGCTCTGCGCATTATGGTGGTAAAAATAGGGAATCGCCGCGAGGTGTATCGCCATAAATAAAAGATTGTGATCCGTTAGAGGTGCTGTAAGATCAAACCGCATCAATCTCGACCAATTGCGGTTCAAGGCGTTTACCGCATCCACGGGCTACATGGCTTACGGGGTACGAGTTATTTTTTAATCACAGTCATGTAAAAATTAAATTAACCGCTATACTTCAGATTAACTTCACAAAGGAAATGAAACATGATTCACCAAATACGCGCTAAATCTCCTTAATCTGGCCCAGTCATTCTGGGCTTTTTTTTGCCTACTATTTATTCTGTAGAATGCGTCTTGCCTCAAAAATTAAGCGCGGCAATTTAGGTATTTCAGTGGAAATTACATGGATGATTAATACAACACTTTTTCAACTTTAATCCCCGTGAGTTTAGCAATAGTGACAGCATTTATTTTAGAGCCCAGTTTTGAGCAATTGCTGCTATAGGTTATATTTCCCTCCCACACCGTTTTTCGCGAATCCGTCACGTTGAGTGCATCACTACTTTTAGTCGTAGGGTAACCGTCTTTATTGGTTTTTTTCAGTTGACGGTAGCTCTCAATAGCGTAAGTAAACGGCTCATTGATAATAGCGACCTTGTTAATTTCAAGAAATTTGTCGTTAGTATAAAGCAGCGATAATTTGGGTATTCCAGACTTTGATTTCGGAATAAACAATTGGATTTTTCCAATTTCACCAAACCTGAATTGTAAGTATCCACTGTCGTTTGATGCTTTTTTCGTAGAACACAACGAAACGACTTTCTTATTATTTAAATTACATGTAAATACTGTATTTTCATTACCAGTACAATGTGATGCTGTTGTTTCAGCAACGGCAGGATTCATTATCCCGACTGTTGAGCAAAAAATTAAGCTTATTTTTTTCATAACGGTTCGTAGGGGTAACTATATTCACGACTATGATTTATGTAACTGATCAGCATTTAACATCTTGAGGAACGCATGCATGACATCGGTAAATACTTTGGTTGAAACAACTTCTTTACGCTGGCTTTGCAGCATCTTGATTTGTTCAAACCTTAAGGCGTCGCTACAGTTAATGCTTCCCATAGACCAATTCTCAAAGATTCGCTTATCGGTGGGGGTGATGTAAATAATTTCTGAATTACTGTGTCTATTATCGTCCAATATCTTTACATAAAGGCGCAGCACAGCCTGTTCAGGGCCTTCCAGAACTTGCATGAATAAACCGCCACCATGAACAAGAATGCCTGTGACACCAACAGCGGGATTATTTCGTCGTGATGCTTCTAGGATTTGTTGCACATGTTCATTAGATATTAGATACGTGGCTTGGCTAAAGTAGAGGAGTCGAATCATGATAAGGAACTGTTTTGGTCAAGGTAAACACATTGTACCACCCCTATGAAAATCTCCTGATTATACCAGATTATGGGGTCGGTCGAAATTCCCTGAGCGAAGCGGAAATCAACAGATTTTGTAACCCATTCTCATGATATGCAAAACCATTAAGTCTGTCGGCTGGGCTTTGTTCGGTGACAATTACTCATCTTAGCCTTACGTTACTAAAAATAAAACTTACATTTATTCATATTTAATATTACTATTATCTGTCGGTTTTTTGCGGTGTAAGTTTGACTTTATATTGAGAAGCTTTCTTGATGGGTGTTGTCTTTACTTTGACACTAGCAAGTCGGATTAACGTTGTAACCTAGATTGACCGATAAGCCACTCACTATAAGTTGCACTTCAGCGTTGAATTCACCTTACTTTAAATACAATTATGAAAAAAAAATCTATTTTACTTTATGTTATTTTGTCAAATTTGATTGGCGCCGCGAATGCGACTTCTATTTCAAATGGGATATTGAATGTGGGTGTAAATGATAACGGAACCATTAATGATGCATCTGGGCTTGGGATTACCTATGTAGGGTATCATGGTGCAGATTACACTTATCCCGGAACTCCTTTTCAATTCTACTCAATCGGAATAGATGGTGTTTATGCCTCAAATGCTTCAGACGGAAGCGGTACTTCCTTTTCAGCTGCAACGACTACTTCAGCCTCTGGTGCAAACACAATCGGCAACTATGGTGACATGTCATTTAATCAGAATATGGCGCTGTCTGGAAGTGCTATAAATTTTTCAGTAACACTTACAAATAATAGCGTATCTATATTCAATGATGTCGCTTATGCAAGTGGATTCGACCCTGACCAAGACCTGAATACACATGGAACTTTTGACACCAATAACACTATATTTTCGGGGTATGTCGCCGCTTCAGGTTCTATATCAAATGCATCCATCAGTATCATTGGTGATGGAATAGGCTCAATCAGCAGTCCATGGTCGATGAATCCTTATATAGCAACAAATGCAGGTAACGGGGATAATGCAATTTCAATGTTGTGGGCTATGGGTGCTTTAGATCCAGGTGCTAGCAAAACCATTAATTATTCATACTTTCTTACAGGTAGCGTTCCCGCGCCTAGTACTGTTCCTGTTCCTAGTACAGTGTGGTTATTAGGCTCCGCGCTAATTGGTTTAGTAGGCGTTTCTCGTAATAAATCCGCATTACTGAAAACAGTAGCATGAAAGTCTGATTGATAATTAGCCAACAGAAGCCGCAAAGGTGCATGACGCTCACGCTTATGCACTCTATATTATCTTCCGTATACAGGGTACGCGGTTGAATCACGGGATTACAATCAAGATAAAACCTAATATTGTTTGGGCGATTTGCTGCGCTTTAATACTACTGGCTAACGCCAAAAATGCAGCTGCCGATATTAATGCGGATGCAGAAACGGCGTTGAACTGGGCGGAAACGAATTTTTCTAGCATTTTATCTCCCAGTCAATCCACACAATCTACTCCAGGTTGGCTTTATCGATATTATTCCAAGTCAGATGTCTATGTGGGAGTTAACTTAAATGATAGTAAACAGTACTATATTATCGGCAAGGACTTAAGGCAGGGTGTCAAACCCACATTATATGTATCAGTCGCTAATTTATTAAGGACTATCAAGGGTATTAATGAAATGCAGTTAAGTGGATCATATAAAGACAATCCATCCGTAACAGTGGCGCATGCATTGACTTTTGTGTCTTTGGAGGCTTGCAATGCAGAGGTAATTCCAGCAGATGCAGGCCATTCCTTTACGCATTCCGGAAATAGATATAAATTAACTACAAATGGTTGTATTCCTAAGCCAAAAAAATCTTTTGGTAGCTATGGTTGCCCTCGATCAGGAGGTGACAAATTTTCGGTTATGACTACTCGCACAGGCGACTCAGATTTTGCTAATGGACTTTTTACCATGTGTATAGCCGATGTGGCAGAAAGTTCGGAGAACAGAATATTAGACGTCGATGTGTGCTATATAGAGAAGGATAATGCCAGCCATGCTCAAAAATTTACTCAGACAATGGAAGATGTCGCGGATTGCTTCAAAACGGGTGCGTATAGCATAGTTGATTCAAAAGCTCAGTGGATTAAATCTGCTAGCGGTGAATATATTAATTCGTATACTGGCGAAAAACATACCAACTGATTGGTTTATCAATCCCTCATTTTATTATTATGTTGCTATTCACTTTAGCTGAGCAAAAATCCTACTGATTATTAATACGGCAAGACAGCGCGCTGGATGCCGTGAAGACCGAACCGCATCCATCTCAACCAATGCAGATCACTTCGTTTATTGCATACTGCGCTCTTCTTTTGATACATCAGGAAAATCTATTTATAGAGACTCCATGTTGCGCCATCGAACCAATATAATAATTTGCTGGAATTATGAACCCCTATTGCCTTGCCGCTCGCAAGGTTTTGGCAGGTATAGGCAACGTAACAAATAAAGTTTTTACCGGATTTTGCACCAAAATAAGCCGCGTATTTATTGTATAAATCGTCTATCTCTGCATTACCCGCCGCATCGCCAGAACCCGCTAACCATTGTTTAATGTTGGGGTAGTAGCTATTGAAATCACTGTACTCGGCTAGTTGATAATTGCTTTTATAGGCGCCTATTAATGTCCCTTGCCAATAAGCGGAGCCATTGACTATTGAGAAGAGTCCTGAGCCGCTGCTGCCTCCTTCTACGCCGCCATCAATATAGCTTACTGTGTTGACTAAATGAGCGCCTTCTTTATAGGTTGTATTTTGAAGTAAATTACTTACTGTGCCGCGACTGACCATAGTGTGGTCAGTCTCTGGATGATGCACGCCCCAAACCTCATCATTAACATGCATATCAGTATTCCAACCCATGAAAACAGCTCCCTTTGGCGGCGGTGTATTTAATTTAAGAAACGCGCCTTCAAGCTTGAAATCAGTCCAGAGTAATTGCGCACCACCACCCGTGGTAACAGAGCGACTATCCGTGGCCTTGCCTTTACATGTAGTTGCTTGATAAAACCATTTGAATGATGCGTTGTTAGCCGTAGCTTGGTCAGCCAGACAATGATTAGCCGTAGCAAGCCAAGGCGTCTTTGTACCATTTTTATCACTCAACAAGGTTCCTGTACAGTAACCAGAATGAGTGGCATCTATGATGATGTCTATTCTTGCTGTCGCATTTGCAGCGGCACTCAGAGCAGGATAGTTTTTATCATCTGCCCAGCAGGCAAGATCCGATTCAGGTTTTTTAGCTAAACCTACGCTTTTTGCGTGTATCTCAGCGGGATTCCCACTGTTTAAATCTGCAACAATGACATTAATGGCATCAATACTAAACACCGAATCAGACGAGACTGATTCATCAACAAAGATCTCTAGGTCAGCCTGATTACCATCGGTGACGGGCAGCCAAACATTACTGTCATGAATGGCGCTTTGATCAAGTACATTTATTGGCGCGGTGTCTTGGTTACCATGAAGACGAAATTTTATGGAGGGTATTTCTTGGTTGAAAACCAAATGATAGCGCAGGCCTTTAGCTTGTCCAGACGTCAGTTTAATACGGGCAACATAACCGCCACTTACACGTTCCCAAGCGAACTGCGAAGCCATGACAGGTGCGGGGAAATGATAAATGGCACCGGATTTAAAAATACCCGTAGCGCTTGGGGTTAAGTCGATTTTTATTTCAGGTACATTGAGAGGAAACGATTGACTTCCCGTCCCTAAAAAAGCAGGTGCGCTTATCGCACTTTTAGTGATGCTATTGTTTTGTTGCTCAATGGTTTCAGCGCGTTCAGCATGTGTTTGTGCGGTCATTAGCAGAGAGAGGGCAGAAACAAGTAGGTACTTCTTCATATGAATAACCTTGGTTATTGTGTAGAGCGTTTAGTTTAAAAATACTATTTAGAATTTGTTCGTTGATGGTCTAATTTCATCAAAAGACCCTCTCGGAAACTAATGAACTATTAATATCTAATGAGCATCATCTGTATCTAAGTAAGATATTTATATAAACGCACAATGTGTGCCAAAACATAACATGCTGATATTTAAATAACTAATTTGGACAACCCACTAAAAACAACACCTTTGACATGTCACGTCATGACACACAATGACATATAACCCCCTAACCATGTCATGACACATCCTCTCAACGCTAGACGATTGAGGCATTGCCAACGGTGCGCACAATTTCAATCATTCTGAATCGTCAGGGCGTAGAAGGTGGTGAGGAACGAACCGCATCAACCTCAAGCGACGCGGCTCACGTTCATCACAAGAGGGATGTGAATAACTACATTTACTTTATATGCTACGTAGTAGCATCATGCTTTCCGCTTAAAATAACTATTAGTACGGCCACTCTTCGTATTATTACTTACTCTGCCTACGTTGCACCGTCATCCAATGCTTAACTATTAGGCGATAGTATCAAGACGTTTGACTTCAATAACTATTCGCAGTATCACGCTTCGTATTGTTACGCTTAATTTTTAATGCGCTTACCTGAAAAACGCTTAAGCATCCGTTAGAAGGTCATTACATTGCAAATTACGCCTGTTTTAGGCGATAATGACGGTACAAACACTTTAATGCAGCGGTCAAGCAAGCGGTAAAGAGGGGGAAATGCCGTGGCATTTTTCACTCACCAAAAAACGCCCAGCCATTACACAAAGTGGACTTACTCTCTAAGCCTTGGAAGAAGAAATGAAAAAAACCATGTACGAAAAAATTTGGGATAGCCACCGTGTTGTTGATGTGGAAGGCCAAGCACCGTTAATCTATGTTGACCGTCACCTGATGCACGAAGTGACCAGTCCACAAGCGTTCGAAGGCTTGCGACTCAGCAACCGTAAAGTACGCAATCCGCACAGCATTTTAGCGACGATGGATCACTGCGTTCCTACCAAGAATCGTGAATTGCCTATCGCAGATCCGATTGCCAGAAAACAAATCGAAGTTATGGCGGAAAATTGCCTCGAAAATGGCTTGAATTTGTATGACATGAAAAGCCCTAACAATGGCGTTATTCATGTGGTTGTACCTGAACATGGCTTTGTGCATCCCGGCATGGTGGTGGTGTGTGGTGATAGCCATACTGCGACTCACGGTGCGTTTGGTGCCTTGGCGTTTGGTATTGGTACGTCTGAAGTAGAGCATGTGATGGCAACGCAGACGTTGCCACAGCAAAAATCTAAAACCATGCTGATACAAGTCAACGGCAAATTATCCAAATATGCGTCAGCGAAAGACGTTGCCTTGGCGATTGTCGGAAAAATTGGCACAGCGGGCGGTAATGGTCACGTTATCGAATACGCGGGCGATGCCATTAAAGAATTGTCGATGGAAGGCCGCATGACGCTGTGTAATATGGCGATTGAAGCCGGTGCCCGTGCCGGTTTGGTTGCTCCAGATGAAAAAACCTATAGCTACTTAAAAGGCCGTGAGTTTGCCCCTAAAGGGGAAAATTGGGATTTAGCCATGGCGTATTGGCAAAGTCTACCCAGTGATGCAGACGCCGTATTTGATACCATTATCATTTTGGATGCTGCCGATATTGCCCCGCAAGTTTCTTGGGGAACATCACCTGAACAAGTGATTGGTGTGGATGGATGCGTTCCAGCCCCAGAAAGTTTTGAAAACGAAGGTAAACGTAAAGCCTGTGAAAGTGCCTTGGCGTATATGGGTTTAACCCCTAATACAAAAATAACCGACATTCCTGTTGATTTGGTTTTTATTGGCTCGTGTACCAATGGCCGGATTGAAGATTTCCGTATTGCCGCTGAAGTGGCTAAAGGAACAACGGTTGCCAAAGGTGTTACCGCCATTGCCGTACCGGGTTCTTACCATGTAAAAAAACAAGCGGAAGACGAAGGTTTGGATAAAATCTTTATTGATGCTGGCTGGGAATGGCGTGATCCAGGCTGTTCAATGTGTTTAGCGATGAACGGTGATGAATTAACCAAAGGTCAACGCAGTGCGTCTACCTCAAACCGGAATTTTGAAGGCCGCCAAGGCAAAGGCGGACGGACACATTTGGTTTCACCCGCAATGGCAGCAGCGGCAGCGGCAGCAGGTCATTTTGTTGACATTCGTAACCTGTAACTTACTGGACATAAAAAAACTATGGATCCTTACAAAAAACACGACAGTATCGCGGCACTGATGAACCGCAACAATGTGGATACCGATCAAATTATCCCCAAACAGTTTTTAAAGAAAGTTGAGCGTAGTGGTTTTGGCGCACACTTATTTCACGACTGGCGCTTTAATGATGATGGCAGTGATAATGCTGAATTTGAGTTGAATAAACCAGCCTTTAAAGGTGCACATATCCTCGTTGCAGGCGATAACTTTGGTTGTGGCTCGTCCCGTGAACATGCGCCATGGGCAATTGCAGATTATGGCTTTAACACCATCATTTCAACCAGTTATGCCGATATTTTTTATAACAACTGTTTTAAAAATGGCATTTTAGCGATTATCGTCGATAGCAGCCAGTTAGATACGTTAATGGCTGAAATTAACGCTAACGAAGGTGTGCGCTTTACGGTAGATCTTGAAAATCAACAAGTCACTACACCCGCAGGCAATGATTTTACTTTTGAGATTGATCCATTTCGTAAAGGCAATCTGTTAAGTGGCTTGGATGATATTGGCTTGACCTTAAAGCATGTCGATAAAATCACTGCGTATGAAGCGCAGCATAAACAGACGTATCCTTGGCTTTGGGCGTAAGGTTTTTTACCTTGCATAAGCCATGGCAGATAACAACTCGCAGATTGTTTATGTCCTTACCAATCCCGCTATGCCAGGACTGGTAAAAATTGGCAAAACAACGCAGTTAGAAGTTGATGACCGTATGAAGCAGCTTTATGGAACGGGGGTGTCCGTTCCATTTGACTGTGCGTTTGCCTGCCAGGTAAAAGACGCAAGCGAAGTAGAGAAAGCCTTGCATTTCGCTTTCGGCAATAACCGCATCAATCCTAATAGAGAGTTTTTCAAAATAGAAGCTGAACGAGTCATTGCGGTTTTGAAGCTGTTAAAAGTAGATGACATCACAATTCAATTTGAACAGCAGCTTGAAGCTGATATGGACGCGGTTGATAAACAATCCGCCCAAAACCTCAAAAATGCCAAACGTCCACGAATGAATTTTCATGAACTCGGTATTCCAAATGGTTCTGTACTCGTTTCAAAAGATGGGGAGCTATACGCAACAGTTGTCGAAGAAAAGAAAGTCGATTTTAATGGTGACATTTGCTCGCTGACTACAGCGACTAGAAA
>JAPLRW010000210.1 GCA_026398935.1 Methylococcales bacterium
CTTAAAGTACACCACGATTTCAGTGCGTTTATAACTCATGCGTTTGCCGCTACGTAAGTAAAACGGTACACCCGCCCATCGCCAATTATCAATGTCAAGACGCATAGCAACAAAGCTTTCAGTGGTACTGTCCGTATTCGCCCCCTCTTCTTCAAGATAGCCGGGAACCGCTTTTTCCCGAATGTGACCTTGTGTGTATTGACCGCGTACGGTGCATTTTTCAACAGTAGCATCTTCAATGGGGCGGAGGGCTTGCAGGACTTTTATTTTTTCATTGTGAATGCTTTTCGCTTCCAGATTAACGGGCGGCTCCATGGCAATAAACGTTAGAATTTGCAATAAATGATTTTGCAACATATCACGGCACTGCCCGGCTTTGTCAAAATAATCCCAACGTCCCTCAATACCAATGTCCTCAGCAACCGTGATCTGAATATGATCAATCGTGCTATGACTCCAATTGGTGGTAAAAATGGCGTTCGCAAAGCGCAAGGCTAAAAGGTTCAGTACCGTTTCTTTACCCAGATAATGATCAATACGGTAAATTTGCTCTTCATTGAAGACGGCGGCTACGGTATCGTTAATTTCCTGTGATGAAATAAGATCATGCCCTAAAGGCTTTTCCATCACAATGCGGGTTTCATTGTTTACCAGCTGTGCTTGTTGCAAACCATTACAGATGTTGTTAAACAATGACGGCGGGATAGCCAGATAGTTAACCATCACGCGGGATTCCTGATCAATCACGGCACTTAATTTTTTAAACTGTTGCGCATCACTGATGTCAATCTGTACATACACAAAGCGTGCTAACAGCCTTATCAATACATCATTATTGATAGTTTCCGGAAGGAACGCTTGTAAGCTCGTATGAACAATGTCAATAAAACCTGCGGAATCTTGCTCGATACGATCAACACCAATAATGCGAGTATCCGCTTCCAGCAAGTTAGATTCATCAAGTTTATACAACGAAACTAACAGCTTACGTCTTGATAAATCGCCCAGTGCGCCAAAAACAACCAAGTCACAGGGTTTATAACTTTTTGTAGAATTCATGGAATAAAAAAAGAGGGTTAGAGTAATATTAAGATCGAGCGCCGAACAAAGCAGAGCCAATTCTAACCAGCGTTGAGCCTTCGGCAATCGCTGCATCCAAATCGTCGCTCATGCCCATTGAAAACGTGTCCAATTCAGGCCGATTCAGCTGTTCAACCGCGTGGTAAAGCATTCTAAAAGGTAATCGCTGTAAAGCAACATCCTGTTCAGGTTCTGGAACCGTCATCACACCACGCAAACGTAAACGCGGCAACCCCTCTACAGCAGTAATCAAGGCACTTAAATCCTGCAACATAATACCAGATTTGCTACTTTCCTGACTGATATTTACCTGCAAACACACCTGTAAAGGCGGCAAAGACGGGGGTCTTTGCTCACTCAACCGCTGTGCAATCTTTAAGCGATCCACACTGTGTACCCAATCAAAATGGCAAGCAATGGCCTTGGTCTTGTTCGCTTGTATTGGCCCAATAAAATGCCAGGTTATATCAAAAGCACTTAATTCCGCTTGCTTACCTAGCGCTTCCTGCACATAATTTTCACCAAAATGCCGCTGCCCTGCAATATACGCTTGCATTATATCCGCTGCGGGCTTAGTTTTGCTAACCGCCAGCACACATACCGAACCAAGCGGACGATTAGCCGCTAATTCAGCGCGTTGCGTGTGTGCCTTTAATGCATTCAATCGTTGTTTAATCGTAGCCATATAACCTCTTACCTCACGTCGCGTAAGCATTATTAGACAACACATCTTCAAAAAATCATAGAATTGAACTATGGTTATAGCCATGAAACCGCTACTTTTAACCTAACCGCCGCTCGGAACTATTATGGACATTGCTGAATTACTGGAATTTTCTTTTAAAAACAAAGCCTCTGACTTACATCTATCATCAGGCCTTCCGCCAATGATCCGTGTTGATGGCGACATTCGACGTATCAACGTCCCAGCACTGTCGCATAAAGAAGTCCATGCGTTGATCTATGACATCATGAACGACAAGCAACGCCGCGATTACGAAGAGTTTTTTGAAACCGATTTTTCATTCGCACTACCCGGCGTGGCACGCTTCAGGGTCAACGCGTTTAACCAAGAGCGTGGTGCTGCCGCCGTATTCAGAACCATTCCATCGAGAGTGTTAACTCTGGAAGAATTGAAAGCACCGAAATTTTTTGAAGAGTTAACCCGTATTCCGCGTGGTCTTATTTTAGTCACAGGCCCTACTGGCTCTGGAAAGTCAACCACACTGGCGGCCATGGTTAATCACATTAACGCCAATGATTACGCACATATTTTAACCGTCGAAGACCCCATCGAGTTTGTACATGAAAGCCAAAAATGCCTCATTAACCAACGCGAAGTACATAGGGATACCCAAAGCTTTAATAACGCTTTACGCTCGGCATTACGTGAAGATCCTGATGTTATCTTAGTCGGGGAGATGCGTGATCTGGAAACTATCCGCTTAGCCTTAACCGCCGCCGAAACGGGACATTTGGTATTTGGTACGTTACACACCACCTCTGCCGCTAAAACCATCGACAGGATTATCGACGTGTTCCCCGCCGCTGAAAAAGACATGATTCGTTCTATGTTATCGGAATCCTTACAAGCGGTTATCTCACAGACTTTGCTTAAAAAAACCGGGGGCGGTCGAATTGCCGCGCATGAAATCATGGTCGGCACGTCTGCGATTAGAAATTTGATACGCGAAGCGAAGATTGCACAGATGTATTCTGCCATCCAAACGGGTCGCAAAGAGGGCATGCAAACGCTGGATCAAAACTTAAAAGAACTGGTTGATGCAGGCTTAGTGACTGCAAAAATAGCCATGGGCAAAGCGGTCAACAAAGACATGTTCCGTTAATATAAACACCCTACTCATTCGTAAACCCAGAGCCGCCACTTATTATGGATTTTAAAGCATTACTCGCCTTAATGGTGCAACAAAAAGCATCCGATTTATTCATCACGGCGGGCAAACCACCAACCATGAAAGTCAATGGTAAATTAATTGACATGTCTACGACGCAACTTACGCAAGATCAAACCCTGCAAGTGGTTTTGGGTATTATGACGCCACGCCAAAGGGATGAGTTTGAAAATACCAAGGAATGTCAATTTGCTATCAGCGTACCCACGCTGGGGCGCTTTCGGGTCAGCGCCTTCACGCAACGCAATGCGGCAGGCATGGTACTGCGCCGTATTGAAACACACATTCCCGATGCAGAAGAGCTAAACCTTCCCGCACATTTAAAAACTCTGTTTATGCAAAAACGCGGCTTAATTCTATTTGTGGGCGCAACCGGTACGGGAAAATCAACATCACTAGCATCACTCATTAAATACCGCAATCAAAATAGCAGTGGGCATATTATTACCATTGAAGATCCAATTGAATTTATGCACAAGCACCTTGGCTGCATCATTACCCAACGCGAAGTTGGGCTTGATTGTGAATCGTATGAGGTTGCCTTAAAAAACACCTTGCGGCAAGCGCCGGATGTCATTTTAATTGGCGAGGTGAGAACTCGCGAGACCATGCAACACGCTATTGCATTTGCTGAAACTGGGCATTTATGCGTCACGACCTTACATGCCAACAATGCTAATCAGGCACTCGACCGTATCTTGCATTTTTTCCCTAATGAGATGCACAATCAATTGTTTATGGATTTATCATTGAATTTACGCGGTATCGTGGCGCAACAATTGATTACGCGCTCCGACGGACAAGGGCGGTATCCAGCCATTGAAATATTACTGAATACACCCTTGGTGTCGGACTTAGTTCGTAAAGGCGACATCCATAAGCTAAAAGAGCTAATGAAAAGCTCGCGCGAGCACGGCATGCAGACCTTCGATCAAGCGCTTTACGATCTCTATACCGCCGGTAAAATCAGCTATGAAGATGCCGTTAACTCCGCTGACTCACAAAACGAAGTGCGACTCATGATTAAACTCGGCTCTGCCCATGCGAGTAACTTGGATCTTGAGGCTATTACGCTGACCGATCCTGAGAATAATAGCCTCTATTGATAATTACCTTAGCACGGCCAAAAACGCCTCTCCACCGCGTTGCACATTAACCACTAAGCCGCCAGCCGGATTAACGACTTGCGCCAACTCTTCCACGTTACGAACTCGGTAACGATTGGCAGAGATGATAATGTCGCTGGGACGTAAGCCTATTCGCCAAGCAATTGAGCGCGGGTCAATTTTCTCAAATAACACGCCTTCTACTTGATTTTTTT
The DNA here is from genome assembly GCA_026398935.1 of Methylococcales bacterium. GTDB lineage: Bacteria > Pseudomonadota > Gammaproteobacteria > Methylococcales > Methylomonadaceae > SXIZ01. The sequence continues at coordinate 4,315 of JAPLRW010000210.1, forward strand.
GCGGCACGCCCAAGGCGGTGCCTTGCAAGGCGGGGTGTAACGTTCCGCCATCAACAACAAGGTGTTCCGGCTTGCCAATAATCGCGGTCGCGGTCTGTTTTTTAGCGCCGCGGTAATAATCAATCTCAACCTGATCACCTATTTGCAATAAACCAATCATGTTACGAATGTCATAACTATTTTTGGCTTGCTTAGCATTAACCGCCACAATAATATCGCCCGGCTCTAAACCCGCTCTTGCGGCCGGAGAATTGCCTTCAATACGGCTAATCACCGCACCCTTTTGATTTTGCAAATTAAAGGCTTTTGCTAACTCAGGGGTTAAATCTTGAGTACTAACCCCCAACAACCCTCTGCGCACTTCGCCGTGCTTAATCAAAGACTCTTTAATCGTCATCGCCATATTCGCGGGAATGGCAAAGCCGATACCGACATTTCCGCCAGTGGGCGCTAGAATAGCGGTATTCATACCGACAAATTCACCGCGCAAATTTACCAAGGCTCCCCCCGAATTACCCGGATTAATAGAGGCATCGGTTTGAATGAAATCTTCATAGCCTTCAATGCCCAATCCAGAGCGTCCTAAGGCACTGACAATACCGGAAGTGACGGTTTGCCCCAAGCCAAAGGGATTACCAATTGCCACCACGAAGTCACCCACCCGCAGTTGACTGGAGTCGGCTATCGGCAATGCCGTTAAGTTATCCGCTACAATTTGAATAACGGCAACATCCGCTTCTGGATCAGTGCCGATAAGCTTGGCATCTAATTGGCGACCATCTTTTAAGGTCGCCATGATTTTATCCGCCTTGTCAATAACATGGTTATTGGTCAGAATATAGCCATTGCTGCTATCAATAATAACCCCGGAACCCAGACTGTTTTTTTGTTGTTGCTGCCCTTCAGGAATCTGAAAAAAATGCCGATAAAAAGGATCTTTTAATAACGGATTGTCCACTGCCTGAATATTTTTGGACGTTGAAATGTTCACCACAGCGGGCATGCTGATTTCCAGCATCGGTGCAACGGAAGGCAACGGCTGGTTATTTAAAAAAGCAGGGAGTGCCGCATAGCCGATCACAGGCGTCAAGAAGAGCAGGTTCAATACCAACAAAGGCACGTAAAAGGGAATTAATTTAATGTTCATAATGTTTTTGACCGAAAATTACCGATTAATAAATACGATGGTAGACAGCAAACTGTATAAAATGTTTAATAACAAGATGATTTTTAGTATCAGGATAATGTAACCTATAGCATTTTAGCGCTAGCAGGCTTACCTGACTCTGTGTTACACGGACAATACTTCACATAGCGGCATGCCGATACTCATTAATTCTAAAGAAGCGCAGGAAATTCGCAAGTTTATTCCTTTAGCAACAATACCCTTATCCCGCTTTGAACGTATTTGTGCAAGAATGGATGTCTTGACGGCTGAGCCGGGGGAAGCCTTATTTAAAAGGGGCGATAACATTAAGGAACTGGTTTATCTGTTAAGTGGGGATGTTTCTTTACAAGCGGCAGGCATGCAAGTCGAAATTATTGCCGCGAAAAGCTATTCCGGGCGCTTTGCTTTGGCGCACCACCATCCAAGAAAAATTGATGCGGTGGCGTTAAACTCATTACGTTATTTACGCTTGGATGCTAAGTGGCTGATTAGCCCACACAAAATAGACCTTACTCAAGAGGATAACATTGACATGACCAACACTGAAACAGATGAGAATTCCGAAGACTGGATGACGACACTGTTAAATTCACCTGTTTTCAAAAGCTTACCCCCCGCGAATCTCCAAAGACTGCTCATGAGTCTGGAAGAAATTCATGTCCCCAAAGGTACGATGGTTTTAAAACAAGGCGAGCAAGGTGAATATTATTATCTGATTAAGCAAGGGCAATGTATTTTATCGCGCAAACCCAGCCCTAATGCCAGAGATATTAAATTAGCCCAATTGCGCTCTAGTGATACCTTTGGCGAAGATGCGTTACTGTCTGAGCAACCGATCAATGTATCCATAACGGCATTAACGAACTTATCCTTACTGCGTTTAAACAAGGAAAACTTTATTACCTTGATTAAAACACCCGCGTTAAAATATATTGATGCCAATGATATGGAGCGCGAACTGCAAGAGGGTGCGTATGTTGTGGATGTACGCTCACAAGATGATTACATTGCCTGGCATCTAAAAGATAGTATTAATGCACCTTTTTTCTCAATACTGATGCAATCTAAAACATTTGATCGCAAAAGAACCATCATTGTTGCCTGCGAAGATGGTAAAACCAGTGCTGCTGCGGCATTTTTTCTACTACGGCATAAATTTTCAGCAGTCATACTCAGAAACGGACTGTGTAGCTTACCGATAGAGCCTGTGAGCAATATTATCAGCTTTGTACACAACACCGCGACTAGGCAAACATTTTTGGGGGATGCTGCCTCAAAGAAAGACACTGAACAACCAGACGCTACAACAGAAGCCGCTACACTCGAACAGCTGATGGCTGAGAATAAGACGCTTAAAGCACTGGTACAAAAACTAAAACAGCAGTATGCAGACACGCAAAAGGAAAAAGCGTTGTTAGAAAAGCAAACTGAGGAGCTGAAAGATACCTTGCAGCAATTGAAGGTTATATGAGCGCTTTAGCGCTATAAAGGAAGCCACAGCCAGTAAAGCCGTGGCTCATCTGAAGGCGACTAAAAGCCGCCATAGAGGCATTTATTTAATTTTAGCTTCTTTATACATGACATGCTGACGAACCACAGGATCAAATTTTTTGATCTCCATTTTTTCAGGCATGTTACGTTTGTTTTTATCAGTAGTGTAAAAATGACCGGTGCCAGCACTGGAAATTAATTTGATTTTATCGCGCATCGTTAAGTCTCCTTAAATTTTTTCGCCTTTACTACGCAAATCAACTAAAACGGCATCGATGCCTTTTTTGTCAATAATACGTAAACCTTTAGTAGAAATTCTCAAACGAATCCAGCGATTTTCGCTTTCTACCCAGAATTTATGGTGTTGCAAATTCGGACAAAAACGTCTTCTGGTTTTATTGTGAGCGTGTGATACATTGTTTCCGGTAACGGGACGTTTTCCGGTTATCTGGCAAATTCTGGACATGATTAACCTCTTGGTATGCCTTGATTCAAAAGTTAGCCGCCCTTTATACCAAAAAATCTTTTATAGGTAAATAACAATCTGTAAAATACCCGACTGACCGCAGAAATTTAATGACTTTAAATCGACACTTAACGCCGCAACATCAGCTAAGATCAAGCCCTGACATACACTATAATCAACACCCTTATAATGCCCCACCCATTAAACAAACAAGAGGTTTGCATGCGTATAAAATTCGGTATCGTGATGGATCCCATCGCCAATATTAACATAAAAAAAGACACCAGCTTTGCCATGCTACTGGAAGCACAAGCACGGGGTTGGGAATTGCATTACATGCAGTTAAATGATTTATATTTACGCAACGGTCGCGCATACGCCAGAACACAAACCCTCACTGTACAACGCGATGCGCAAAAATGGTTTGAGTTTACCGCCGAACAAGACCTCCCACTTGATGCGTTGAATGTCATCATGATGCGTAAAGACCCCCCTTTTGATCAAGAATATGTTTATGCCACGCACCTGTTGGAGCAAGCCGAAAGTTTAGGCACCTATGTCATTAACAAACCGCAATCATTGCGCGATGCCAATGAAAAACTATTTACCGCATGGTTTCCACAATGTTGCGCCGATACACTCGTGGCGAGAGAACCGCGCTTGTTTAGAAACTTTCTCCGCGAACACGGCGAAATCATTTTAAAACCCTTAGACGGCATGGGCGGCACATCCATTTTTTATCTGCGTGATGGCGATCCCAATTTAAGCGTCATATTGGAAACCATGACCCAATACAACACCCGCTACATTATGGCGCAGAAATATTTACCTGAAATCAAGGACGGCGACAAACGCATCTTATTGGTCAATGGCGAAGCGATTCCTTACGCACTGGCACGAATCCCAGCACACGGAGAAACACGCGGTAATTTAGCCGCAGGCGGCTCTGGCGAAGGACGCGAATTAACGCCACGCGATAAATGGATCGCCGAGCAAGTAGGGCCTACATTACGTGAAAAAGGGCTGGTTTTTGTCGGCATTGACGTTATTGGCGATTATTTAACCGAAATCAATGTTACTAGCCCGACGTGTGTGCAAGAACTGGATAAACAGTTTGGTTTAAACATTAGCGGGTTATTAATGGATCATATTGCACGTACCTTACAAGATCATGGCTGAATCCACCCACTTTAAACCCGTGTCAGTTACCTCTCACAATGATCGTTTGCTCATTGCGCTATTCGGGGCGATTGTTGTGCATGCGCTGATTTTGGGCATAAATTTTAGTGCGCCCGAACCAAAACCCGCGAATAAAGCCATCGAAATAACCCTGGTTACCACCAAAACCCCCAAGCCACCGCAACATGCACGCCTGCTTGCACAAGAAAACCAGATCGGCAGTGGGCAAAAAGTCAGTAAACCCAGCCCCCCTAAACAAAAGATCCCCAGCGAGGGACAAGAAGAGAAAAAAGTCTTAACCAAAAGCCCCGAACCTATCCCCCAAAAACCCCAAACCGCCCAGAAAGTCATTACGCAAAAAGTGGCGGAAAAGCCCATGCTTACCGCTAAAAAAGCCGATCAAATCAGTGTAGACCCCAAGCCTGTGCCGCAGCTATCCGCTGAAGCGTTACGCATGCAAATTGCACAATTAGGCACGCAAATTGTTAAAAAAGAGCAGCAAGGTGAAGATGTGTCACACATCAAACACATTAGCGCCGTCAGTACCCACAAATACATCGCGGCACAATATATTAGCGATTGGGAACGCAAAATTGAACAAATCGGCAACCTTAACTACCCCGAAATAGCCCGAAAAAACAATTTTACGGGGCGTTTAACCATGGACGTCGGTATTAATGAAGACGGCAGTATTTACAGCATCCGCATTAACAAATCCTCTGGCTACCCAGAGTTAGACGATGCGGCGAAGAAAATTGTACGTATGAGTGCGCCATTTGCACCGCTGCCACGTTCCTTATTAAAGGAACTGAATGTGCTGATCATCACGCGTGTATGGAGCTTTTCCGACGAATCAGGCTTGTCTACTAACTAAAGGTTTCTGTTTACTCATGACATTAATAGGGCGGCGCTTGATACGGTGACTCACTTATCAAGCGCCCTGCCCGCCCGCGTATTTAGCCTGCCCTATCAAATGCAGTTCAACCTATATATGTCAACAGCAACAGCGTATTAGCCAACCCCTCCGCCCAGCTTAGCGTGCTTTACGCCTACTTTTTCGCGTATCCTCAAAAGACAGCACACCTCAGAGACGTTTTGCGGTGGAGCGGGTGTAACGCTATACCGCCAAATTCAGCTTAGGTTAAGTCCGCCGCCGTACTATCATTTTTTTATGATTTAAAATAAGCTCAAGATAAGGATGGATTATGCGAAATCTACACGGGACAGTACGGATCATTTTAGCAGTGACCTTGGCGTTAGCGCAGCAAGCAGTGTGGGCGACGGGAGACGTGGCGGAATACCGCGTGGAACGAACGATACCGCCTGCGTCTGAGTCAGGGTCGTCGTGGTCTTTTGATAAAGCGCAGTATATGGCGGCTGCACCAGATGGGAGTGTTTGGGCATCAGATACCCTTCACGATCGTATTCAGCATTTTAAAGCGGATGGCAGTTTTATCGCAGAATTTGGCGGCTACCCTTTTAAAGAGAATAATTCATTCAGAACTCACGCAACCGAACTAGATCATGGGCAATTATCTCATCCATCAGGTATCGCCGTAGCCGCCGATGGCAGTGTGTGGGTGGTAGATAATAGCTTCCTATCACACTTCAGTTCCGAAGGGGGATTTATTGACCATTTTAGACACGGACATGGGGGCAATGATTCACCAATCCAATTGGCAAAAGATGGCAGTATTTATTTCCTAGTTGGCGACTCTGCAATCACCCACTTTAATGCCGACGGCCTGATTCTGGGAGATTTTCAAAGCCCATACGTTAGCCTAAAAAGCTTCACCCTTGCATCTGATGGTGCGCTATGGCTAGTGAACCAGTTTGGCCGTGCCGAGTATATTTCAGCAAATGGTAGCTCAATAGTAGATCCACTCGGAATTATCTATGGCATTACAGCTTTTCAATTTGCAGCCGACGGCAGCCTGTGGCTAATAACTTCTTACGGCGATAATACAATAAAACATTTAAGTGCTACGGGTCAAACACTAGCAGAATTTGGTAGCAAAGGCTCTGCTAATGGCCAATTTAATGCACCCAGCCAAATTACTCCCCTAGCAGATGGCAGCGTGTGGATCACAGATACCGGTAATAACCGTTTTCAGCACCTTACTGCCACGGGGCAATTTATTACCCAGATTAAAAGCACAGGGACAGATATTGGCACGCTAGATACTGCCGGACATTTCCAAGCACCCAGTGGCATTGCCGTAGCGACAGATGGCAGTCTATGGGTCAGCGACAAAGGCAATAAACGCATGCAGCGCATCAGCGCTACGGGCGATTTTATTGCCCAATTTAGTACGCTTGGTAATTCCAGAGGAAGTAATGACTATTTATTACCCAAAGTAGCCCCCACCGAAGATGGCAGTCTCTGGCTGTGGAGCTCCGGTTCGACGGGAAGAATTGAGCACCGTACGGCTGACGGTACTTTTATCGCAGGAATCCCATATTCCGGAGGCTCAGTAAATGGCATCGCTGCAGATGGTAAGGGGGGCATTTGGGTAACTAATGGTAATGGCAGCTTAATACATTACAATGCCATTGGTAGTCAAATAGCATCAAATACTGACATCGACACAGTGGCCGGTATTTCCGTTGCTGCTGATGGCAGTGTCTGGTTGGCACAAGGTGGGCAACATACCATTGCCCATTACAATGCTGATGCGAGTCTGATTGGGCAATACAGCAATGGCGTTAAGGTCGCTTACGGAACGAGGGGAACAGTAGGCGCAGCTCCCAGACAGTTTAATACACCTCATGATATTGCCATAGCGCCCGATGGTAGCCTATGGATAGCAGACACGGGCAATAACCGCATCCAACACCTAAACACGGACGGCAGTTTTATCGCTCAGTATGGCAGCCTAGGCTCTGGCGCGGGGCAATTCAAAGGCCCAGAAGGCATTGCCGTAGCAAAAGAGGGCAGTGTCTGGGTAGTGGATACGGGTAACAACCGCATCCAGAAGTTTGTAGCGCAGTCCAGTGCAGCGGCAGACTATAATGATAAGCAGCTATTGCTTTCCATACACGATGTAGACGTTAAGGGTGTGCATTACCAAGCCACCTTACAAAATCAAAACGGATTATTTCAATTACTGAGCGTTAATCCGGTAGCCTATACATACCGCTCACCCAGCCTTTTTGATCCGGTTACCAATCTATTGACCTTACCATTGGTACGTGCCTTTGGACAGGATTATCAGGCCAGTTTAAAACGGGTAGATAACGATCACTTTCTCTTGCAATCCGCAACGTTGAAGTAGCCAGCCGATAAATCCCCCTTTGCACAAAAGGGGGATTCAGGCTACCACACCATTAAGGATTAAACCATGTACCGTAAAAAACTCCCCATTGGCATTCAAAGCTTTCGTGAAATCCGCGAAGAGCACTATTATTATGTGGATAAAACCCCGCTTGCCCTGCGCTTGATTAATCAGGGCAAATATTACTTTCTCTCACGCCCGCGCCGTTTTGGCAAATCACTGCTACTGGATACCTTGGCGGAGTTATTCGAAGGCAATAAACCACTTTTTCAAGGGCTTTACGCAGATGAGCATTGGGATTGGCAGCGCAAATCCCCAGTTATTCGCATCAGCTTTGGCGGCGGTGTGCTACGTAACCGTCAAGAGCTGGATTTAAAAATTGACGAATTACTGTCGGTTAACCAAGCGGCATTGTCTATCACTTGCCAACAAATAAGTGCTGCTGGCCGCTTTGCTGAACTCATCCGCCAAGCACATGCCGCAACCGGAGAACGGGTCGTAGTATTGGTCGACGAATACGACAAACCCATGCTGGATAACCTCTCTCACCCAGAAATCGCCAAAGAAGTGCAGGATGGACTGCGTAACCTGTACTCGGTGATTAAGGACATGGACGCCCATATTCGCTTTGCTATACTGACTGGCGTGTCAAAATTCAGCAACGTGAGCTTATTTTCAGGCCTGAATAATCTTAACGACATTACTGTCGATGCCCACTATTCTGCGCTGTGCGGCTATACCGATACCGATATTGATACGGTGTTTGCACCTGAATTGGCGGGTCTGGATCGGGAACAAATCCGCTTCTGGTATAACGGCTATAACTGGTCGGGCGAATCGGTCTATAACCCGTTTGACGTACTGCTATTGTTTGATAAGCGCCAATTTAAACCCTACTGGTTTGAAACGAGTACACCGACTTTTTTGGTGAATCTGCTCACGCAACGCGGCTTTTTTACGCCCGATTTAGCGCGAAGGCAAACCAGTATGGAATTACTCTCCACCGTTAATATCGAGCATATCAACAGCGATGCATTGTTATTCCAAACGGGGTATTTAACCTTGCATAAAGTAGAGGAAGTATTGACTGGCATGTGGGTATATACCTTAGGCTATCCCAACCATGAGGTGGAAACCAGCCTGAACTCCGCGCTGCTCAGCGGCTATGGTGTAGATGGGCAAAAGGCGTTTATGAATCGCCTAAAGCTACTGCAATTATTGAAAGCAGCAGATTGTGCCGGGCTGAAGGATTTGTTCAGCGCGTTCTTTGATAGCATCCCGCACGAATGGTATCGCAATAATCCCATCGCCCACTACGACGGCCATTATGCCAGCGTGTTTTATTCTTACTTTGCGGCATTGGGTCTGCCAATCATCCTCGAAGACACGAGCAATCAGGGGCGTATTGATATGACCGTGCATTTTGCAGGACAGATTTATTTGTTTGAATTTAAGGTGGTGGAATTGTCAGCACAAGGTCGAGCGATCCAGCAATTAAAAGATAAAAATTACGCCGATAAATACCGCACGGAAGGCGAGCCAATTCATTTAATTGGTGTGGAGTTTAGCAGGGAACAACGCTGTGTGGTAGGGTTTGCGGTGGAAAGCTTGTAGGCGGATCTTGCCGCTGATGGTCACCTGCTAACCCAGTTTGGCAGCTTTGCTGCAAGCCCAGGACAATTCAAAAACCCACGCAGTATAGCTATTTCTGCAGAGGGCAGGGTCTTGGTCGCAGATACTGGTCACAACCGCATCCAAAAATTTATCCCCAAAACCCTGCTCAGCATCCCGCTGGCACACGCCTTTGGGCAGGATTATCAGGCGCAATTTAAGTATCTTGATGATTCACTGTTTCAATTGCAATCAGCAACGCCAAAGTAACTAACGCAGCGCATTGATTTTTGCCGTTCTTGGTGGATTTTTGTATAACCATGAACGGCTTGGATGACATTTGGTTTATGATGTGAATTTAAGCGCGCTGAGGTCTTATGCACCGTAAACAACTCCCTATTGGCATACAAACCTTCCGTGAAATTCGCGAAGATGACTATTATTATGTGGATAAGACCCGACTTGCGGTGCGCTTAATTGACCAAGGCAAATATTACTTTCTTTCACGCCCGCGCCGTTTTGGTAAATCATTATTGCTGGATACCTTGGCGGAATTGTTCGAGGGCAATCAAGCGCTTTTTCAAGGGCTCTATGCGGATGAGCATTGGGATTGGCAGCGTAAAGCCCCTGTTATTCGCATTAGCTTTGGCGGTGGTGTTTTACATTGCCGAGCTGATCTAGATCGACGCATTTTGGATTTACTAAAGGTTAACCGACTAGCGTTCGGCTTGTCCTGTAGTGATCCAAACGACGTAGTAAGCTGTTTTTCTGAATTAATTCGTAGCGCCCATGCCGCAAGTGACGAGCGGGTCGTGGTGTTGGTCGATGAATACGACAAGCCCATACTGGACAACCTCACTCACCCAGAAATCGCCAAAGAAATACGCGACGGACTGCGTAACCTCTATTCGGTGATTAAGGACATGGACGCGCATATCCGCTTTGCCATACTCACCGGCGTGTCGAAATTTAGCAAGGTCAGCTTGTTTTCGGGGTTGAACAATTTACGGGACATCACTGTCTCTAAAGAATATTCCGCGCTTTGCGGCTATACCGATACCGATATTAATACGGTGTTTTCCGCCGAACTGGCAGGCTTGGATCGGGAACAAATTCGTTTGTGGTACAACGGCTACAATTGGTCGGGCGAATCGGTTTACAACCCGTTTGATGTGTTATTGCTGTTCAAAGAACGGGAATTCAAACCCTACTGGTTTGAAACCGGTACACCGACTTTTTTGGTGGAACTGCTCACGCAACGCGGCTTTTTCACCCCCGACTTGGCGAGGCGGCAAACCAGTATGGAGCTGCTGTCCACCTTTGATGTCGAGCATATCAACAGCGATGCCTTGTTGTTTCAAACTGGCTACCTGACTTTGCATGGCGTCGAAGAAATCATGACGGGGCTTTGGGTGTATACCTTGGGTTACCCCAACCATGAGGTGGAAACCAGCCTGAACTCGGTATTGCTCAGCGGCTATGGCGTGGATGGGCAAAAGGCGTTCATGAACCGCCTGAAGCTGCTGCAATTGTTGAAAGCCGCCGATTGCGCGGGGCTGAAGGATTTGTTTAGCGCCTTTTTTGCCAGCATCCCGCATGACTGGTACCGCAACAATCCCATCGCGCAATACGAAGGCCATTATGCCAGCGTGTTCTACTCCTACTTTGCCGCCTTGGGTTTGCCGATTATCCTCGAAGACACCACGAATCAAGGGCGCATTGATATGACCGTACGTTTTGCAGGACAGGTGTATTTGTTTGAATTCAAGGTAGTGGAACTGTCACCACAAGGTAACGCTATCCAGCAATTGAAAGACAAACATTACGCCGACAAATACCGTGCCTTTAATGAGCCAATACATTTTATCGGTGTGGAGTTTAGTAAAGAACAGCGCAGTGTGGTGGGGTTTGCGGTGGAGAGTTTGCAAGCGAAAGGTGAATTCACTTCTGATGACATTATAAATCTATCTTAAGAAGCGTCCTGCTTTATTAGGCCATTACAGCTTAACGTGGCACATATTGACAAGACAATGATGTCCATCAATTGGTGGAGCTTCTTACGCTCAATCCTTGGGTCATTCAAGGTGGAGAAATGTTCGACTATACTGCAATTCACTTGGGCTCTCGCAAATACCCAGTGATCCTATTCATTGTAATCTTTAACATAAGCGCCTAACGGTTAATGCTAAAGTTAGCTATACTTAAACAACGTCGTTGATTAAGATAACGCACTGGCAAAATAAACAGTCTATGAAATTAAATACGCCATGACCGATACTACTTTTTTAAACAATCAATTTTTGATTGCTATGCCCACATTAGATGACCCTGGATTTTTTCATACGGTCACTTATTTATGCCAGCACACTGTCGATGGTGCATTAGGTATCGTCATTAATCGCCCGGCGGGTATGAAATTGCGCGATATTTATAAGCAAATGGATATTCACACGACGGTTCCGGAAACCTTGGATGTGGATATTTTTTATGGCGGCCCCGTGCAACAAGAACGCGGCTTTGTCATCCATGACGCGGGGGGGAAATGGGATTCATCCATCCTAATTTCCGAAGGGATTGCCTTAACCACTTCCCGCGACGTTTTAGAAGCGATTGCAACAGGTACTGGCCCAAAACGCTATTTGGTGGCGTTAGGCTATGCTGGCTGGGGAGCAGGTCAGTTAGAACAGGAATTCATTAGCAACGCCTGGCTGAATGCGCCGTGTGCAACCGATATATTATTTACCACCCCGTTTACACAGCGCTGGGATCTTGCCGCAAAACAATTAGGCGTGGATATTAATTTACTAACGATGCAGGCTGGGCATGCCTAGAGTAGACCCGCTTCGCGCCCACCTTAACCGTGACACCTATCTGGGCTTTGATTTTGGCACCAAAAAAATTGGCGTCGCCGTCGGACAGACAGCCACCAGTATCGCCAGCCCATTACAAACCATCCGCTCACTTAACGATCAACCGGACTGGAAAATAATTGGCCAACTCTGCGCCGAATGGTTGCCAGCAGGCTTAGTCGTCGGTATCTCCAGACAAGCCGATGGTCAAGATAACCCCGTCACGCCACGCATGCAGAAATTTTGTCGGCAATTAGAAGGCCGCTTTTCACTGCCCGTGTATCAGGTTGATGAAGCCTTAACCACCTATGAAGCCAAGCAATTATTATTTGATGAATTAAATGTACGCGCCAGCAAATTATGGGCGGTACAAGATCAATTGGCGGCTCAACTGATTTTACAAACTTGGCTTAATGAGCAAAGCACCCTCCTTAACAGTAAAATGACTTAATCGTTTTGTAACCACACCTGAACTATAATGACAACCCAGATAAACGACCTACACACCAACCGTTTAGACGTTCCCCTATTATTAGATGCTCTTGAAATTAATTTAAAAAAATTAATCCTTGAGCGGCAACTGGTCAACCCGCTCATGATTGGTATTCGCACCGGTGGTGTTTGGATCGCAGAACACCTGCACACTCGCCTCGCTATCACTGAACCACTCGGCTTACTGGATATTTCATTTTACCGTGATGATTTCTCCCAGATAGGTATGCACCCCAATGTAAAACCCAGTCAATTGCCGCGCCAAATTGATGGCCGTGATGTCATTTTAATTGATGATGTGTTTTATACTGGGCGCACCATCCGCGCGGCACTTAATGAGATTTTTGATTACGGTCGACCCGCACAAGTGGTTCTAGGGGTATTATTAGAACGCGATGGACGGCAAATCCCCATCCGTCCAGATTGCTGCGGCGCTCGTTGTCACTTAGAAAAGGGGCAACGGATTAAATTAACTGGGCCTACGCCTTTAGCGCTACATCTCGAAACGTTTCCTACAGGTGAGTAGTCATGAGCAATAATCTGCAATTAAATGCTGAGGGCAAGCTTAAACACTTTTTAACTATTGATGGACTCAGTCGGGCGTTGTTAACCGAAATACTCGATACCGCTGAATCCTTCGCCGCAATGTCCGGCAATCAAGTTAAAAAAGTACCCCTGCTGCGCGGAAAAACCATCGTTAATTTGTTTTTTGAAAACAGCACCCGCACCCGTACCACCTTTGAATTAGCGGCCAATCGGCTATCGGCTGACGTGCTGAATATGAATATCGCCACGTCGTCAACCTCAAAAGGCGAAAGCTTGCTGGATACGATTCGTAATCTGGAAGCCATGCATGTGGATATGTTTGTGGTTCGGCATTCTGTCAGTGGCGCGGCACATTTTATGGCACAAAATACCGCCCCCCATATCAGTGTTATCAATGCGGGTGATGGTCAACATGCGCATCCAACCCAAGCCATGCTGGACATGTTTACTATTCGGCAAAAGAAACCCGATTTAACCCGTTTAAGAGTCGCCATCATTGGCGACATTTTGCATTCACGGGTAGCGCGTTCACAAATTTTAGCGCTCAATACCTTAGGCGTAGCAGAAGTCCGGGTCATTGCGCCCAGAACCCTATTGCCTGCAAAAGTTGAAACCTTAGGTGTTACTGTTTCGCACGACTTACAAGCGGGACTAGAGGATATTGACGTCATTATTACGCTACGTTTGCAAAAAGAACGTATGACCTCCGCCTTATTACCCAGTGAAAGTGAATACTATAAATGCTTCGGATTAACGCAAGCGAAACTTAAACTAGCCAAACCTGATGCCATTGTCATGCACCCCGGCCCGATTAATCGCGGCGTTGAAATTGATTCAAGCGTGGCTGACGGGTCGCAATCTGTCATTTTACAGCAAGTCAGTAACGGCATAGCGGTACGCATGGCGGTACTGTCAATGGCCATGCAAAGCACTGGAGACGCGCGATAGTGAAAATTCTTATTCAAAACGGCCAGATCATCGATCCTGCCAATCAGCTGAATTGTAACGGCTCGGTGTACATTGCCGAGGGGAAAATTATTTCGGTAACAACGCCCCCCACTGGCTTTACCGCAGATAAAATAATCGACGCGCAAGGGCAGATTATCTGTCCGGGCTTTATTGATCTAAGCACCCGCTTACGTGAACCGGGACAAAGTCGCAAAGCCACCTTTAAAAGCGAAACCGCTGCTGCTGCTCGTGCGGGTATTACCAGCATGTGTTTACAGCCGGATACGCGTCCGGTAATTGATACACCCGCAGTCGCTGAGCTGATAAAAGGCCTTGCCGAACGCTGCGGTTATGATCAAATTTACCCGATTGCAGCCCTTACCCAAAAATTGGCAGGATCTGAATTAAGCGCCATGTTAGCGCTTAAAGATGCCGGCTGTATTGCGGTCAGCAATGCCAATCAACCGGTGCATAATTTACTGGTATTAAGGCGCGCAATGGAATATGCCGCCAGCCATGGATTACTGTTAATGTTTCGCCCACAAGACTTTTGTCTTTCAAATAAAGGCTGTATGCATGAAGGAGCGGTATCGACCCGTTACGGCTTACCCGGCATTCCAGAAGCGGCAGAAACTATTGCGCTGGCGCAATGTTTAGAATTAGCCGAATTAACTGGCTGCCGAGTACATTTCAGTCAATTAAGTGGCTGGCGCTCCGTCATTAAAATTCAGCAAGCTAAAAAATACGGCTTAAACATCAGTGCGGATGTTGCCATGCATCAGCTGGATTTAACCGAAGACGATATTGAACCGTTTAACAGTGCCTATCACGTTATACCGCCTTTACGTTCACGGCAGGATCGTGATGCACTCAGAGAGGGATTAGCTAACGGGGTTATTGATGCCATTTGTTCAGACCATCAGCCGCATGACATTGATGCCAAACTGGGGGCTTTTCCCGAAACAGAACCGGGCATTTCCGCATTAGAAACATTGTTACCGTTACTGTTAAAACTGGTCAGCGAAGGCGTAATCAGCTTATCGCAAGGTATCGGTGCATTAACACAAAAACCCGCTGCGATTATTCAGCACGCAACGGGTTCACTCAGTATTGGTAGCAATGCTGACATCTGCGTCTTCGATCCAAACGCCACATGGACACTTGATGCACAGCATTGGCATAGTCAAGGAATCAATACCCCTTACTGGGGGCAAACCTTAACCGGAAAAGTAAGCCATACGCTGCAAGCAGGAAAACTTATTTTCACTGCGCATCAGGATTAATCCTTTACTGCCTAGGCCAACCGTATATGAACTGTAACGACAACGATCAAGCCACTGAGAGCATCATTGATGATGTAAAAGGCGATCAGTCCTGGCGTATTTTTAGAATTATCAGCGAATTTACCGAAGGTTTTGATAGGCTATCCAGCCTTTGTGATGCCATCTCCATTTTTGGTTCTGCGCGGTTACAGCCCGATAACCCGTATTATCAAAAAACCATTGAACTGGCTGAATTATTAGGACAGCATGATTTTGCGATTATCAGCGGTGGCGGGCCAGGTATTATGGAAGCCGCTAACAAAGGAGCTTTTTTACAAAAAACAACCTCCGTTGGCTTGAATATTCAATTACCCACTGAGCAGCATCCCAATCCCTATCAAAACATTTCTCTCGACTTTCGCTATTTTTTTGTTCGTAAAGTAATGTTCGTCCGTTATTCCATGGGGTATGTGTGTATGCCGGGTGGTTTTGGAACCTTGGATGAGTTTTTTGAATCACTGACCTTAATGCAAACCCATAAAATCTACCCTATGCCATTAATCTTATTTGGCAGTGATTTTTGGGGCGGACTGATGGACTGGATTAAAAGTAAAATGCTGGAATACGCCACTATCTCAGTAGACGATTTAAACTACATCACCTTAACGGATGATCCACAAGAAGTGTTACGCATTATGCTTGCGCACCGTGAGTGGAAAAATCAACGGGCTCTAGTACCGACACACCTCATTCTAAATCGCACATGGCTTTTATTTTACACTGGGTTGATCACTGTTCAGGTGTTGAAGAAGTTACACGCCTGTCGCTACCCGTCGGAACCTTACTGATTACCCGCCAAGAGGGCGTCATCAGCAAAATGGACTGGGACGTCAACGCACCATCGACTAACGCTAACGCGCCAGAGACTCTTGAATGGCTTGATCCCCATACCACTATTACCCTGCGTTTATTAAAACAAGGTTCTGCTTACCGCCAGCAAGTGTGGGCGGAACTGTGTCAAATTCCCTACGGCACAACCTTAACCTATGCCGCATTGGCCAAAAAAATAAACTCAGCCGCGCGCGCCGTCGGTAACGCTTGTCGGGACAATCCTTATCCACTGCTGATTCCCTGTCACCGTGTGGTTTCCGCAACCGGAATGGGCGGTTATTGCGGACAAACAGCGGGGGATTTTATGACGATAAAAACAAAACTATTAGCACTTGAAGCTGCACAATCATCCGGTATAGATTTGCACCCCCTGTAAAAAATAATCGCATAACGCAGGTATTGGCTACTATAATCAATGACCGTTACGCCTAAAAAGCGCCCCATCATTATTCAGCACCGGCGACCCCCATGACAGAAAAACAGATTATTCCCTTAACTATCGCCATCCTAGTCGTTTCGGATACGCGTACCGAACAAGATGACACCTCCGGTGCAGCGTTACACGAGCGAGCGAGCCAAGCGGGTCATCACATTATTGAGAAAAAAATAGTCCCCGATTCTATTTACCAGATCAGAGCCGCTATTTCACAGTGGATTGCTGATGAACAGGTGAATGTTATTCTTACGACTGGCGGTACGGGTGTTACCGGACGCGATGGCACACCCGAAGCCGTTGCCCCGCTGCTCGATAAACAGCTGGACGGTTTTGGAGAAGTCTTTAGAATGCTGTCTTATCAAGACATTAAAACTTCTACTATCCAATCCCGCGCACTCGCGGGGGTCGCTAATGCCACCTATATTTTTTGCTTACCCGGTTCTTCCGGTGCGTGCCGTACCGCATGGGACAGCCTCATTCAAGCACAGCTGGACATCCGCACCCGTCCGTGTAATTTAGTACAACTCATGCCCCGCCTACTGGAACAATGATGCACTCACTCTTTTTATTGTTCGGCGCACTCGCCGCCTTCACCGGTGTTGGCTTAGGCGCATTTGGCGCACATGGTCTAAAAGCCATCCTCTCGCCAGAGATGTTAGACGTCTATAAAACCGGCGTTAACTACCAAATGTGGCATGCCTTGGGCTTATTAATTATTGCACTTATTCAACAACACGCCCCCACCTCGAAGCTACTGTATTGGGCGGGCTGTTTAATGGCAAGCGGGATTGTGCTATTTTCCGGCAGCTTATATTGTCTGGCAATCATGAACATAAAATGGCTGGGAATGATTACTCCATTGGGTGGACTGGCGTTTTTAATCGCCTGGCTACTGATTATTATTTTTGCGACTAAAAAACCCATTGCCGTTATGTAATTATGGCAGCCCAGAGCCGTAGGACAGTTTCGCACCAGCAAACCGTCATGCCCACTGTAACACCGAGGCTTCGA